>NZ_BAAJPG010000001.1:0-94644 GCF_057547025.1 Thermus sp. KWY1
CCCTTTTTGCCCTGATGACCACCCCAGCCTGGATCCCCTGCCGCCCGAAGGCGGCGTGGGATTTTGAAAAGCAAAACACGAGAATCCCCCGTGCCCATAGCGGCGTGGAACCACCCGTTCCCATTCCGAACACGGAAGTGAAACGCGCCAGCGCCGATGGTACTGGGACCGCAGGGTCCTGGGAGAGTAGGTCGGTGCGGGGGATTTTTTCCATGCGGGAGTAGCTCAGTTGGTAGAGCACGACCTTGCCAAGGTCGGGGTCGCGGGTTCAAGTCCCGTCTCCCGCTCCACACCAACCCCCAGGCTTATGCCTGGGGGTTTTTCATTTGACGCTTTCGTCGGAGAGCCAGTCGGCCCAGGTTTCCAAATGGGCGCTATCGGAAACGGCGAGGACCTCCCGCTCGGGCAGAAGGATCCGGGTGATGGAGGTGTTGGGGATGTGGAAGCGCCGCCAGGCGTCGCCCTCGAGGTCCAGGGCCATCTTCAAGGCGGCGCGGATCACGCCCCCATGGGTCACCAGGAGGTGCCGGCCAGCTGGGAGGGTTTCGAGGAATGCCTCCAGGCGCCGGGCTAAGTCCGCCATGCTTTCCCCACCAGGGCGGGGGGTATGCCAGGGATCCCTTTGGGCAGCCCGGATGAACTCGGGGTACCGGGCCTCCGCTTCCTCCCGGCTCAGGCCGGCCAGGGCACCCACGTCGATTTCCCGCAAAAGGGGGGTGGTTTCCAAGGGAAGGCCCAGCACCGCCGCCAGGGGCTCAGCGGTTTCCCGGGCCCGGCGGAGGTCGGAGGCGTAAAGCCCGTGAAAGGGAAGCTGGCTTCGGGAAAGGCGCTGGGCCAGGCGGAAGGCCTGGCCGATCCCCGCAGGGGAGAGGGGTACATCCAGGTGGCCCTGGAAGCGCTTCTTGACGTTCCACTCGGTTTCCCCGTGGCGGATGAGCCAGAGCTCTTTCATACCAGCCGAACCCCGGAGCCTGCCACTACCCGTCCCACCGGGAAGCTTTCCACCAGGTCCTGGGCCCTCTGGGCCTCCTTTTCCGGCAGGACCAGGATCAGCCCAAGGCCCATGTTGAAGACCCGGTACATCTCCTCCTCCGGTATGTTTCCCAGGCGTTGCAGGTAGGGGAAGATGGGGGGAATGGGCCAGCTTCCCTTTCGGATCTCCGCTCCCAGGCCCTCGGGAAGAGCCCGGGGCAGGTTTTCCGGGAGGCCGCCCCCGGTGATGTGGGCGATGGCGTGGATCCTCACCCCAGCTTCCCTAAGCGTTAGGAACTCCTTGAGGTAAGCCCGGTGGGGGCGGAGGAGGGCTTCTTTTAGGCTTTCCCCAAGCTCGGGTACAGGCGCCTCGAGGTCCAGCCCCTCCACCACCTTCCGGATCAGGGAGTAGCCGTTGGTGTGGGGGCCGGAGGAGGGAAGGGCCAGGAGGAGATCCCCTTCCCGGACCCTTTCCGGGCCCAGGATCTCCTCCTTCTCCACCACACCCACCAGGGTGCCCACCACATCCCAGGCCCCTTCCCGGTAGACCCCGGGCATCTCGGCGGTTTCCCCGCCCAGAAGGGGAATGCCCAGGGCCTTGCAAGCCTCGGCCAGGGAGGTGAGGAGCGCGGAGAGCACCTCCTCCTCCAGGCGGCTTGCCGCCAGGTAGTCCATGAAGAAGAGGGGCAGGGCCCCCTGGGCCAGGAGGTCGTTCACGGAGTGGTTCACCAGGTCAAAGCCCAGCCCGGACACATTGCCCACCTGGAGGGCCAAGAGGGTCTTGGTGCCCACCCCGTCCGTGGTGGCCACCAGGACGGGCTCCTTCATTTCCTTTAGCCCCCCGGCGTCGAAAAGCCCCCCAAAGGCTCCAAGCCCCCGTAACACCCTGGGGGTATAGGTGGCGGCAATGGCCTCCTTGGCCCTTTTCAGGGCTTCCGCCTTGGCCTCGATGTGCACCCCGGCTTCCTCGTAACGCATCGGCCTCATCCTACCCCAAGGGCCTCGAGGAGAAGCCTTCGCACCAGATCGGGCTTGGCCTGGCCCTTGGTCCTCCGCATCACCTGGCCCAAAAGGGCGTCCAGGGCTTTGAGCTTCCCCTGGCGCACGCTTTCTGCCGCCTCGGGCATGGCGGCGATCACCTCGGTCACCACGGCCCTCAAGGCTCCCTCGTCCGCCACCACCCTTAGGCCCCGCTCCCGCACCAGGGCCTCGGGATCCTTGCCCTCCAGCACTTCGGGCAGAAGCTCCTTGACCACCCGGCTGGTGATCTCCCCCCGCTCAAAGAGGGCCACCAGGCGGGCGAGGCCTTCCGGGGTAAGGCGGGTCTGCTCCAGGGTAAGCCCCCGCTCGTTCAAGAGCCCGGCCACGTCCGCCAGAAGCCAGTTGGCCAGGGCCTGGGGGGAGGCTTGGCCCAGGCTTAGGGCTTGGTCCAGGAAGCGGGCCAGGGAAGGGGTGTAGGCCAGGACCTCGGCGTCCTGGGTCTTGATCCCCAGGGCCTGGTAGCGCCCTTCCTTTTCCCAGGGGAGTTCGGGGAGGTCTTGCCGGATGGCCTCCAGCCACTCCCGGGAAATGGGCACCGGGGGGATGTCGGGCTCGGGGAAATAGCGGTAGTCCGCCTCCTCCTCCTTGGTGCGCATGGGGTAGGTCTTGCCGCTTCCCTCCTCAAAGCCCATGGTGGCCTGTTTGACCCTCTCCCCCCGCCTCAGGATCTCGGTTTGGCGGCGGATCTCGTACTCCAGGGCCCGCTGCACGCTCTTAAAGGAGTTCAGGTTTTTGATCTCTACCTTGGTGCCCAAAGGCTCCCCCGCGCGGCGCACGGAAACGTTCACGTCGGCCCTCATTTTCCCTTCCTCGGGGCTGGCCTCGGAGATGCCTAGGGTCTGGACCAAGGCTTGGATGCGTTGCAGGAAAAGCCGGGCTTCCTCGGGGCTTTTGAGGTCGGGTTCGGTGACGAGCTCGATCAAGGGGCTTCCCGCCCGGTTCAGGTCCAGAAGGGTGCGGTCCTCCAGGTGGAGGCTTTTCCCGGCATCCTCCTCCAGGTGGAGGCGCTTGATGCGCACGGTCCTTTCCCCCAAGGGGAGGCTACCTCCCTGGCCCAGGGGGAGGTCATACTGGCTGATCTGGTAGTTCTTGGGCAGGTCGGGGTAGAAGTAGTTCTTGCGATGGAAGACCAGCCTCTCCGGAATCCGGCTTCCCAGGGCCAGGGCCAGCCTGAGCCCGAACTCCACCGCCTTCTTGTTGGGCACGGGCAGGGCCCCGGGTAACCCCAGGCACACGGGGCAGGTGTGGGTGTTGGGCGGGGCGCCGAAATAATCGGCCTGGCACCCGCAGAAGGCCTTGGTCCGGGTCTTTAAGTGCAGGTGGACCTCGAGGCCGATGGCCGCCTCGTACATGGCCTAAAGTTTACCAAGCCCCCTGGGTACTTAAGGGCGCTTGCTCCCCTCCTGCACCCCGGCCAGGCGCATGAACTCCTTGGGGTCCACCGCCCGGCTCAAGCCCATCTCGTAGGTGATCAGCTTGCGCCGGTAGAGATCCGCCAGGCAGGCATCCATGGTGATCATCCCGTACTGGCCCCCGGTCTGGATGACGCTCCGGAGCTGGTGGCTTTTGCCCTCCCGGATCAAGGCCCTTACCGCAGGGGTGGCGATCATGAGCTCGTAGGCCAAGACCCTTCCGCCCCCGAAGGCCTTGGGCAGAAGCTGCTGGGTGAGCACCGCCACCAGGTTGTTGGAAAGCTGCACCCGCACCTGCTCCTGCTGGTTTTCCGGGAAGACGTCGATGATGCGGTCGATGGTTTCGGGGGCGGAGTTGGTGTGCAGGGTCCCCATGACCAAGTGCCCGGTTTCCGCGGCGGTGATGGCGGCGGCGATGGTCTCGTAGTCCCGCATCTCCCCCACCAGGATCACGTCCGGGGCCTGGCGGAGAACGCTCCTAAGCGCCTTGTGGAAGCCGTGGGTATCGGAGCCGATCTCCCGCTGGTTGACGATGGCCTTTTTGTGCTTGTGGAAAAACTCTATGGGATCCTCAATGGTCACGATGTGCACGGGCTTGCGTTCGTTGATGTAGTCGATCATGGAGGCCAGGGTGGTGCTCTTCCCCGACCCGGTGGGCCCCGTGACCAGGACCAGGCCCCTTGGGGCCATGGCGATCTCGGCGATGTTCTTGGGCAGGCCCAGCTCCTCAAAGCTCTTGATGGTGGCGGGCACCACCCTCAAGACCCCTCCCACGCTTCCCCGTTGCAGGAAGACGTTCACCCGGTAGCGCCCTTTTCCCGGGAGGCTGAAGGAGAAGTCCAGCTCCTTTTCCTCCTCAAAGATCCGCTGCTGCTTCTCGTCCATGAGGGCGTACATCAGCCGGCGGGTGTCCTGGGGGGAGAGGGTTTCGTACTCCGTGGGGTGGAACTCCCCGTCCACCTTGATCATGGGGGGAAGGCCCACGGTGATCACCAAATCGCTGGCCCCCCGATCCGCCGCCAGGGTCAGAAGATCCACGATATCCGGTGCTTTGGCCATAGTTCACTCCTTTACTCAATGGTACGTGCCAGGACCTCCTCGAGGGTGGTGATTCCCTGGAAGGCCTTGTAGATGCCGTCCTCCCGCAGGGTTTTCATACCCTTTTTCCTGGCGATCTCCTTGATCTCCGTGGCCGACTTGCCGGCCACGATGGCGTGGCGGATCTCGTCGTCCACCACCAGTAGCTCGTGGATGGCGTAGCGTCCCTTGTACCCGGTACCGCCACAACGCTCGCACCCCATGCCCCTAAAGAGCTTGGCCCCCTGGAGCTCCTTTTCGCTCAGGCCCAGGCGGTGCAGGACCTCGGGATCGGGCTTCACCTCCACCTTGCAGTGGTCGCAGATCCTTCGCACCAGGCGCTGGGAAAGGACCCCGATGAGGGCGGCGGAGATATTGAAAAGCTCCACCCCCATCTCGTCCAGGCGGGTGATGGCCTGGGCGGCGTCGTTGGTGTGCAGGGTGGCGATGACCAGGTGGCCGGTGAGGGCGGCCTCGGTGGCGATCTTGGCGGTTTCCGAGTCCCGGATCTCTCCCACCATGATGATGTCCGGGTCCTGCCTGAGGAAGGCCCTGAGGGCCCGGGCAAAGGTGAGGCCCGCCTGGGGGTTCACCTGGGTCTGGTTGATGCCGGGGATCTCGTACTCCACGGGATCCTCGATGGTCTGGGTGTTCTTGTCTGGGGTGGCGATGCGCTTGAGGATGGAGAAGGTGGTGAAGCTTTTGCCGCTTCCGGTGGGCCCGGTGATGAGGAAGATGCCGTAGGGCTTGGAGATCACCTCCTGGAAGCGCTCAAAGACCCCGGGAGCGAAGCCCAGGCCCTCGATCTCGGGGATGTCGGCGGCCTTCTTCAAAAGGCGCATCACCGCCTTTTCCCCGTAGACCGTGGGCAGGGTGGAGAGGCGGAGGTCCACGTCGATGGCCCCTTCCCGGTAGCGCACCCGCCCGTCCTGGGGCAGGCGCCTTTCGGCGATGTTGAGGCCGCCCATGATCTTGACCACGCTGATGATGGAGTTTAGGGCCCCCTTGGGCAGGGTGGTGTACTGGCGCAGGGTGCCGTCGATGCGGAGGCGCACCAGCACATCGGACTGCCGGGGTTCTATGTGGATGTCGGAGGCATCCTGCAGGTAGGCTTCCCGGATCACCTGCTTGACGAACTTCTGGGCGGCGCTTTCGTCCAGCTCGGGGGCGACGGCCTCCTCCTCCTGGTAGCCCTTGGAAAGTTCCTTGGCGATCTCGCCCAGTTCCTCCTTGCCGTAGAAGCGCTCGATGAGCTTGGTGATGGCGGCCTCCGTGGCCACGGCGGGCTGAACCTCGTAGGCCAGGCCCTTGCGCTTCAGGGCCAGGCGCACGTCGTCCAGGGCCAGGATGTTCCTGGGATCCTTCATGAGGAGGACCAGGGTCTTGCCCTCCAGGTGGTGGGGGAAGACCCCGTACCGCCGGGCCAGGTCCTCGGGGAGGAGGAGGGCGGCCCCGGGGTCCGGGGGGTTCTCCTCGGGGTTGATGTAGGTGTAGCCCAGCTGGGCAGCCACCGCCTGGGCCAGGGCCTCGGGTTTGAGTTTGCCCGAGGCCACCAAGGTGTCCTCGAGGCGGCCCCCACCCTGGCGTTGCTTCTTCAGGGCTTCCTCCACGTCCTCGGGCCGGGCCAGGCCCAGCTCCACCAGGATCTCCCCCAGGGGCTTGGCCTTGGGCAGGCGCCTTTGCACCTCGAGGGCTTCCCTTAACTCCTCCCGGCTTAGGCGCCCCTCCTGGACCAGGACCTCCCCCAGGCGGCTTTTTTCCGGATAGGCCTGGTGGAAAAGGGCTTCCCACTCCTTGGGAAGGGTGAGGAGGAAGCGGGCGGGGCGCCCAAGGAGCTCCGCCACCGCCTCCTTGTGCCGGGGATCGGCGAGGACCACCTCCACCTCCCCGTTGTTGAACCCCACGGGCACGGCGCTATAGCGCAGGGCATCCGAGCGCAGGAGAAGGTTGGTGGCGGCGGGGTCGGGGGATAGGCCCCGGGTGGAGGGGAGAAACTCCATTCCCTTCTGCTCGGCCAAAACCCGGTAGAGGACTTCCTCGGGTAGCCCCTTGCGCACCAGGATGCGGCCCAGGAGATCCCCGGTCTTTTCCTGCTCCACCAGGGCTTCCTCCAGGGTGTTCCGGTCCAGGAGGCCCTTTTCCACCAGAAGCTCGCCCACCTTGAGCTCCTCCCGGCTGGGGCCGCTGGGGGGAGGGGGTAGGGGCAGGTTGAGCTCGGGGTAGTTCTTGGCCAGGGCGTAGAGGAAGGCGCTTTTGGTGGCCTGGTAGGGTTCCACCACCATCCCGGTGAGGTCCTCCACCTCCTCGAGGGCCAAGGTGTCCAGGGGGTTCACGAAGGCCACCCGCACCACTCCTGCCTCCTCGTCCAGGGCGAAGGGGATGGCCTGGAGTTCCTTGGCCTTCTCCGCCGGCAGGAGGGCCTTCACCTTGGGAGGGATCTCCAGGGTGTGAAGCTCCACCAGGGGGATGCCGAAGTGGTCCTCGATGGCCTGAGCGATCCGCCGTTCCGAAAGCAGCCCCGAGTCCACGATGACCTCGGCCAAGGAACCCCCCACCTCCCGGTGCTTCTCCAGGGCCATCTGCAGCTCCTCGTCGGTGAGGAGGCCGGCATCCAATAGGATGGCACCTAGCCGTTTGTCCCCGATGGTGAGCACGCTCATCCCAATCCTCCCCGTGGTCTTCTGAATGGAGTCTCCAGCATCCGTATGAAACGGGTGTAAAAGAATTCCCTTTCCCGCAAGGGGGGTACCAAAACAGTATAGGCTCCCACCAGGTTGCCCCCAAGGACATCGGTGAAGATCTGGTCCCCCACCACCGCCACCTCCTGGGGAGGAAGCCCCAGGGCCTTCAGGGCCCTTTGAAATCCAAGCCAGGGTTTGAGGGCTGGGGCGTGGCCGGGAAGGCCAAGCCTTCCTTGGATCCGGGCGAAGCGGTCGGGGAGGGCGTTGGAGAGGAGGTAGACGGGAACCTCGGCCTTTAAGGCCTCCAGCCAGGCTTGGTGCTCGGGCAAGGGTTCCTCCTCCCCGTAGGGCAAAAGGGTGTTGTCCAGGTCCAGGATCACCCCCTTTAGGCCCCGTTCCTCGAGCCACTTCGGGGTTAGGTGGAGGAGGGAGGGCAGGACCGCCCGGGGGAAGAGCATAGCCTTATTGTGGCACGGCGGGGTGAACAGGCCCTTAACGGGGGAGCATGACGAGTCCCCACATCCGTCCCGTCTTCCCCTGGTCGCGGCGGTGGGAGAAGAGGGTGGGTTCGCAGTGGGTGCATAGGCCTACCCGGTAGATCCTTTCCCGGGAAAGCCCGGCCCTTTCCGCCTGAAGGAGGAGGGCCCTTTCCAGATCCAGAAGGTACTTGCCCGGGGCTTTGGGGTCCGGGGTAAAGGTATGGAGGCCCGCTTGGGCAAACCGCTCCGCCACTTCTTCTCCCACCTGGTAGCACCGGCCTCCGATGCCGGGGCCGATGGCCAGGTGGACCTCCTTGGGATCCAGGCCCAGGCTTTCCAGCTGCTCCAAGGCCCGGGGGAGGATCCCTCCCACCACTCCCCGCCAGCCTGCATGGAGGGCCGCCACCGCCCCTTCGGGGTGGTAAAGCAGAAGGGGGTAGCAGTCCGCCACCCCCACCCTGAGGAGGAGGCCAGGGGTGCGGGTGAGGAGGCCATCCCCCTCCCAAACTCCTGGGCCTTCCACCCGGTGGATCTCCGTGCCGTGCACCTGCTTGAGCCCGGCCACGGGAGGATGGCCGAATCGGGAGAGGACCCGCCTTTGGTTCTCGGCCACCCGTTCGGGGTCGTCCCCGGTGGCCGCGGAGAGGTTCAGGCTCTGAAAGGGTCCTTGGGAAACCCCGCCCAGGCGGGTGGTGAAGCCATGGGGCACGGGCAGGGGTGTGGTGAGGAGGGGAACCATGTCCCTATTGTGCCCTGGGGTTCCGCAAAGCGTGCCTTTACCCCTATTCTTCACAGGCTCAGGTGTATACTATAACCCCATGAAGACGGACCGGAACCAGCTCCGCTTCAACCAGGTTCTCCTCACCCTTCTTCTCCCCCTGGCGGCGCTTTTGGACCTGCCCCTTCTGGTCTATCTCCTTTTCCTCCTCATGGTAAGCCAGCACACCCCCTGGGATCTGATGGTGGCCCTGAAGCGGGCCCTGGGCATCCCGGCCAGGCTGGTGGAGGAGGACCCCAGGCCTCACCGCTTCGCCCGCACCTTGGGGGCGGTGTTTTTGGGGCTTTCCTCCCTCTTCCTTCTTCTTGGGCTCAAGGGGGTGGGGTACGCCTTGGCCCTGGTGGTGGCCCTACTGGCCTTCGTCAACCTGGCCTTCGGCTTCTGCCTGGGTTGCTTCCTCTACCTGCACCTGCGTTACGCCCGGGCCCTTATCACCGGGAAATAGCCTCGAGAAGGCGCACCATCTCGATGGCGGTGAAGACCGCCTCGGCTCCCTTGTTCCCCGCCTTGCCCCCGGCCCTTTCCTGGGCTTCCTCCGGGGTGTTGGTGGTGAGGACGCCGAAGACGATGGGTTTTTCCGTCTGAAGCATGGCCTGCATGAGGCCCGAAGCAGCCTGGGCGGCCACGTACTCGAAATGGGGGGTTTCCCCCCGCACCACGGCCCCTAAGGCCACCACCGCATCCACGTCGGGGCGCAGGGCCAGGCGCTTGGCCACCAGGGGTAGCTCAAAGGAACCCGGCACCCAGGCCACCAGAACCTCGGCGGGGTCTCCGCCCAGGCGGGCGTAGGCCTCGAGGGCCCCTTCCAGGAGGAGTTTGGTCACCCGTTCGTTGAAGCGGCCCACGGCGATGGCCAGGCGAACCCCTTTGGCGGTAAGGATGGGGGAGAGGGTCTTGGGCTTCATGGTCCCAATATACTTTGGGGGTGGAGCGGTATCTCCTGGTGGCCTTGGGCGGGGCCTTGGGCTCCGCCTTGCGCTATGGGCTTGGGGCCTGGGTACAGGCCCTTACCGGGCCCAGCTTCCCCTATAGCACCCTCTTGATCAACGCTTTGGGCAGTTTCCTCATCGGCGTGGTGATCCGTCTGTCCCTGGAGGGGGCCCTTTCCGGGGAGGGGCGCCTCTTCCTGGCGGTGGGGGTGTTGGGGGGGTTCACCACCTTCTCCACCTTTAGCTACGAGACCCTGGCCCTCATCCAGGACGGCGAGGCGTGGAGGGCTTTTTTATACGTCGTTTTCAGCGTCTTCCTGGGCCTTTTCCTGGTGCTCCTGGGCTACCGCCTGGGCGGGGCCCTGGTAGCCTAGGGGTATGAAGCTGGAAGGGGAGGCCAAGCTCCTGCGCATCTTCGTGGGGGAGTCGGACCGGCATGGGGGGAGGCCCCTCTATGAAGCCATCGTCCTCGAGGCCAAGCGCCAGGGCCTGGCCGGGGCCACGGTGTTCAAGGGCTTCATGGGCTTCGGTGCCCACTCCCGCATCCACACCGCCAAGGTGCTCCAGCTCTCCGAGGACCTTCCCGTCATGATCGAGATCGTGGACACCGAGGAGAAGATCCGGGCCTTTCTGCCCGTATTGGAGGGGATGGTGAAGGAGGGGCTGGTGACCCTGGAGAAGGTGGAGGTTATCCGCTACCGAAGCCGGTGATCCAGGGCGCTTTCTTTCCCCGGGGGCTGGTCTAGCCTAAAGGTATGGAGAGGATTCCCCCGGGCCAGGTGGTCACGGAGCGGTTCCCCATCCTCACCTATGGGGAGGAGCCGAGGGTTTCCCCCGAGGAGTGGCGGTTTTCCCTCTTCGGCCTGGTGGAGGAGCCCTTTACCCTCACCTACCCGGAGCTCCTCCGCCTGCCCCAGGTGGAGGTGGTGCGGGACTTCCACTGCGTCACCCGCTGGAGCCGCCTGGATGTGGCCTGGCGGGGGGTGCGGATGAGGGACCTTTTGCTGAGGGCCAAGCCCAAGCCCCAGGCGGTGGCCGCCTTGGTTCACAGCTACGGGGGCTACACCACCAACCTCTTCCTGGAGGACCTCCTGCGGGAGGATGTCCTCCTCGCCCATACCCTTTTCGACAAGCCCTTGCCTTTGGAGCGGGGTGGGCCGGTGCGCCTGGTGGTGCCCCACCTCTACGCCTGGAAAAGCGCCAAGTGGGTGCGGGGCATTGAGCTTCTGGACCACTTGGAGCTGGGGTTTTGGGAAAAGCTGGGCTACCACTTCCGGGGCGACCCCTGGCGGGAGGAGCGCTTTCAGGAGGGTCCCATCCCCGCCGCGAGCCTGAGGTTCCAAAGCCGGAAAGGAGGGAGGGAAGGATGACGGCTCTGGAGCAAGCCCGCCTGGATGTGGAGGAGGCCTTGCGCCGTTACTGGGAATGCGTGAAGGCGGAGGAGGAGGAGTACGCCGAGGATTACGAGCGGGTCACCTTTATGGAGTACGAGGCCCCCGCCCCTGATCCCTGCGCCGAGGCCTTTTCCCGGCTGGTGGCGGCGGTGCGGGCCTACGAGAAGGCCTCGGGGCGGCGGGATGACCTGGACCTGGGCGCGTTGAGGAACCAGGTTTACGAGGCCCTGGATAGGGGGTAGGCTTGGGCCCTGCCTCCCTGGAAGTAATGGGCCTCTTGGTATCCGAGGTTGAGGAGAAGATCCACCGCCTCCTTGAAGGCGTACCCCACCTGGGGGGGGCGGTGGGCGTCGGAGCCCAGCACCACCCCGATCCCGAGCTCCCGGGCCCGCCGTAGGAGGGCGGGGGCCGGGTAGATCTCCTGGGCCGGGTTCCGAAGCCCGGCGGTGTTCACGTCCAGGAAAAGCCCCTCCTCCGCAATGGCCCTAAGGGCGGGTTCGGCCAGCTCCACAAGGGCTTCTTCTGGAAGGCGGTGGCCGAACTTCTTGGGCAGGTCCAGGTGGCCGATGGCGTGAAAGAGGCCGCTTCTTGCCGCTTTTTCCACCTCCTGGAAGTAGGCCTGGAAGATCTCCTTCAGGTCCCGCCAGGTGTACTCCTCCTGGTGGTCGGGATGGTCCAGGGGCCAGGCCCCCAGGTAGTGGACGCTGCCGATCACGTAGTCGAAGGGGTAGCCTTTAAGCAGGGTCCGCACGAACTCCTCCGTGCCCTCGTGGAAGTCGGCTTCCAGACCGATCCCCACGTAGAGGTCTGGGTGATCCTCCCGGATTTTCTCCAGGGCCAGGAGGTAAAAGGGCAGGGCCTCGAGGCGCATGCGGCTCATGGGATCGTACCAGGAGGGCATGGGGCTGTGGTCGGTGAAGACCAGGCCCTTCAAGCCTGCTTTCCGGGTGTAAAAGAGGTACTCCCCCGGAGCCCCCTGGGCATGGCCGCAAAGAGGGGTGTGGACGTGGCTATCCACCATGTACCGATTCTATCCGAAGAAGGGTTCCCTCCCAGGTGTAGGCGACCACCCTTTGCCCCAGGGCCTGGGACAGGTCCAGGGAGAGGAAGGGATCCTCCAGGAGCCCACCTTCCAGTGGAGGGAAGGTGGTCACCTCCTGCACCAGAACGGTCAGGGCTGAGGGAAAAAGGGCGGGATAGCGTTCCAGGATGGCTTCCACCCGGAAGGCTTCAGCCCAAAGCCGCTTCACAGCGAAAAGGGCCTCCTGTGGGTTCCGGGCCAGGTGGTAGGTTCCTTCCCCTGCCCGGCGGACGAGGAAGGGTCCCTTGCCCTCGAGGGTTTCCAGGAAGGCTTCAGCCCGCTCAGGGAGGAGGTAGCTTTCCCGCACGGCCCGTTTTGCCTCCTCCGCCGCCAGCAGCAACCTTTCCTCGTCTATGCGCACGCCAAAGACCCCCTGAAAAAGCCACGCGATGCGCTCGGCCAGGTTGTTGAGGCGGGCAAACTCCTCCCAAAGCCCCACCACCCAGGTTCCCCCCACGGGGAAACCCAGCTCCTGGGCCTGCCTTAGGAGGAGAACCTCCCCCTGGCCTTCTGCCTGGGCCAAGGGGATTAGTCCAGGGTTCGCCATAGGTACCAAGCCAGGTGGCTACGGTAGGGCCGGAAGGGCTCGCCGAAGGCGGGAAGCCCCAGGGCTTCCACATCGAAGAGCGCCTTGGCTGCCCGGCGTAGACCAAGGTCCCCCACGGGCCAGACATCGGGCCGCCTCAGGCCGAACATGAGGAACATATCCACCGTCCAGGGGCCTATGCCTCGTACCTGGAGAAGCCTCTCCTTGACCGCCTCGTCCTCCAGGGAGTCCAACCCGTCCAGAAGCCCTTCCAGGCTCCTGGCGGCTAGGTCCCGAAGGGCCTGGGCCTTGGCGTGGGAGAGCCCCGCCTGGCGGAGGATAGCGGGGGATACCTGGAGGAGGGCTTCAGGATGGGGCTCTACCCTGGACCAAAGCCGGGCGCTGATGGCGGCGGCGGCTTTGCCCGAAAGCTGCTGGGCCACGATGCTTTCCGCCAGCACCTTGAAGGGTTCTTCTCGGGGTGCCGCATGGGGTAGGAAGGGGGCAGGGCCAAAGCGGCGGTAGAACTCCGCCAGGACCGGATGCTCAAACAAAGCGCACCCCTTCGGCCCGGGTCACCTTGCCCTGGTAGAGGAAGGTGACCTGGCGCAAGGCCGCCTGGAGGTCGAAGGGGGTAAGGGCGCTGGTGGCGTCCTCCGGGAGGACCACCCGGTACCAGCGAAGGGCGGCGGAGCCAGCGGTGTGGAGCACGCAGATGTTGGCCACGGTGCCCGTCACCACCACGTGCTTTACCCCCCAAAGGTGCAGGTAATGGTCCAGAGGAGTGCCGTAGAAGGCGTCGTAGCGCACCTTCTGGATGATTAGGTCCCTCGGCTCCGGGCGGAGGTCCTCCAGGATCTCTGCCCCCCAGGTGCCCGCCACCGCATGCCGGGGCCAGATCTGGAACTCGGGGTCGTCCTCCCGGTGCCAGTCCTGGGTGTAGACCACCCTTGCCCCTGCCTGCCGCGCCCTTTCCAGAAGAAGCCGGATGGCCGGAACGCTTTTGGGAGCATCGGGCACGAAAAGGGCACCTTGAGGGTGGGCGAAGTCGTTTTGCATGTCCACCACGATCAAGGCGGTTTCCCTGGCGGGAAGCTCCAGGCCTTCCACCTTGGGGATTTCCGGAACCTCTACCATACCCTTATTTTGCCACCTTGACCAGGGGGAGGGGAGGGGCTACACTCTAGCGCATGAAAATACGGGACCTCCTAAAGGCGCGCAAGGGGCCCCTTTTCTCCTTTGAGTTCTTCCCCCCCAAGACCCCGGAAGGGGAGGAGGCCCTTTTCCGCACCATGGAGGAGCTCAAGGCCTTCCGGCCCGCCTTCGTCTCCATCACCTACGGGGCCATGGGGAGCACCCGGGAAAGGAGCGTCCTCTGGGCGAAGCGGATCCTGGGCCTAAAGCTAAACGCCCTCGCCCACCTCACCGTGGCCGGGCAAAGCCGGAAGGAGGTGGCGGAGGTCCTGGACCGCTTTGTCGAGGCGGGGGTGGAGAACATCCTGGCCCTTAGGGGCGATCCTCCCCAAGGGGAACGGGCCTTTAGACCCCATCCCGAGGGGTTCCGCTACGCTTCCGAGCTGGTGGCCCATATTCGCACCCGCTACGGGGAGGGGCTCTCCGTGGGCGGGGCCGCCTACCCCGAGGGGCATCCGGAAAGCGAGAGCCTCGAGGCCGACCTGCGCCATTTCAAGGCCAAGGTGGAAGCGGGGCTGGACTTCGCCATCACCCAGCTTTTCTTCAACAACGCCCACTACTTCGGCTTCCTGGAAAGGGCCAGGAGGATGGGCATAGCAATCCCCATCCTCCCCGGCATCATGCCCATCACCAGCTACACCCAGCTCCGCCGCTTCACCGAGGTCTGCGGGGCCAGCATCCCCGGGCCCCTTCTTTCCAGGCTGGAAAGGTACCAGGAGGATCCCAAGGCCATCCTGGAGATCGGGGTGGAGCACGCCACCCGCCAGGTGGCGGAGCTTTTGGAGGCCGGGGTGGAGGGAGTGCACTTTTACACCCTAAATAAAAGCCCGGCCACCCGCATGGTTTTGGAGAGGCTCGGCTTTAAGCCCCAGCCTTAAACCCCGATGGCCTCCCCGAAGGTGGCCAGGTGGGCTGCCTGGCCCCGCTGGGCGAGAAGCCGCTGAAGCTCCCCTAGCTTCTCCTCCTCCCCGTGCACCAGGGCTACCCGGGGTTGCCCTTCCAGCCAGTCCAGAAGCTCGTCCTGCCCCGCATGCCCCGAGAAGCCGCCCAGGGTGTGGACGCTGGCCCTAAGGGGTATCTCCTGCCCCAGGAGGCGGATGCGCTCGGGCCTTTGGATGATCTCGGCTCCCAGGCCCCCTCGAGGCTGGTAGCCCACGAAGACCAGGGTGTTCTTGGGATCGGAAAGGCCGTGCTTCAGGTGGTGGAGGATCCGCCCCCCGGTGAGCATGCCGCTTCCCGCGATGATCACCATGGGGCCGGGCTCGCGGTTTAGGGCCTTGGATTCCTCCACGCTTTCCACCACCCGAAGCCCCCGGGGGCGGAAGGGATTCTTCCCCGCCAGGAAGTAGGCCTGCACCTCCTCGCTGAAGTAGCGCACCAGCCGGGGATAGAGGTCAAGGACCCGCTCGGCCATGGGGGAGTCCAGGTAGATGGGGGCCTCGGGCAGGCGGTGGCCGTTTTCGTAGAGGAGGAAGAGGATTTCCTGGGCGCGCTCCACGGCAAAGGAGGGGATGAAGACCTTGCCGCCTTGGCCCAGGGTTCGTTCCAGGATCTCCAAAAACTCCTGCACCGTGGCGGCGAAGGAGCGGTGGGGCCGGTCCCCGTAGGTGCCCTCGCAGAGGATCAGATCCGCCCTGGGAGGCAGGGAGGGGTCGGGGAGGACGGTCTTTTGCCGGTTGCCCAGGTCCCCGCTATAGACCAGGGTCTTCCCCTCCCCCTGGACCACCACGAAGGCGCTTCCCGGAAGGTGCCCTGCCTGGCCGAAGGTGAGGGTAAGGTCCCCCAGCCTGAGCCATTCCCCAAACTCCAGGAGGCGGACGTGGCGGAGGGCTTCCTCCACATCCTCCTCCTCGAAAAAGGGGGTTTCCATGACCTTTAGGGCGTCCTGGAGGATGATCTGCATCAACAAGAAGGTGGCCTGGGTGGCGTAGACCGGCCCCCTATACCCCTCCCGGAAAAGCTTGGGCAGACGGCCCACGTGATCCAGGTGGGCGTGGGTGAGGACCACGGCGTCCACCGCCTGGGGGTCAAAGCCAAAAGGGGCGTGGTTCTTCTCTTCCTCGCGCCCCTGGAACATGCCGCAATCCAGGAGGACCCTCCTGCCCTCGGCCAAGAGGAGGTGGCAGCTTCCCGTGACCTCCCGAGCGGCGCCAAAAGGTACGATGCGCATGCCTTTATCTTGACACTCACCTGTGGGTGTGCTAGCCTATTCCCTCGGACAGGGTCCTATCCCCCGTCCTGCCACCCTAGCTCAACAGGCAGAGCACCCGACTTGTAATCGGGGGGTTGGGGGTTCAACTCCCCTGGGTGGCTCCAAGCGGGCGTGGGCAGGTGCCCGAGCGGCCAAAGGGGACGGTCTGTAAAACCGTTGGCGCACGCCTTCGCTGGTTCGAATCCAGCCCTGCCCACCAAAGGTGTGCCCAGCACACCCCCATGCGGGAGTAGCTCAGTTGGTAGAGCATCGGCTTCCCAAGCCGAGGGTCGCGGGTTCGAGTCCCGTCTCCCGCTCCACGAGCTCGCGTAGCTCAGCAGGTAGAGCACACCCTTGGTAAGGGTGAGGTCGCCGGTTCGAGCCCGGCCGCGAGCTCCATCTTTTTGTCTGCCCTGGGCTTAAGGCCCCCAGGGCGGCTTTTGCGTGCAAGAAAGAAGGAGGAACCATGGCCAAGGGCGAGTTTATCCGTACGAAGCCTCACGTTAATGTGGGGACGATTGGGCACGTGGACCACGGGAAGACGACGCTGACGGCGGCTTTGACGTTTGTGGCGGCGGCGGAGAACCCGAACGTGGAGGTGAAGGACTACGGGGAGATTGACAAGGCGCCGGAGGAGCGTGCGCGGGGGATTACCATCAACACGGCGCATGTGGAATACGAGACGGCGAAGCGGCACTATTCGCACGTGGACTGCCCCGGGCACGCGGACTACATCAAGAACATGATCACGGGTGCGGCACAGATGGACGGGGCGATTCTGGTGGTGTCGGCGGCGGACGGACCGATGCCGCAGACGCGGGAGCACATTTTGCTGGCTCGCCAGGTGGGTGTGCCGTACATCGTGGTGTTCATGAACAAGGTGGACATGGTGGACGACCCGGAACTTCTGGACCTGGTGGAGATGGAGGTGCGGGACCTCCTGAACCAGTACGAATTTCCTGGGGACGAGGTTCCGGTGATTCGCGGGAGCGCGCTGCTGGCGCTGGAGCAGATGCACAAGAACCCCCAGACGAAGCGTGGGGAGAACGAGTGGGTGGATAAGATTTGGGAGTTGTTGGACGCGATTGACGAGTACATTCCCACGCCGGTGCGGGACGTGGACAAGCCGTTCTTGATGCCGGTGGAGGACGTGTTTACGATCACGGGTCGTGGGACGGTGGCCACGGGTCGTATTGAGCGTGGGAAGGTGAAGGTTGGGGACGAGGTGGAGATTGTGGGCCTGGCTCCTGAGACGCGGAAGACGGTGGTGACGGGTGTGGAGATGCACCGTAAGACGCTGCAGGAGGGGATTGCTGGGGACAACGTGGGTTTGCTACTCCGGGGTGTAAGCCGGGAGGAAGTGGAGCGGGGCCAGGTGCTGGCGAAGCCCGGGAGCATTACGCCGCACACGAAGTTTGAGGCCTCGGTGTACATCTTGAAGAAGGAGGAGGGCGGGCGGCACACGGGGTTTTTTTCTGGGTACCGTCCGCAGTTTTACTTTCGGACGACGGATGTGACGGGGGTGGTGGAGTTGCCCTCTGGGGTGGAGATGGTGATGCCGGGGGACAACGTGACGTTTACGGTGGAGCTGATCAAGCCGGTGGCGCTGGAGGAGGGATTGCGGTTTGCCATTCGTGAGGGTGGGCGGACCGTGGGCGCCGGCGTGGTCACCAAGATCCTGGAGTAAGCTTGGGGGCGGCTAGCCGCCCCTCGAGGAAAGGAGGTGAACCATGGCCAGCGAAGTCCGCATCAAAATCCTCCTGGAGTGCACCGAGTGTAAGCGCCGCAACTACGCCACCGAGAAGAACAAGCGCAACACCACCACCAAGCTGGAGCTGAAGAAGTACTGCCCCTGGTGCGATAAGCACACGGTGCACAAGGAAGTGAAGGTCTGATGTTTACCCGGATTGTTCGCTACTTCCAGGAAGCCCGGGCCGAGCTCGCCCGGGTTACCTGGCCCACGCGGGAGCAGATCGTGGAGGGTACCCAGGCTATTCTGGTCTTCACCGTGGTGGCCATGGTGATCTTGGGATTCTACGATCTCGTCTTCCGGTTCCTGATAGGGCTTGTGCGATGAGCATTGAATGGTACGCGGTCCACACCTACGTGGGGCAGGAGGAGAAGGCCAAGGCCAACCTGGAGAAGCGGGTCAAGGCCTTCGGCATGGAGGACAAGATCTTCCAGGTGCTCATCCCCACGGAGGAGGTGGTGGAACTCCGCGAGGGGGGCAAGAAGGAGGTCGTCAAGAAGAAGCTCTTCCCCGGATACCTTTTCGTGCAGATGGACCTGGGGGACGAGGAGGAGCCCAACGAGGCCTGGGAGGTGGTGCGGGGCACCCCGGGCATCACCGGCTTCGTGGGGGCAGGGCATAAGCCGGTGCCCCTTTCCCCGGACGAGGTGCGGCACATCCTGGAGGTGTCGGGGCTTCTGGGCAAGAAGGAGGCTCCCAAGGCCCAGGTGGCCTTCCGGGAGGGGGATCAGGTCCGGGTGGTTTCCGGCCCCTTCGCCGACTTTACCGGCACCGTGACCGAGATCAACCCGGAAAAGGGCAAGGTCAAGGTCATGGTCACCATCTTCGGGCGCGAGACCCCGGTGGAGCTGGACTTCTCCCAGGTGGTCAAGGCTTAGGAGGCGTTTGCACCCCCAACTTGGGGGGAGCCTAGGAGGGAAAAATGAAGAAAATCGTTGCTGTGGTGAAGCTTCAGTTGCCGGCTGGCAAGGCCACGCCGGCACCCCCGGTGGGCCCGGCCTTGGGCCAGCACGGGGCCAACATCATGGAGTTCGTCAAGGCCTTCAATGCGGCCACCGCCAACATGGGGGACGCCATCGTCCCCGTGGAGATCACCATCTACGCCGACCGCTCCTTCACCTTCATCACCAAGACCCCGCCCGCCAGCTACCTGATCCGCAAGGCGGCGGGGCTGGAGAAGGGGGCTCATAAGCCCGGCCGGGAGAAGGTGGGCCGCATCACCTGGCAGCAGGTTCTGGAGATTGCCAAGCAGAAGATGCCCGACATGAACACCACCGACCTCGAGGCCGCCGCCCGCATGATCGCAGGGTCGGCCCGCTCCATGGGGGTGGAGGTGGTGGGCGCCCCGGAGGTGAAGGATGCCTAAGCACGGCAAGCGCTACCGGGCCCTGTTGGAAAAGGTGGACCCCACCCGGATCTACACCATCGACGAGGCCGCCCGGCTGGTGAAGGAGCTGGCCACGGCCAAGTTTGACGAGACCGTGGAGGTCCACGCCAAGCTGGGCATTGATCCCCGCAAGTCCGACCAGAACGTGCGCGGCACGGTTTCCCTCCCCCACGGCCTGGGCAAGCAGGTGCGGGTTCTGGCCATCGCCAAGGGGGAGAAGATCAAGGAGGCCGAGGAGGCCGGGGCTGACTACGTGGGCGGGGAGGAGATCATCCAGAAGATCCTGGATGGCTGGATGGACTTTGACGCCGTGGTGGCTACCCCGGACGTGATGGGGGCCGTGGGCTCCAAGCTGGGCCGGATTCTGGGTCCGAGGGGGCTTCTGCCCAACCCCAAGGCGGGCACCGTGGGCTTCAACATCGGGGAGATCATCAAGGAGATCAAGGCGGGCCGCATCGAGTTCCGCAACGACAAGACCGGGGCCATCCACGCCCCTGTGGGCAAGGCCAGCTTCCCCCCGGAGAAGATTGCCGAGAATATCCGGGCCTTCATCCGGGCCCTCGAGGCCAGCAAGCCCGAGGCGGCCAAGGGCACCTTCCTGCGCTCGGTCTACGTGACCAGCACCATGGGGCCCAGCATCCGCATCAACCCGCATTCCTGAGAGCAGCCTTCTTAGGGCCTGGCTTGACGCCAGGCCTCCTGCCTTTTAAACTCCTCTATGGCACCCCGGGCGCTACGGCGCCCAGGCCAAAGACAGCGGGGGGCTTCAGGCCTTAAACATCCCGCCGAGGCGCTTGCAGGGGGAGCGTTTCGCAGAAATCCCGAAAAGTCGGCTGGGGTTCCCCTGCCCCAAAGGGAGGAAGGCGTGCCCAATAAGCGTAACGTTGAGCTTCTTGCCGCCCTCAAGGAGAACCTTGAGCGGGCCCGTGGCTCCTTCTTCCTGGTGAACTACCAGGGGCTTTCCGCCAAGGAAACCCATGCCCTGCGACAGGCCCTGAAGGAAAAGGGGGCCAGGCTCTTCGTGGCCAAGAACACCCTGATCCGCATCGCCCTGAAAGAGCTGGGCCTGCCCGAGCTGGATGGCCTTCAGGGGCCCAGCGCCGTGGTCTTTTACCAGGACCCGGTGGCGGCGGCCAAGGCCCTTTCGGAGTTCGCCAAGAAGAACCCCAAGGGCATCCCTGAGGCTAAGGGCGGGCTTTTGCAGGGCCAGGTGCTTTCGGCCAAGGACGTGGTGGCCCTGGCGGAGCTTCCCACCATGGACGAACTCAGGGCAGAGCTTTTGGGCGTCTTGCAGGCGCCCATGGCGGAGCTGGTGGGGGTCCTGGGCGGTGTGGCCCGCGAGCTGGTAGGCATCCTGGAGGCGTACGCGGAGAAGAAGGCGGCATAGGAGGTGGAAGATGGCTTTGGACATCGAACGCATTAAGGAAGAGCTTTCTCAGGCTACGGTTTTGGAACTCAAGCAGCTCATCGACGTGCTCAAGGAGACCTGGGGCGTGACGGCGGCGGCCCCGGTGGCGGTGGCGGCAGCTCCTGCTGCGGCCCAGGCCGCGGCTCCCGTGGAGGAGAAGACGGAGTTTGACGTGATCCTCAAGGACGCCGGGGCCAAGAAGCTGGAGGTCATCAAGGAGCTTCGCGCCATCACCGGCCTGGGCCTCAAGGAGGCCAAGGACCTGGCCGAGAAGGGGGGCCCCATCAAGGAGGGCATCCCCAAGGCCGAGGCCGAGGAGATCAAGAAGAAGCTCGAGGCCGTGGGCGCGGTGGTGGAGCTCAAGTAACCCTCCGCTTCCACGGGGTGCCCCCCAGGCCCAAAGGGCCTGGGGTTTTTGCATGGGAAACCACGGGAAGCCTTCGGAATAGGGGATAGCATGGAAGCCATGGCGGAACTTCCCCGGGTGGTGGTGGGCTTGACGGGGGCGAGCGGCATGCCCTACGCCCTGGACCTTTTGGAAACCCTGCAGGGCCTTGCCGAGGTGCACCTGGTCTTAAGCCAGGGGGCCAAACGGGTCTTGTGGGAGGAGATGGGCCTGAGCCCGAAGGACCTCTACCCCTTGGCCAGCCGGGTGTACAAGGACGGCGACCTCGGTGCCCCCATCGCCTCGGGTTCCTTCCGTACCCAGGGCATGGTGGTGGTGCCCTGTTCCGCCACCACCCTTAGCAAGATCGCCCTGGGCCTGGCGGATACCCTCCTCACCCGGGCGGCCTACGTGCACCTGAAGGAACGGCGCCCCTTGATCCTGGTGCCCCGGGAGGCTCCCCTGCCCCTCCCCACCCTTAGGGCCATGGTGCAGGCGACGGAGGCCGGAGCCTTGATCCTCCCGGCGAGCCCTGGCTTCTACCACCGACCCAAGGAGATCCGGGACCTTTTGGGCTTCATCACCCAGCGCATCCTGGACCACCTGGGCTTGAGCGCCGAACGGGCTCCCCGCTGGGGTGAGCCCCCCTCCTGACAGCCGAAAAGGGCTTTGCGCCTGGGTGAGGGGTGATGGTCCATCCTTGCCCGCCCATAGCCTCCCGCATACATGACGTTTTTTTGCCCAAGTGCGGTGATACGATATCCCTGATGACCCTCACTTCCGAGCAGAAACTGGTGCTGGACACGGTACGGCAGGTGGCCAAGGAGGTTCTCTACCCCCTGGCCCCGGAGTACGACCGCACGGGGGAATACCCCTGGCCCCAGCTGAAGGCTTTGGCGGAGCTGGGCTTTTTGGGCATGACCACCCCGGAGGAATGGGGAGGAGTGGGCCTGGATTCCGTGACCTGGGCCCTGGCCCTCGAGGAGATCGCCGCCGCCGATCCCAGCGTGGCCGTGGTCCTTTCGGTGACCAGCGGCCTTCCCCAGTACATGCTCCTTCGCTTCGGCACCGAGGCGCAAAAAAGAAGGTACCTGGTGCCCCTGGCCCGGGGGGAGTGGATCGGGGCCTTCTGCCTCACCGAGCCCCAGGCAGGTTCCGATGCCGCCAGCATCCGCACGGAGGCCAGGAGGGTGCCCGGGGGTTTCGTGCTGAACGGCCTGAAAAGCTGGATCACCTCCGCAGGCCAGGCCCACCTCTACGTGGTCATGGCCAGGGGTGAGAAGGGCATCAGCGCCTTCCTGGTGGAGAAGGATACCCCTGGCCTTTCCTTTGGCCCCCCGGAGGCGAAGATGGGCCTCCACGCCGCCCACACCGCCGAGGTTCGCCTCGAGGAGATCTTCGTGCCCGAGGAAAACCTTCTGGGCGAGGAGGGAAGGGGCTTGGCCTACGCCCTGGCGGGCCTGGATTCGGGCAGGGTCGGGGTGGCGACCCAGGCGGTGGGCATCGCCCGGGGGGCCTTTGAGATCGCCAAGGCCTATGCCGATGAGAGGGAGCAGTTCGACAGGAAACTCCGGGAGCACCAGGCCATCGCCTTCAAGATCGCTGACATGCACGTGAAAATCGCCGCCGCCCGGGCCTTGGTGCTGGAGGCCGCCAGGAAAAAGGATTCCGGGGAGCGGTTCACCCTCGAGGCCAGCACCGCCAAGCTCTTCGCCAGCAGCGTGGCGGTGGAGGTGACCCGGGAGGCAGTGCAGGTCCTGGGGGGCTACGGCTACCACCGGGACTACCGGGTGGAGCGCTACTACCGGGACGCCAAGGTGACGGAGATCTACGAGGGCACCTCGGAGATCCAGCGCCACATCATCGCCCGGGAGCTTTACCGGTAGTTGGCCTAGGGCCTTCCCTTTCTCATCCTCCCGCCTTAGGGTGGAAAGGGTATGGTCCGCCGCCTCCTTTCCCTCACCCGGCCCCTCTACTGGCTTTACGAAAAGCGCCTCCTTAAGGAGGTGAAAGGAGGCCCGGTTCCCAAGCACCTAGGCCTCATCCTGGATGGGAACCGCCGCTACGCCAGGGCCTTGGGGTTATCCCCCGTGAAGGGGCACGAGTTCGGGGTCCAGAAGGCCTACGAGGTCCTGGAATGGTGCCTGGAGATGGGCATAAAAACCGTGACGGTCTGGGTCTTCTCCACGGACAACTTCAAGCGCCCCCCCGAGGAGGTGGAGGAGCTCATGCGCCTTTTCGTGCGGGAGGCGGAAAGGATGGCGGAGGACCACCGCATCCTGGAGCACCAGGTGAGGGTGCGCTTCATCGGGCGGCGGGAGGGATTCTCCGAGGAGGTCCTGAGGGCGCTGGAGCGCCTCGAGGCCAAGACCCAGCACCACCAGGGCATGGTGCTGAACATCGCCTTGGGTTACGGGGGGCGGGAGGAGATCGTGGACGCGGTGAAGAGGCTTCTTCTGGAAGCTTGGAAAAGGGGCCTTTCCCCCAAGGAGGTTGCGGAGGGGCTTACCCCTGAGGACATCGCCCGCCACCTCTACACCGCAGGCCTTCCCGACCCCGACTTCATCATCCGCACCTCGGGGGAGATCCGGCTTTCCGGCTTCCTCCTTTGGCAGTCGGCTTACTCCGAGTTCTACTTCGCCGACGTGCTCTGGCCGGAGTTCCGGAAGATCGACTTCTTGAGGGCTCTGAGGAGCTACCAGGCCCGCGAAAGGCGGTTTGGGCGTTGACAAAAAGGAGGGTTTCGTATACCCTTACAGGCAAGATGCTGGCCCTTGAGAAAAAACTCGGCCGCCGGGGGGTAGGGTAGCCCCTAAGGGTTCCTTATCCCCCGGCCCGAGTTCGGGCCGGTTTTCTTTTTGGGGAGGAGCGCATGCGGGAATGGAAGATTATCGATTCCACCTTAAGGGAAGGGGAGCAGTTTGAAAGGGCCAACTTTTCCACCCAGGACAAGATCGAGATCGCCAAGGCCCTGGACGAGTTCGGCGTGGAGTACATCGAGGTCACTACCCCCATGGCCTCTCCCCAGTCCCGCAAGGATGCGGAGGTCCTGGCTTCCTTGGGCCTGAAGGCCAAGGTGGTGACCCACATCCAGACCCGGCTGGATGCGGCCAAGGTGGCGGTGGAAACCGGGGTGCAGGGCATAGACCTCCTTTTCGGTACCAGCAAGTACCTCAGGGCCGCCCACGGGCGGGATATCCCCCGGATCATCGAGGAGGCTAAGGAGGTCATTGGCTACATCCGCGAGAAGGCCCCCCACGTGGAGGTGCGCTTCTCCGCCGAGGACACCTTCCGCTCCGATGAGCACGACCTTTTGGAGATCTACCAGGCCATCGCCCCCTATGTGGACCGGGTGGGTCTGGCGGATACCGTGGGCATCGCCACCCCCAGGCAGGTCTTCGCCCTGGTGCGGGAGGTCAGGCGGGTGGTGGGCCCCCACGTGGACATAGAGTTCCACGGGCACAACGACACGGGCTGCGCCATCGCCAATGCCTTTGAGGCCATAGAGGCGGGGGCCACCCATGTGGACACCACCATCCTGGGGATCGGGGAGCGGAACGGGATCACCCCTTTAGGGGGTTTTCTGGCCCGCATGTACACCCTGCAACCCGAGTACGTGCGCCGGAAGTACAAGCTGGAGATACTTCCCGAGCTGGACCGCATGGTGGCCCGGATGGTGGGGATAGAGATTCCCTTCAACAACTACATCACCGGGGAAACCGCCTTCAGCCACAAGGCGGGGATGCACCTCAAGGCCATCTATCTTAACCCCGAGTCCTACGAGCCCTATCCGCCAGAGGTCTTTGGGGTAAAGCGCAAGCTCATCATCGCCTCCAAGCTCACGGGCCGGCATGCCATCAAGGCGCGGGCGGAGGAGCTTGGCCTCCATTACGGAGAGGAGGAGCTGGCCCGCATCACCCAGCACATCAAGGCCCTGGCGGACCGGGGGGAGCTTACCCTCGAGGAGCTGGACCGCATCTTAAGGGAGTGGATCACGGCATGAGGCTAGAGCTTGCGGAACTCCTCCTCGGTGAGGCCGGCTTGCTTCAGGATCTTTTTGAAGGTGCCCTTGGGAAGCTCTCCGCTGTGGAAGGGTATCACGGCTATCCGGCCATCGGGGTGGGCATAAAGCCGATGCCCTCCTTTGGCCATGCGCTCCACAAACCCCAGGCGCTGAAGCTTTCTGGCCACTTCCTCGGGTCTAGGCGGCATCTATCCCCACCTGCACCGTGCGGACGTCTGGGGGAAGAGGGCGGCCTGTTTCCTTCAGGTAGGCCAGTACCAGCTCCAAGGCTTCTTTGGCGTGGGCCAAGGCTTCCTCGGGGGTCCGGCCAAAGGAATGGGCTTCAGGGATGGCGGGGAACTCGGCGATCCAGGTGCCCGGGGTTTCAGGGTCTTCGTAGACGAGGGCAGTGTAGGTCATACCCTCAGTATAGGAGGCGGGCATGGGCATGACCTTGGCAGAAAGGATACTTTCCAGGAAGGCGGGAAGAGAGGTGCGGGCCGGGGAGCTGGTGGTGGTGGAGGTGGACCAGGTGATGGTGGTGGACTCCATCGCCGGGAGCTTCTTCAAGCGCCTGGCTTACCTGGAGGCCACCCCCCGGTACCCGGAAAGGGTTTCCAT
Source organism: Thermus sp. KWY1 (assembly GCF_057547025.1). Taxonomy (NCBI): domain Bacteria; kingdom Thermotogati; phylum Deinococcota; class Deinococci; order Thermales; family Thermaceae; genus Thermus; species Thermus sp. KWY1. The sequence goes on from NZ_BAAJPG010000001.1 coordinate 25,310, forward strand.
TGTCATCGACCACGTGGCCCCGGCAGCCAACCTCGAGGTGGCCAAGGCCCAGAAGGAGATCCGGGAATGGGGAAGGAAGCACGGCATCCGGGTCTTTGACGTGGGAAGAGGCGTGTGCCACCAGGTGCTCATCGAGGAGGGTCTGGCCCAGCCGGGCTGGATCGTGGTGGGGTCGGATTCCCACTCCACCACCTACGGGGCAGTGGGGGCCTTCGGCACGGGCATGGGGGCCACGGATATCGCCCTGGCCGCCGCCAGCGGCCGCACCTGGTTCAGGGTGCCGGAAAGCGTCAAGGTGACCTTCCGGGGGAGGCTTCCCAAGGGGGTTACCGCCAAGGATGCGGCCCTCGAGATGGTGCGCCTCCTCACCGCCGAGGGGGCCACCTATATGGCGGTGGAGATCCACCTCCTGGACGGGGCGGAGTCCTTGAGCCGGGGTGAGCGCATGACCCTGGCCAACCTCACCGTGGAGGCCGGGGCCAAGGCGGGGCTGGTGGTGCCCTCGGGGGAGATCCTGGACCTCTACCGGGTGCCCGACTGGCTCTACCCCGACCCCGACGCCCGGTATGCCCGGGAGGTGGAGATCGACCTTTCCACCCTTTCCCCCAGGGTTTCCGTACCCTTCTACGTGGACAACGTGCAGGAGGTGGCCGCCGTCCGGGGCAAGCGGGTGGACCAGGTGTTCATCGGCACTTGCACCAATGGGCGCCTCGAGGACCTGCGGGCGGCCGCCGAGGTGTTAAAGGGGAAGAAGGTGGCCCCCGGGGTGCGCCTTTTGGTGATTCCCGCAAGCTCGGAGGTTCTGGAGGAGGCCACCCGGGATGGCACCCTGCTCACCCTGCTGGAGGCCGGGGCCACCATCGGCACCCCTGGGTGCGGTCCTTGCATGGGGCGGCACATGGGGGTTTTGGCCCCGGGGGAGGTGTGCGTGTCCACCAGCAACCGCAACTTCCGGGGGCGGATGGGGGCTCCCGACGCCGAGATCTACCTGGCAAGCCCCCGCGTGGCGGCGGCCAGCGCCGTGGCCGGGTATATCGCCACCCCTGAGGACCTAGCCTCTTTGCCTCAGGAGGAAGCCCATGCCTAGGGTTTGGAAGTTTGGCGACCACATCAACACGGACGACATCCTTCCCGGCAAGTACGCTCCTTTCATGGTGGGGGAGGACCGGTTCCACACCTTCGCCTTCGCCCACCTGCGGCCCGAGTTCGCCAAGGAGGTGAGGCCGGGGGACATCTTGGTCTTTGGGAGGAACGCGGGGCTTGGCAGTAGCCGGGAGTACGCTCCCGAGGCCTTGCGCAAGCTGGGCATTCGGGTGGTCATCGCCAAAAGCTACGCCCGTATCTTTTTCCGCAACCTGGTGAACCTGGGGATCGTTCCCTTTGAGTCGGAGGAGGTGGTGGATGCGCTAGAGGACGGGGATACGGTGGACCTGGATCTGGAAACGGGGGTTCTGGTGCGGGGAGGAGAGCGCTTCGCCCTTCGTCCCCCGCCGTCCTTCCTCTTGGAGGCTTTGAGGGAGGGTTCCCTGCTGGACTACTACAAGAAGTATGGTCACTTCCCGGGAGAGTAGACTGGGGTTTATGGAGGACCTGGAGATCACCTGCCCGGTGTGCGGCGAGGCCAGCGTGGTGCTGGCCGAGGACATGGAGACCCTGGAAGTAGGGGACGTGCTGGAGTGCGAAGCCTGCGGGGCCTTTTTGGAGGTGGTCTCCCTGGATCCCCTCGAGGTGGAGGTGACGGAGGAGGGCCTCGAGGCCTTCTTCGTGGACTGCCCCCGTTGCGGCTATACCTTTGAGGTATCCGAGGAGGATCGAGGCCAAGAGGTGGAGTGCCCGGAGTGCGGCTTCCGGTTTGTCCCTGACTGGAGTGAAGTGGACGAGGAGGACGAGGAATGGTAGCCACTTGCCCTGAATGCGGTGCGGAGCTGACCCTGGCAAACCCCGAGTTGGGGGAACTTGTGGTGTGCGAGGACTGCGGCGCGGAGCTGGAGGTGGTGGGGCTTGACCCCCTTCGCCTGGAGCCCGCCCCGGAGGAGGCGGAGGACTGGGGAGAGTGAGGCCATCCCCTTAGGGTAGGGAGCCTCGAGGCCCTGGGCCGGGCTTCAGCCCGGTCCGGGGATTCCTGGAAGGGGAAGAGCCATCGCCATGCTGGCCATCCTGTACGACCGCATCCGCCCCGACGAGAAGATGCTCTTTGAGAGGGCTGAGGCCCTGGGCATTCCCTACAGGAAGGTCTATGTTCCCGCCTTGCGCCTGGTCCTGGGGGAGAGGCCCAAGGAGCTGGAGGAGGTCACGGTGGCCCTGGAGCGCTGCGTGAGCCAGACCCGGGGCCTGGCCGTGGCCCGTTACCTCACCGCCTTAGGCATCCCCGTGGTGAACCGGCCCGAGGTCATGGAAACCTGCGGGGATAAGTGGGCCACCAGCGTGGCCCTGGAGCGCCATGGCCTGCCCCAGCCCAGAACCGCCCTCCTCACCGATGCGGAGGAGGCCCTGAAGCTTATGGAGGAATGGGGCTATCCCGTGGTGCTGAAGCCGGTGATCGGGAGCTGGGGAAGGCTTCTCGCCAAGATCACCGACCGGGAGGCCGCCGAGGCCATCCTGGAGCACAAGGAGGTTCTGGGGGGGTTTCAGCACCAGCTCCTTTACCTGCAGGAGTACGTGAGGAAGCCGGGGCGGGACATACGGGTCTTCGTGGTGGGGGATAGGGCCATCGCCGCCATCTACCGGAGGAGCCAGCACTGGATCACCAACACCGCCCGGGGAGGGCAGGCGGAAAACTGCACCGTAACCCCGGAGATCGCGGAGCTTTCCGTGCGGGCGGCCCAGGCGGTGGGGGGCGGGGTGGTGGCCATCGACCTCTTTGAGTCCGAGCGGGGCCTTTTGGTGAACGAGGTGAACCACACCATGGAGTTCAAGAACTCCGTGCACACCACGGGGGTGGACATCCCGGGGGAGATCCTCCGGTACACGTGGGAGCAAGGGAGGACGGCTTCATGAGCGCCGGGAAAAAGACCTTGTCCATCGTGGGGGCCTCGGGGTATGCGGGGGGGGAGTTTTTGCGTCTGGCTCTTTCCCACCCTCACCTCGAGGTGAAGCAGGTGACCTCGAGGCGCTTTGCCGGCGAGCCCGTGGCCTTCGTCCATCCCAACCTGAGGGGGAGAACCAACCTGAAGTTCATCCCCCCGGAGAAACTGGAGCCCGCCGACATCCTGGTGCTTTCCCTGCCCCACGGGGTCTTCGCCCAGGAGTTTGAGCGCTATGCGGATCTAGCCCCCATCCTCATCGACCTTTCCGCGGACTTCCGGCTTAAGGACCTGGACCTCTACCGCAAGTACTACGGGGAGCATCCCAGGCCCGAGCTTCTCAGCCGTTTTGTCTACGCCATGCCCGAGCTTTACCGGGAGAGGCTTAAGGAAGCGGACTGGATGGCGGGGGCCGGGTGCAACGCCACCGCCACGCTCCTGGGCCTGTACCCCCTCCTTAAAGGAGGGGTGCTGAAGCCCGGACCCATCTTCGTCACCCTCCTCATCTCCACCTCGGCGGCGGGGGCTGAGCCCAGCCCTGCCAGCCACCATCCCGAGCGGGCCGGCTCCATCCGGGTCTACAAGCCCACGGGCCACCGCCACACCGCCGAGGTGGTGGAGAACCTCCCGGGAAAGCCTGAAGTGTACCTCACCGCCATCGCCACCGACCGGGTGCGGGGCATCCTCATGACCGCCCAGGCCTTTTTGCAGGATGGCTGGAGCGAGCGGGATGTCTGGCAGGCGTACCGGGAGGCCTATGGGGGTGAGCCTTTCGTCCGCATCGTCAAGCAGAAAAAGGGCATTCACCGCTATCCCGACCCCCGCTTCGTCCAGGGCACCAACTATGCGGACATCGGCTTTGAGCTGGAGGAGGACACGGGGAGGCTGGTGGTGATGACCGCCATCGACAACCTGGTGAAGGGCACCGCCGGGCATGCCCTGCAAGCCCTAAACCTCCGCATGGGCTGGCCCGAGACCCTGGGCCTGGATTTCCCGGGACTGCACCCGTAGGTGCAAGGGGGTTGCCGTGATCGTGGTCAAGGTAGGGGGTGCCGAGGGCATCAACTACGAGGCAGTGGCCAGGGATGCCGCCTCCTTGTGGAAGGAGGGGGTGAGGCTTCTTTTGGTCCACGGGGGAAGCGCCGAAACCAACAAGGTGGCGGAGGCCCTGGGCCACCCGCCCCGGTTCCTCACCCACCCCGGGGGACAGGTGAGCCGCCTCACCGACCGCAGGACCCTGGAGATCTTCGAGATGGTCTACTGCGGCCTGGTGAACAAGCGCCTGGTGGAGCTTTTGCAAAGGGAAGGGGCCAATGCCCTGGGACTTTCCGGGCTGGATGGAAGGCTTCTGGAGGGCCGCCGCAAGACCGCGGTGAAGTATGTGGAAGACGGCAAGATCAAGATCCACCGCGGGGACTACACGGGCACCGTGGAGCGGGTGAACCGGGCCCTTCTGGACCTCCTCCTGGGGGCGGGGTACCTGCCGGTCATCACCCCTCCCGCCATCAGCTACGAGGGGGAGGCCATCAATACCGACGGGGACCAGGTGGCGGCCCTTCTCGCCACCGTCTACCAGGCGGAGGCCCTGGTGTACCTCTCCAACGTGCCGGGCCTTCTGGCCCGTTACCCCGACGAGGCCAGCCTGGTGCGGGAAATCCCCGTGGATAGGGTGGAGGACCCCGAGTACCTTTCCCTGGCCCAGGGGCGGATGAAGCGGAAGGTGATGGGGGCGGTGGAGGCGCTGAAGGGGGGAGTGAAGCGGGTCATTTTCGCCGATGCCCGGGTGGAAGACCCCATAAGACGGGCCCTGGCCGGGGAAGGCACCGTGGTACGCTAGATCCATGGCGCGCTTTGCCCTGGTCCTCCACGCCCACCTCCCCTACGTGCGCTCCCACGGGATGTGGCCCTTTGGGGAGGAAACCCTCTACGAGGCCATGGCGGAAACCTATCTGCCGCTTCTTAGGCTCCTGGAGAGGCTTTATGCCGAAGGGGTGGAGGCCCGTTTTACCTTGGGGATCACCCCCATCCTGGCGGAGCAGCTGGCGGATGCCAAGGTGAGGGAAGGCTTTTGGGCGTATGCCAGGGATCGGCTGGAGCGGGCCCAGGGGGATTATCTCCGTTACCAGGGGACGGACCTCGAGGCCAGCGCCCGCCATCAGGTGGCCTTTTGGGAACTTACCCTGGATCACTTCCACCACCTGAGGGGGGACCTCCTTGCCGCCTTCCGCCGGGCCCAGGACCGGGGCCAGGTGGAGCTTCTCACCTCCAGCGCCACCCACGGCTACTCCCCGCTTCTGGGCTACGACGAGGCCCTTTGGGCCCAGATCAAAACCGGGGTGATCACCTACCGCCGCCACTTCGCCAAGGATCCCACGGGCTACTGGCTTCCCGAGATGGCCTACCGGCCCAGGGGCCCCTGGAAGCCCCCTGTGGAGGGGGCTCCGGAAGGGGTCAGGCCCGGGGTGGACGAGTTCCTCATGCGGGCGGGGATCCGCTACACCTTTGTGGACGCCCACCTGGTCCAGGGGGGAAGGCCCCTTTCCCCTTACGGGGAGGCCTCCTTGGGTCCGGTGGAAAGCGCTGAGGCCACCTACTACGTCCACGAGCTGGAGTCGGGCCTGAGGGTTTTGGCCCGCAACCTGGAGACCTCCTTGCAGGTCTGGAGCGCCGACTACGGCTACCCGGGGGAGGGGCTTTACCGGGAGTTCCACCGCAAGGACCCCATCTCCGGCCTCCACCACTGGCGGGTGACCCACCGCCAGGCGGACCTCTCGGCCAAGGCGCCCTACGATCCCGAGGCGGCCTTTCTCAAGGTGAAGGAGCATGCCGTTCACTTCGTGGACCTGGTGGAGCGGCTTTCCCGGGAGCACCCGGATGGGGTGATCCTGGCCCCCTACGACGCCGAGCTCTTTGGCCACTGGTGGTACGAGGGGGTGGCCTGGCTGGAGGAGGTGCTGAGGCTTCTGGCCCAAAGGAGGGGGGCGCAGGCGGTGACGGCGAAGGAGGCGGTCCAGGGCAAGGCGGTGCGCTTCGCCTTGCCCGAGGGTTCCTGGGGCCGGGGTGGGGACCACAGGGTCTGGCTCAACGAGGCCACCTGGGACTACTGGCGCACGGTGTACCGGGCGGAAGGGGCCATGCGGGAGGCGGTGCGCCATGGCAACCTGCCCTCAAGGGTGCTCCAGCAGGCCATGCGGGAGCTGTTGCTCCTCGAGGCCTCCGACTGGCCCTTCCTCATCGATACCGCCCAGGCGGCGGGGTACGCCAAGGAACGCTACCAGGGGCACGCCGAGGCCTTCTTTCAGCTCCTCCGAGGGGTTTCCCCCGAGGAGCTTAAGGCCCTGGAGGAGCGGGATAACCCCTTCCCGGAGGCGGACCCCAGGCTTTACCTGGAGCCCAGCGCTACGGTTCATGGGGGTGTAGGCTAGATCCGTGATCCGGCACGCCGTCTTGCAGTTTCGTCCGGAGAAGGCCAGGGTTAAGGAGAACCTGGCCCGCTTGGCGGAGCGCCTCGAGGCCCTCCGTCCCCATGCCCCCGAGGTGGTGGTCCTTCCCGAGGCCGCCCTGACCGGGTATTTCCTGCAGGGAGGGGTGCGGGAACTGGCCCTGACCCGCCACGAGCTTTTGGAGCTCCTTTCAGGGGTGCATCGGGCCGTGGGGTGGGAGGGGCTTTTGGACGTGGTGGTGGGCTTTTATGAGCGGGATGAGGGGGCCTATTACAACAGTGCCGCCTACCTCGAGCTTCCCCACCGCGTGGTTCACGTGCACCGCAAGGTCTTCCTGCCCACCTACGGGGTTTTTGACGAGGAACGCTACCTGGCCCGGGGCAGGCGGGTGGAGGCCTTTAACACCCGTTTCGGCCGGGTGGCCATCCTCATCTGCGAGGACTTCTGGCACTCCATCACCGCGGCCATTGCCGCCTTGGATGGGGCGGAGGCCATCTACGTGCCGGCGGCAAGCCCGGCCAGGGGCTTCCAGGGGGAACGCCCGGAGAACGTGGAGCGCTGGCGAACCCTGGCCCGGGCGGTGGCGGCGGAGCACGGGGTGTACGTGGTGCTCTCCAGCCTGGTGGGGTTTGAGGGGGGGAAGGGGATGAGCGGGGGAAGCCTGGCGGTGGGGCCCGAAGGGAGGATTCTGGCCGAGGCTCCCCTCTTTGAGGAGGCGGCTTTGCTCTTCGACCTGGACCCCGGGCGCATTCCCCCGGTGCGCTACGATAGCCCCCTGCTTTCGGACCTCGAGGCGGCCCTTCCCCTTCTTCTCCCGGACCTGGAGAGGGTTCTTGGAAAGGGGGGAGGATGAAAATCGTTCAGGCGCCCAAAGCCCAGGAAAGCCTGGAGCTCAACTGGCCCCTGGTGGCGGACTTCCTCACCCGCTTTATCCGGGAGGAGCTGGCCTGGCGGGGCTACGAGAAGGCCATCGTGGCGGTATCCGGAGGGGTGGACTCCGCCACCACCTTGGCCCTGGCGGTGCGGGCCCTGGGGCGAAAGCAAGTCCATGCCCTTTTCCTTCCCCACCGGGACTCCAGCCCCCTTTCCCGGGAGCACGCCTACCTGGTGGCGGAAACCTTCGGGGTGGACCTGGAGGAGGTGGACATTACCCCCATGGTGGAGGGCTATGCCGCCATGACCCCGGACCTCACCCCCCACCGCAAGGGCAACCTCATGGCCCGGGCGCGGATGATGGTGCTCTTTGACAAATCCCAGGCCTACCAGGCCTTGCCCCTGGGCACGGGCAACAAGACGGAAAGGCTTTTCGGCTACTTCACCTGGCACGGGGACGACACCCCCCCCGTGAACCCCTTGGGGGACCTCTACAAGACCCAGGTCTGGGGCTTGGCCCGCTTTCTCGGGGTGCCGCAGGCGGTGGTGGAGAAGGTCCCCACCGCGGATCTCATCCCGGGCCAGACGGACGAGGGGGACCTGGGGGTGCGCTACCTCCGGGCGGATGTCATCCTGGAGCATTATCTGAAGGGCTACCCCGATGCCTACATAGAGAGCCTGGGCTACACCCAGGAGGAGATAGGGCGGGTCAAGGAGCGGGTAAACCGCACCCACTGGAAGCGGGCCCTTCCCACCGTGGCCCTCCTTTCCTCCACGGCCATCGGGGAGTTTTACCTGAGGCCCTTGGACTACCGGCCATGACCGACCTGGAGCTCAAGGCCTATCTGGAAAAGGCCAGGACCATCGCCGTTCTCGGGGCCCACAAGGATCCTTCCCGCCCCGCCCACTACGTGCCCCGGTACCTCTGGGAGAAGGGGTACCGCATCCTGCCCGTTAACCCTCGCTTTGCCGGGGAGGAGCTTTTCGGGATGCGGGTGGTGGCGAGCCTCGAGGAGATCGCCGAGCCCGTGGATATCCTGGATGCCTTCCGACCTCCGGAGGCCCTCTTGGCCCACCTGCCGGAGGTCTTGGCCCTGAGGCCGGGCCTGGTGTGGCTGCAGACCGGCATCCGCCATCCGGGCTTTGAAGAGGCGTTAAAGGAAGCGGGCATTCCCGTGGTGGCCGATCGTTGTCTCATGGTGGAGCACCAAAGGCTTTTCGGGGTCCACTGATCATGGAGAAGTTTCAGGAAGCTCTGCTCGCCTGGTACCGGGAAAACCCCCGCTCCCTGCCCTGGCGGGGGGAGAAGGACCCCTACCGCATCCTGGTGGCCGAGGTACTCCTCCAACAAACCCGCACCGCCCAGGCCATCCCCTACTACTACCGCTTCCTTGCCCGCTTTCCTACCCTAAAGGCCTTGCGGGAGGCTTCCTTGGAGGAGGTGCTTAAGGCCTGGCAGGGAGCGGGCTACTACCGCCGGGCCCTTCACCTCCACCGCCTGGCCCAGGAGGTGGAGGCCCTGCCCCGAAGCTACGCCGAGCTTCTTAAGCTTCCCGGCCTGGGTCCGTACACGGCGGCGGCGGTGGCCTCCTTGGCCTTTGGGGAAAGGGTAGCGGCGGTGGACGGTAACGTGAGACGGGTGCTTTCCCGGGTTTTTGCCCTGGAAAACCCTGCCCCCAGGCTGCTTCGAAACCTGGCCCAAGGCCTCCTGCCCCAAGGGGAAGCCCCGGGGGAGTGGAACCAAGCCCTCATGGACCTGGGGGCCACGGTGTGCCTACCCCGGAGGCCCTTTTGCTCGGAGTGCCCCGTCGCCCCCTTGTGCCAGGGGCGGGCGGACCCGGGGCGTTACCCAGGGGCCAGGAGGCGAAATGTACGGGAGGAAGCCCTGGCGGCCCTGGTCCTTTGGGGGAGGGAAGGGGTTTACCTGGAGAGGCTGGAAGGGCGTTTCGCCGGGCTTTACGGGGTGCCCCTCTTTCCCCAGGAGGAACTTTCCCGGAGGGTGCGAAGCTTTGGGGTGAACCCCCGCTTCGCCGGGGAGGTGCGCCACACCCTCACCCACCGCAGGCTGCGGGTGGAGGTGTACGTGGCTCCTTGGGATGGGGAAGGGGCGGCTTCCCGAAGGGAACAGCTTGTGGATCCTGGGGAAAAACCCCTACCCAAGCTTATGGAGAAGGTGCTCCGCCAGGCGCAGGCCTTCTTGGCTCATGAGGGCATACTCCCCTTCCCGCACGCAAAGGCCCACGGCGTAAAGCCCTTCGAGCCTGGTTAGACGGAAGGTGGCCTCCTCCCATTCCTCCGGATGGAAGGCGTTGTAGCTGACGGTGTAGCCAGGGGTTCCCGGGGTTTGGGGTACCTCCCTTTCCCGTTTCTGGAAGCGGAAGCCTAGGGCCTGGAGGTGGAGGAAGAGGTCCGGGTAGCTGGCCTCGGAGAGCCGGCCCGCCTCCTCCTCCACCTCGCCCATGCGGAGCCTGGCCCCGAGAAAGCTTCCCACCGCCAGCACCACATGGAGGGCCCTGGCCGGAGGGCCCTCCCACGTGCCCACCCCCGCCACCCTTCTCCCCTCGAGGAGGAGCTCCGTGGCGGTGGCCTGGAAAAGATGCAGGTTGGGCTGGTTTTCCAGGAGGTACTTGGCCCGGGCGTGGAAGGCCCAAAGCCGGGGATCGGCCGGGTGGTAGACCTGGGCCAGGAGGCTCCCCTCCGGGAAAGGGGGCTTTGGGGGCAAAAAGGGCATCATCACCGAGTCCAGGCTCTGGGTGAGGAGGCCCACCCGCACCCCCCTTTGCGCCAAACGGTAGGCGGCCTCGCTTCCCGCAAAGCCCGCCCCCACGATGAGCACCTGGTAATCCTGCATGGCAGGCGGAAGGATTTAAAAAAGGCCCTCGAGGGGCCTTAAACCTAGCCCTTTGGGCTGGCATGGCGGGCCGTGAAGGACTCGAACCTCCAACCCCCGGTTTTGGAGACCGGTGCTCTGCCAGTTGAGCTAACGGCCCCCGCCTTCCGGGATTGTAGCACACCCCCGGGAAAAGGCCAAGGGGCGCTTCCTGTAGAATGGGGCCATGCCCCGCAGGTTGGCCCTGGCGGTCCTATGTTTGCTTTTCCCCTGGACCCTGGCCCAGGTGAGCTCTCCCCAAGGGGGCTCTTTGGAAGGGCCTGCCCTATCGCACACCGTGGCCCCAGGGGATACCCTGTTCTCCATCGCCCGGCGCTACGGCACCACGGTGGAGGAACTCATGCGCCTCAATGGCCTGGATACCTTCCTCATCCAGCCGGGGCAGGTGCTCAGGCTTCCCCAAGGGGGGGAGCGCATCCACGTGGTGGCCCCTGGGGATACCCTGTTCTCCCTGGCGCGCCGCTATGGGACCACGGTGGAGGAGCTCATGCGCCTCAACGGGCTTTCCACGCCGGGGCTTAAGGTGGGTCAGACCCTAAGGATCCCGGCCCCCAGGGGGGAGGATGGATCCAGGGGGAAAGCCGCCCCGGAGTCCCCTCCCTCGTCCCAGGGGGGAGGCCATGCCCGTGACCCGGGGGAATCTCCCCTGGCGGTGGGCGAGGATTACGACCCGGAAAGCCCGCTTCTCAAAATCGTCCTCCGCTACCTGGGGGTGCCCTACAAGTACGGGGCCAACTCGCCCACCTCCGTGGACTGCTCAGCCTTTGTAGCCCAGGTCTACGCCGAGCTGGGCATAGCCCTGCCCCGCACCACCCGGGAGCAGTTTCAGGCTTTTCCCGCCGCCGAGTCCCTGCGCCCGGGGGACCTGGTCTTCTTCAGCTTTGGGGGAAAGGATATAGACCACGTGGGCCTCTACCTGGGCCGGGGGGTCTTTGCCCACGCCAGCAGCTACGGGAGCCGGGTGGTGATCGAGAGCCTCGAGGCTCCCTTCTATCAGAAGGCCTACCGGGGTGCCCGGCGGGTGGTGCGGGAGGCCTTGAGGTAGGCCGCGCCGGGGTTCAGGGCCAGTCCTTCATCTCCCCCCGGGCCTTCTTTAGGGCAGTGAGGAGGGCCTCTCCTGGGCTTCCTTCCCCTCGGAAGGCTTCGGTTTCCCGCTCCAGCCAGGCCTCCCCCTTGCGGAAAAGAACGGCCCGGCCTTCTCCCAGGGCCTCCGCCAGCAGGGCACCCAGGGAGTAGAAGGGGGTACCGGGGGGAAGGTCGGGATCCAGGCCCTGACGGGCCAGGGCCTGGCCGTAGGGCGTTTCCCTTTCCTCCATGGTTCCCCCTTGGGCGAAGTACCGCCTCAGGACCCTTCCCCAGTCCCCCACCCGGCTATAGGAGGCCATGGCCTGGAAGGCGGCCTCGAGGTCCTCCGGGCTGCAGGGCCGGTACCGGTTTTCGTGCACCACCAGGCTCCTCGGAAGCCGGGGCCTGGGGGGGCCTTCCTCATCCGGAACGCCCACCGCCAGGCCCACCGCGGGGATGACCCCTCTGGGAAGCTCCAGGAGGTTGATGAGCTCCTCCACCCCGTTCAGCACCCCTCCGATGAAGCAGACCCCGTAGCCCAGGGCCTCGGCGGTAAGGGCCAGGTAGCTGGCGGCAAGCCCTGCATCCAAGAGGGCAAAGTGCAAGGCGGTTCTGGGCCAGAAGGCCATCCTTTCCCCCCGGTGGGCGAGAAGCCTTTCCAGGCGATGGACGTCCGCCAGGAAAACGAAGAACTCCGCTGCCTGGCGGATGTGCTCCTGGTTACCGGAAAGCTGGGCCACCTTGTCCCTGAGCCCGGGGTCCGTGATCCGGATGGCGCTATACAGCTGGGCGCTGGCGTCGGTGGGGGCTCTTTGCAGGGCGAAGAGGAGCTTCTCTAAGTCTTCCTCGGGTATGGGCACCGGCTTAAAGCGGCGCACGCTTCGCCTCTGGGCCAGGATGGGAAGAAGGTCCACCGCCATCCTCCCCACTATAGGCCTAGCCAGGCCAGGTACGCCCGCCACAGGGTTTCCCCGAAGAAGAAGGCCACCCCACCCCCTAAGGCCAGGTAGGGGCCGAAGGGGATTTTCCGTTGCCGGAAAGCCAGGCCCACCAGGGCTCCGGCGAAGACTCCCAGGAACAGGGCCAGGAGGCTGTAAAGCCCAAGCCAGGCTCCCAGCGCCCCCAAAAGCTTCACATCCCCGTAGCCCATGGCCACGGGATCGGTTTCCTCCCCCTCCTTGTTTACCTCGTGTATGGGTTTGAAGGCCCAGTAAAGCCCCCCTGCCAGGGCCAACCCCCCTGCCGCCAGGAAGGACCCTTTCAAGGTGCTGAGGAGGTCGGCCCCCAGGTAGGGAGCCAGGATCCAGGCCAGGGGCAGGAGGGGAAGGGTAATCCGGTCAGGAAGCACCACGGGTTTTCCCGTGCGCCCCGAGAGGGCCCAGGTGAGGAAGGCCAGGGCCATGCCCACCCCCGGGCCCAGGAGGGCACCGAAAAGGGCTGCCATGTGCACCTGGTGGGGTCCCACGGGCACCTCCGCCCTGGCCTCGCGGAAGCGCCTCAGGAAAAGCCCTCCGTACCCCGCCACCAGCCCCAGGACCCCGGCGGCGATCAAGGCTCCGTCCAGGGCCTCGGCAAAGGGGCGGGGGAAGGAAAGGAGGTAGGCGGAAAGGAGCCCCAGGAAGAGGAGGCCGTAGGTGAGGGAATCGGGAAGCTCAAAGGTGTCCAGGTCTATGAAGGAAAGGGCCACCAGGAGGGCCAGGAAGGCGAAGGTGAGGAAAGCCTGGGGCGAGGGAGGGTAGAAGAGGGCGGCCAGGGCAAAAAGCAGGCCCGTGAGGGCCTCCACCAGGGGATAGCGGGGGGATACGGGGCTATGGCAATAGCGGCACCGCCCCTTAAGGGCCAAGTAGGAGAACACGGGAACCAGGTCCCAAGGGGCCAGGCGATGCCCGCAGGCGGGGCAGCGGGAAGGTGGGAAGACGATGGACTCCCCTTTGGGCAGGCGGTGGATGACCACGTTCAGGAAGGAGCCCACCGCCAGGCCGAGGAGCAGGGCAAAAAAGGGCCACATGGGGGCATTTTAAGGCCCAAACCCCAGGCCACCGACAACGGGCCCTGGGCTTCATTCCTGCCTACGGGGTTTTGCGGATCCCCTCATGTCCGGGCAAGGCCCTTCCGCAGGCTTCTTCTTGGGGAAGCCTGGAGGCACGGAGGGCATTAAGCCTGCGGAGAGAGGTTTTCTGGCTCACCCGGGCGGTCGGTATCGTCAAAAAGAAGGGCGAAGAGGAAGAAGAGAAGCACCCCCAGCAAGGACCAGGCCCCGCCAAGGCCGAAGAGCCCCACGGCCAAAAGCCCCATCCCAAGGGTCAGGACCAATCTCATAAGGGTATTTTAACATACCGACGCTATAGATAAGCAAAGTCTTCACTTTGTGGAGAGGGCCGAGAGTAGGAGAAGTTTCATGGGCCTTTAACACCCTGAGGGGTAAGATGCTTCCGTGAAACCTGAAGCGGCTTATCAGCAGCTTTTGGAGTTCCAGAGGGAAACCGCCTACCTGGCCTCCCTGGGGGCCCTGGCGGCTTGGGATCAGCGCACCATGATCCCGAAGAAGGGGCACGAGCACCGGGCGAGGCAGATGGCCGCCCTGGCCCGCCTCCTCCACCAGCGGGCCACCGACCCCAGGGTTGGGGAATGGCTTTCGGCGGTGGAGGGCTCCCACCTGGTGCAGGATCCCCTATCCGATGCGGCGGTCAACGTCCGGGAGTGGCGGCAGGCTTACGAGCGCACCCGGGCCATTCCCGAGCGGCTGGCGGTGGAGCTGGCCCAGGCGCAAAGCGAGGCGGAAAGCTACTGGGAGGAAGCCCGTCCCAGGGACGACTGGCAGGGGTTTCTGCCCTACTTGCGCCGGGTGTTTGCCCTCACCAAGGAGAAGGCGGAGATCCTCTACGGCCTTCCCGTGGCTCCCGGGGACCCGCCCTATGGGGAGGTTTACGATGCCCTTCTGGACGGGTTCGAACCGGGGATGCGCTCGGGGGAGCTTCTGCCCCTTTTCGCCCAGCTGAGGGAGGGGCTTCAGGAGCTTTTGGACCGGATCCTGGGTAGCGGCCGGAAACCCGACACCGCCATCCTGCACCGCTCCTATCCCAAGGAGGCCCAGAGGGCCTTTGCCCTCGAGCTTCTCGCCGCCTGCGGCTACGACCTCGAGGCGGGCCGCCTGGACCCCACTGCCCATCCCTTTGAGATCTCCATCGGTCCCGGGGATGTGCGCATCACCACCCGCTACTTCGAGGACTTCTTCAACGCCGGCATCTTCGGCACCCTGCACGAGATGGGCCATGCCCTCTACGAGCAGGGCCTGCCCAAAGAGCACTGGGGGACCCCAAGGGGGGAGGCGGTCTCCCTGGGGGTTCACGAGTCGCAAAGCCGCACCTGGGAGAACCTGGTGGGCCGTTCCCTGGGCTTTTGGGAGCGGTTTTTCCCCCGGGCCAAGGAGCACTTCCCAAGCCTCCGGGACGTGGCCCTGGAGGACTTCCACCGGGCCATCAACGCCGTGGAGCCCTCCCTCATCCGGGTGGAGGCGGACGAGGTCACGTATAACCTCCACATCCTGGTGCGCCTGGAGCTGGAGCTTTCCCTCTTCCGGGGGGAGCTTGCCTTGGAGGACCTCCCCGGGGCCTGGGCGGAACGGTACCGGGCCTACCTGTGGGTGGCTCCCAAGGACTACAAGGACGGGGTGATGCAGGACGTGCACTGGTCTGGGGGGCTTTTCGGCTACTTCCCCACCTACACCCTGGGCAACCTCTACGCCGCCCAGTTCTTCCAAAAGGCCCAGGAGGAGCTTGGGGACCTCGAGGGCCAGTTCCGCCGGGGGGAGTTCCATGCCTTTTTGGACTGGACCCGTAAGAACATCCACGCCGAGGGTAGCCGCTTCCGCCCCAAGGCCTTGGTGGAGCGGGTGACCGGCATGCTCCCCAGCGCCCAGCCCTTTTTGGCCTACCTGGAGGAGAAGTACCGGGCCCTTTACGGTTTCTGAGGGCCGGACCAGGTGGGGAGGAGGGCCAGGAAGAGGAGGACGCTGGCCGCCCAAAGCGCCCCCTCCCCCCGCCCCGCCATCTCCGCAAAGAACCCGGCCACGGCAGGCCCCACCGCCTGCCCCAGGGCGAAGGCGGCCGTGGAAAGCCCCATGGCCCGGGGCCAGGCGGAAGGGGGAAGGAGGGTGCGGAAGGCCTGGGTGAGGGCGGTGATCACCCCCAGGAAGGAGAGGCCGAAGAGGAGGGCGCTTAGGGCGGGAAGGTGCAGGGCCAGGGGTGGAAGGCTTCCCAGGAAGAGCACCAGAAGCACGTGGAAAAGCCCTTTTCTCCCCCCTACCCGCTCCACCCAGGGCCCCCAGACGGGTCCGGTGAGAAGGGCTCCCAGGCCCAGGAGGCCGAAGAGGACCAGGGAGTCCCCCACCACCGCCGCCACGAAGGTCATGTAGCCGATGTACCCCGCCCCGTAAAGGCCGTAGGCCAGGAGTAGGGGAAGGATAGGCCAGAGGCTTCCCTCGCCCTGGACGGGGGGTGGGGGTTCTTTCAGAAGAGGCCAGGAGAGGAGGGCGGGCAGGCCCAGCAGGAGGCTATACAGGCCCAGCCTGGCCCAGGCCCCCGTGGGCTCGGCGGCTCCCCATAGGAGCCACGGGGCCAGAAGAAGCCCCAGGCCCACGCCCCCATAGTAGATCCCCAGGGATCGCCCGGAGCTACCCAGGGCCATGAGGAGGGCCGCCCCTCCCACGAAGACCAGGGCGCCCAGAAAACCCTGGAGAAACCGCAGGCTGAAGACCAGGGGGAGGTTTTCCATCCCCGTGAGGGCCAGGATGGGGCCCTGCAGGAGGAGGGCCAGAAAGAACCCTTTCCGGTAGCCCACCCGGCCCAGGAGGCGGTGGCTGAAAAAAGCCCCCACCAAATAGCCCAGGGTGTTGGCGCTTCCCAGGATCCCCGCTTGGACGTAGGAAAGCCCCCAGGCGCTTTGCATGAGGGGCAGGACCAGGGCGTAGGCGAACCGTCCCAGGCCCAGGGCCAGGGCGGGTCCCAGGGCGAGGAGGACAAGCCTAATAGCCATGCAAAAGCCCCAGCTTCTTGGCCCGATGTACCGCCAGTTTGAAGAGGAAAAGCCCCAGGCCCAGGTAGAGGAAGCCGTTCAGGAAGGCCAGAAGCAGGAACAGGGGGTCCAGGGGGGCTCCTTCCGCCAGCATGCTCCGGGCTAAGGCGGCCCCGGGAACCATGGGCAGGAGGAGAAAAAGCCCCTGGCCTGGGACTTGCAGGAGAAAGAGCAAGAGGAACTCGGAAAGGCCCAGAAGCTGGCCGATGCGCTTGTATAAAAGGGCCAGGCTGCCCATGGCAAACCCGAGGCCATACCCCCCCAGGAGAACGGCCAGGAAGGGGAGAACCACCCAGGGATTGAAGGAAAGGCGGGCTCCCGTGAGGGCCATGAGCACCAAGGCGATGAGAAAGACCAGGAGCCCCTGGATGAGGAGCCCGGAGAGGTTACGCACCAGAAAAAGGGGAATCGGCCCATAGGGGGTAAGGAAGACCTGCTCCAGGGTGCCTGTCTGGGCCTCCTCGGTGAGGCCAAAGGAGAGGCTGCTATAGGAAAGCAGGGTGAAGGACCAGAGCAAGTACCCCACCAAGACGGCTTCCAGCCTGCCCCCGAACTCTGCCCCCGGCCCGGCCAGAAAGCGCGCTCCCAGGAAGAGGAGGTAGAAGAGGAGGCTTAGGCTGACCACCGCACCCAAAAGTTCCAGGGGGTAGCGGCGCAGGGCCAGGAGGTGCCGCCAAAACTCCGCCAGGAACAGGTCAAACATGGTTCACCACCTTCAGGAAAACTTCCAGGAGATCTGCCTCGGCCTTGGCCACCCGTTTTAAGGGGAGGGGTTTTACCGCTTCCAAAACCTGCCAGATGGCCTCCCCGTCGCCGCGGAAGAAAAAGGGGTTTTCGCCCTCTATGCCCAAGGCCCGCAGGTGCTGGAGCACCTCGAGGGGAGGTGGTTTTTCCAGCTCCAACACGTAGTATTCCCCGGAGAAACGGGCCAGGAGGCGCTCCTTGGTTTCCTCCAGGATCACCTCGCCCCGGTGGATGATGGCCACCCGGTCGGCCAGAGCTTCGGCCACCTCCATCTGGTGGGTGGTGAGGAGGATGGCCTTGCCCGCCTGGGCCAGGGCCCGGATCTTTTGCTGCATCAGCAGGGCGGTTTCCACATCCAGGCCCAGGGTGGGCTCGTCCAGCAGGAGCACCTCGGGGTCGTGGACCAGGGCCTGGAGGAGGGCCAGTTTCTGCTGCATTCCCCGGGAGAGGTGGCGCACCTCCGTGTGGGCTTTTTCCAGGAGCGCATACTCCTCCAGGAGTTCCAAGGCCCGCTTCCTGGCGGCGGCAAGGCGGAGGCCCCGGGCCACCCCGAAGTAGACCAGGTTTTCCAGGGGAGTAAGCCGCCAGTAGGTGTTGCGGTTCCCCTCCAGGACCGCTCCCAGGTGCTTCAAAGCGAGGGGTTCCCGGAAGGGGTTCTTCCCCAAAAGGCGCACCTCTCCCTCATCGGGAAGGAGGAGGCCCGAAAGCATCTTCACCGTGGTGCTTTTGCCCGCGCCGTTTTTCCCCAGGAAGGCCAGGATCTCGCCAGGTCGTAGGGTAAGGTGGACCTTTTTCACGGCCTCGAGGGCCCCGAAGCGCTTGTGCAGGCCCTGGGCTTCCAGGAAGGGGCGCTCCATCCTAGCCTCCTTTCCGGGTCCAGCGCTCCCCGTCCCGGTCCCGGTACTTGGCCATGGCCTTGAGGAAGGCTTCCTCCAGATCGATCCCCTCCCGGTTGGCCAGGGAGATGAGGACGAAGAGGAGGTCGGCGAGCTCCATGGCCAGATCCCCTTCCTCCTCCCCTGGCTTGGGCGTCTTCCCATGGCGGTGGGCCAGGACCCGGGCCACCTCCCCTAGCTCCTCCGTCAGGCGAGCCAGCATGAGAAGAGGCGGGAAATAGCCTTCCTGGAACTGGCTGATCCAGGCGTCCACCTGCCTCTGGGCTTCCTTGAAGGTGAGGGTTTCCATGGAAAGAGCATACAATGGCCCCATGAAGGCCTTGGCCCTCATCGCTCACGATGCCAAGAAGGACGATATGGTGGCCTTTTGCCAACGGCACCGGGAGCTTCTTTCCCGCTTCCCCCTCCTGGCCACGGGCACCACGGGGAAACGCATCCAGGAGGCCACCGGCCTCGAGGTGGAGCGGGTTCTTTCCGGTCCCCTGGGAGGGGATATGCAGATCGGGTCCAGGGTGGCTGAGGGAAAGGTGCTTTGCGTGCTCTTCTTCCAGGATCCCCTCACCCCCAAGCCCCACGAGCCCGACGTGCAGGCCCTCATGCGGGTGTGCAACGTGCACGGGGTGCCCTTGGCCACCAACCTCGCGGCGGCGGAGGCCCTTGTTCCCTGGCTAGCTGCCCAGGTGGGTTAAAGGGTCTTGCGGTAGGCCAAGGCCTCGGCCACGTGGTTTTCCTCCACGCTCTCCGCTCCCTGCAGGTCGGCAATGGTGCGGGCTACCCGGAGGAGGCGGTCGTAGCTCCTGGCGGAAAGGAGCATCCGCTTGGCCGCTGCCTGGAGGAGGTGTTCCGCCCCCGAGGTTAAGCGCACGTGCTCCCTCAGGGCCTTTCCCGCAAGCTCCCCGTTGGGCCTGCCCTGCCGGGCGAGCATCCTCTCCCGGGCCCTTAGGACCCTTTCCCGCACGGCCTCGGTGCCTTCCCCTTCGGGGGCGCGGGCGAGCTCAGCTGGGGTTAAGCGGGGCACCTCCACCACCAGGTCAAACCGGTCCAGGAGAGGTCCGGAGATCTTCCCCACGTAGCGCTGGCGGCTTGCCGGGGTGCAGGTGCAGGCCCGCTCCGGGTCCCCATACCAGCCGCAGGGGCAGGGGTTCATGGCCGCCACCAGGAGGAAGCGGGCGGGAAAGGTGAGGCTGGCCCTGGCCCGGGAGACGGTCACCACCCCGTCCTCGAGGGGCTGGCGGAGGGCCTCCAGGGCATCCCGGGAAAACTCGGGGAACTCGTCCAGGAAAAGCACCCCCCGGTGGGCCAGGGAAACCTCCCCCGGCTTGGGGATGGCCCCGCCCCCGATGAGACCCGCGTAGCTCACCGTGTGGTGGGGGGCGCGGAAAGGGGGCGTGCGCACCAGGCCCTTAAGGATCTGCCCGGCGGCGGAGTGGATGCGGCTTACCTCGAGGGCGGCCTCCTGGCTCAGAGGGGGAAGCAGAAAGGGAAGGCGCCTGGCCAGCATGGTTTTTCCCGAGCCCGGGCTTCCCACCATGAGGAGGTGGTGGTAACCGGCGGCGGCGATCTCCAGGGCCCTCTTGGCCTTGGCCTGGCCCTTCACGTCCCGGAGGTCCAAAGCCTCCAGGGCGGCCACGGGATCGTCGGGTTCCACCCTCCTGGGCTCCTCTTCTCCCCTCAGGTAGGCCACCGCCTGAAGGAGGTTTTCCACCCCGTAGACCTCCACCCCCTCCACCAAGGCGGCCTCCTTGGCGCTTTCCAGGGGCAGGAGGAGCTTTTTCCCTTCGCCCAAGGCCCCCAAAGCCAGGTTCACCGCCCCGGGCACCGGGCGCAGGGTTCCATCCAGGCCCAGCTCCCCGGCCACCGCCAGGCCCGCCAGGCCCTCCAGGGGCACCACCCCCTGGGCGGCCAGAAGCCCCAAGGCGATGGGCAGGTCAAAGTGGCTTCCTTCCTTACGGAGTTCCGCCGGGGCCAGGTTCACCACCACCCGGGCCTGGGGGTAGGGGAAGCCCGTGTTCTTCAGGGCGGCCCTGACCCGCTCCCGGCTTTCCTCCACCGCCTTGTCCGGCAACCCCACCAGGGCGTAGCTGGGAAGCCCGGGGCTGACGTCCACCTCCACGGTGACGGGAACCGCGTCCAGGCCGAAGAGGGTATAGCTTCGCACCTGGGCTAGCATGGACGGAGTTTAATACAAAAGAGTTCTTTTTGCCTAGCCTTTTGGGGTTTGTCAACGAGGCTTTTGTGCACTTCCCATCGGAGAAGTCCATGGGGTCATAGAAAAGTCCCGAATGCTGAGGCTTTTCCTAGATACTCGAGAACACCCCCCTTCTGCCCAATCCGCTTCCCAAAGAGCGCCCCAACTGGCCAAATAGGGTCCGGGAGCGACAGCGCCATCTCCTTCACCCCGAGGTCCTCAGGCCGAGAAGGGGGCGGTAAAGGAAAAGGGCCAGAAGAAGAAGGCCAAGGAGGCTGCCGAAGGCGAAGGCGTATCCCAGGGTTCCCACCGCCACCCCCACCCCCCACTGCAACAGGAAGGCGCCCCCAATGCCGAAGAGGTTCACCAAGGTGGTGCCCCGGCCCACCAGGTGAGGGGGCACCAGCTCCCGGGCCTGGGTAAGGGTGAGGATGTTGAAGGCTCCGAAGAATCCCATGAGGGGGTAGGCGAGGGCAAGAAGCTTGAAGAGGGCGAGGAGGAGGCCCAGGGCGAAGGGCAGGGCCGCTCCCACCAGCACCCTGGCGGTGCCCAGGCGGTCGGCCAGGTAGCCGGATACCAGAAAGCCCAGGACCGCGCCCCCCGAGTAGAGGAGGAGGAGGTTCCCCACCTTCACCGCCTCGAGGCCCAGGGCGTAGGCGTAGGCCCCAGCCCAGAGGGTTTGCAAGGCCAGGAAGCTTCCCGCAAAGGCCAAGGCCAAAAAGGCCACCCGCAGGAGCCTGGAATTGCCCAGGACTTCCCTTAGCCCTCCGCCTCCCCCACCCTTGGGCCAGGGAACCCCAGGGGGGGTGTTCCGCACCCCCAGGTAGATGAGAAGGGCCACCAGGACCACCACCCCTGCCCCCAGGAGGAAGACCCCCCGCCAGCCCATGGCCTCCTTCAGGAGGGCCAGGGGGGTGGCCGCCAAAAGCCCCCCTGTGGCCCCCAGGCCCACCAGGAGGGTGGAAACCGTGGCGTAGGTCCGGGGGAACCAGAGGCTAAAGGCCTTTAGGGAGCCCATAAGGGCGGCGGCCATCCCCACCCCGATCAGGGCCCGGCCCAGGGCCAGGGTGGGGAAGCCTTGCGCCAGCCCGAAGACCACGCTTCCCAGAGAAGCCACCAGGAGGAGGGCCGGGGTGATGATCCTGGGGCCGTACCGGTCCAGGAGGCTTCCCAAGGGGAGCTGTACCGCGGCGAAGGAGAGGTAGAAGAGGCTGGTCATAAACCCTAGCTCCGCCGGACCCAGGCCCAGGTCCTGGGACAGGTCCTTGGCCAGCACCGCGTTGGCCGACCGGTAGAAGTAGGAGAGGAAGTAGCCTAGGGTGAAGAGGAGAAAAACCCGCGCTGCCATATCACCTCCGGTTCAGAGCCACTCCCAGGAGGATGAGGGTGCCGCCCAGAAGGCCCTCGAGGCTCAAGGGCTCTCCCGCCAGGGGCCAGGCGAAGATCGCCCCGGCCACTGGCTCCAGCATGGCGGTTAGGGTGGCGTTCCGGGCGGGTACCGTGCGCACCCCCAAGAGGAAGAGGCTAAAGGGCACCACCGTGCCCAGGATGACCAGGTAGGCCACCGCCCCCCAGTCCCCTGGGTCCAGGGTCCAAACCCGGGGGAGGTTGCCCATAAGGATGGGGAGGGAGAGGAGGCTTCCCACCCCCGTGGCCACCCCCAGGCTCACCAGGGGTGGGGTCTTGAGCCCGTGGGAGAAGGCAGCGTAAAGGGCGAAGGAAAGGGCGGAGAGGAGGCCGTAGGCCACCCCCAGGGGGCTTGCCGTGAAACCCTTGGACCCCACCACCAGCACGTAGGCTCCCAAAAGGGCCACGGCCACCCCCAAAAGGGCCTTGCCGGGAAGCCTTTCCCCCCTTAGGAGGGCGTAGAGGGTGAGGAGGGCAGGGGCCAGGTACTGGAGGAAGATCCCGGTGGCCACGGTGGTGGCGTGGATGGCCAGGTAGTAGAAGGCCTGGGCCCCGGAGAGGGCGAGCCCCACCCGGAGGAGCCGGGGCCACTCCTTGGCGGCCGGGGGAAACCGGAGCACCAGGGGGAGAAGGAGAAAGAAGCTCAGGAGAAAGCGCAAGGGGATGAGGACCGAGGGGGGAATCTCCCCCATGAACCGCCCGGCCAGGGCCCCGCCCAGGCCCCAAAGGAGTGCGGCCAGGGCCACGTAGATCATCGCCGTGCCCCCACTACGGCCATACCCACCCCGATGAGGAGGACCAGGGCTCCCAGGAGCACCTGAACCCCGGGAAGCTCCCCAAAGAGGAGGAAGGCCAGGAGACTTGCCCCCACCGGCTCAAAGAGGATGGCCAGGGTGACCAGGACCGGGGGGATGTGCCGGGTGGCCCAGTTGAAGCTGGTATGGCCCAAAAGCTGCGGCAAAAGGGCCATGAGAAGGATGTAGCCGTAGACCGCAAGGGGATAACCCCCGTACCCTCCGCCAAAGAGGTAGGGAAGAGGAAGGAGGAGGAAAGCTGCGGTGGTGTAGGCTATCCGCACGTACTCCAGAATGGAAAGCCCCCGCCTCTGGGCTTCCCGCCCCAGGAGGAAGTAAAGGGAGGCGGCCACCGCTCCCAGGAGGGCCAGGAGGTCCCCGAGGAGGGGGTTGGTTCCCCCGTTTCCCCCTTGGGCATCCCCCAGGCCGATCAAAAGCCCTCCCAAAAGGGCTATTCCAATCCCCAGCAAGGTCAGGCCGGAAGGAGCTTCCCGAAAGAAAAGCCAGCCGAAGAGGGTAACCCAGACCGGGTTGGTGGTGACCAAGGCGGTGCTGGCCGCCACCGAGGTGTAGGAGAGGGAGGTGATCCAAAGGGCAAAGTGCAGGGCCAGGGAAGCCCCGGCGGCCACCGCATAGGGAAGCCCCCTTCGGCTGGCCAGAGGTCTTCGCCAGCTGGGGAGGAGGAGCAAGGCCGCAAGGCCCATCCGTCCTGCGCTCATCACCAGGCTGAAGGCCAGGCTTCTATCCCCGGAGGCCGCCAGGGCCAGGCGCACCAGGATGCTGCCGAAGCTGATGGCGAAGATGCCCAGGAGCAGTACGGAGGCGATCTTGAGCCCGGAGGGCCGCATGGAAGCATTCTTCCATAAGGATTCGCTTCTGACCAGTGGGTCACCCTCGAGGGCAAGGACAGATGCCCGTGGCCCCATTGGTATACTGGCGCGGAAGGAGGTCCTATGGTGACCATAGCGGTTCCCAAGGAAAGGGCTCCAGGGGAAAGAAGGGTGGCCCTGGTGCCCGAGGTGGTGGCCCGCCTGGTGAAGCAGGGGGCCAGGGTGCGGGTAGAGAAGGGTGCCGGGGAAGGTGCCTACTATCCCGACACCGCCTACCAGGAAGTTGGGGCAGAGGTGGTGGAGCGAGGAGAGCTCCTGAAGGATGCCAACCTGCTTTTCACTGTTCAGCCGCCCCCTGAAGACCTGATCGGGGCCCTGGAGCCCGGGGCCATCGTGGTGGGGTTTGTCCAGGCCCACAAGAACCTGGACCTGGTGAAGGCCCTGGCCGCCAAAAAGGCCACGGTGATCGCCATGGAGCTCATCCCCCGTATCACCCGGGCCCAGAGCATGGATGCCCTCTCCAGCCAGGCCACGGTGGCGGGGTACCTGGCGGCCATCCACGCCGCAAGGCTATCCCCTCGCTTCTTCCCCATGCTCACCACGGCGGCGGGCACCATCCGCCCCGCCAAGGTGATGGTCATGGGGGTGGGGGTGGCGGGGCTTATGGCCATCGCCACCGCCAAGCGCCTGGGGGCCCAGGTCTTTGCCTACGATGTGCGCAAGGCGGCGGTGGAGCAGGCCCTCTCCCTGGGTGCCAAGCCCATTGAGCTTCCCATCAGCGCGGAAGGGGAGGGCGGCTACGCCCGGGAGCTCACCGAGGAGGAGAAGCGCATCCAGCACGAGGCCCTGCGGGAACACGTGGCGGGGATGGACGCCATCATCACCACCGCCCAGGTGCCAGGCCGTCGGGCCCCCATCCTCCTCACCGAGGACATGGTGGAGCGCCTGAAGCCGGGCACGGTGGTGGTGGACCTGGCGGCGGAATCGGGGGGCAACTGCGTCCTCACCCAGCCCGGAGAGGTGGTGGAGGTGAAGGGCGTGAGGATCTTTGGCCCCTTGAACCTCCCCAGCGAGCTTTCCGTGCACGCCTCGGAGATGTACGCCAAAAACCTTTTCAACCTTTCTAGCCTGCTCATGGAAAAGGGCGAGTTCGCCCCCAAGTGGGAGGACGAGATCATCCAGGGGGCGCTTCTCATGAAGGAAGGCGAGATCCTGCACGGGCCCACCAAGGCCCTCGTGGGAGGTGCGTGATGGAGTTTGGCTTCTGGTCTGCCCTTTACATCTTTGTGCTCACGGCTTTCTTGGGTTATGAGCTCATCACCCGGGTGCCGGTGATCCTCCACACCCCCCTCATGTCCGGGTCCAACTTCATCCACGGGGTGGTGGTGGTGGGGGCCATGGTGGTCCTGGGCCATGCGGAAACCGGTTTGGAGAAGCTCATCGGCTTCCTGGGGGTCATCCTGGGGGCGGCCAACGCCGCCGGGGGGTATGCGGTCACGGTGCGCATGCTGGAGATGTTTGAGAAGAAGCCGGGCAAGGGGGGTGGTCAGTAATGGATCTCATCCAGGCAGCCTACTTCGTGGTGGCCATCCTCTTCATCGTGGGCTTAAAACGCATGGCCCATCCCACCACCGCCAAAAGCGGCATCGTCTGGGCGGGGTGGGGCATGGCCCTGGCGGTTCTGGCCACCTTCTTCTGGCCGGGGATGCAGAACTTTGGCCTCATGCTCATCGCTCTTTTGGTGGGCTCCGTGGTGGCCTGGTGGGCGGCCGTCAAGGTGGCCATGACCGACATGCCCCAGATGGTGGCCATCTACAACGGCATGGGTGGGGGTGCGGCCGCCACCATCGCGGCGGTGGAGCTCCTGAAGGGAGCCTTTGAGAACCCGGGTCTCATGGCCTTGGCCATCCTGGGCGGCCTCATCGGGAGCGTGGCCTTCACGGGAAGCCTCATCGCCTTCGCCAAGCTCCAGGGCATCATGAAAAGCCGGCCTATCCTCTTCCCCGGGCAGAAGGTGGTGAACGCCCTGGCGCTCCTCATCACGGTGCTTTTGGGCTTTTCCCTGCTCTGGAACGACCCCACCCTGAGCATCGTGCTCTTCTTCCTCCTGGCCCTCCTTTTCGGTATCCTCATGACCCTGCCCATCGGGGGCGGGGACATGCCGGTGGCCATCAGCTTCTACAACGCCTTCACCGGTATGGCCGTGGGCTTTGAGGGCTTCGCCGTGGGGAACCCGGCCTTGATGGTGGCGGGTACCCTGGTGGGGGCTGCGGGTACCCTCCTCACCGTGCTCATGGCGAGGGCCATGAACCGCTCGGTGTGGAGTGTCCTGGTAGGGGGCTTTGGCGTGGAGCAGGAGGCGGGGGAGGTCAAGGGAAGCCTCAAGCCCATCGACGTGGAGGACGCCGCCGTCATGCTGGCCTACGCCAGTAAGGTGGTCTTCGTGCCCGGCTACGGCATGGCCCTCTCCCAGGCCCAGCACAAGGTGAAGGAGCTGGCGGACCTTTTGGAGAGCAAGGGGGTGGAGGTGAAGTTCGCCATCCACCCGGTGGCGGGGCGGATGCCCGGGCACATGAACGTGCTTTTGGCGGAGGCTGGGGTGGAGTACGACAAGCTCAAGGACCTCGAGGAGATCAACCCCGAGTTCCCCACCGTGGACGTGGCGGTGGTCATCGGGGCCAACGACGTGGTGAACCCTGCCGCCCGCCGCCCGGGAAGCCCCCTTTACGGCATGCCCATCCTGGATGTGGATAAGGCCAAGAACGTGATCGTCATCAAGCGGGGCCAGGGCAAGGGCTTTGCCGGGGTAGAAAACGAGCTCTTCTACGCCGACAACACCCGGATGCTCTACGGGGATGCCCAGAAGGTGTTGACCGAGTTGATCCAAGCCCTGAAGCGGCTCTAGCGGTTCGCTGCCCCATGCGCCCCCCGGGTTTGGCCGGGGGGCACTTCCCTTGGGGTCAGGGGGCTTCTTGACCGCCTGCCTTGCCCCTGGTATAGTGCTCTCTGCGGTCGGTCCGCGGTAGCTCAGCAGGTAGAGCGGCCGGCTGTTAACCGGTTGGTCGCAGGTTCGAGTCCTGCCCGCGGAGCCAGATGGGGGCCCTAGGGCCCCCTGGGTCTTTTTTTGGGGAGGGGAAGAGGGTATAATCATCCTTCGTGCGGCCTGCCGGGCCCGGAGAGGAGGTGTAGATGCGCAAGTACGAGGTGAACGTCATCCTGAGTCCCAACCTGGACCAAAGCCAGCTCGCCCTGGAGAAGGAGATCATCGGGAAGGCCCTCGAGGCCTTCGGTGCCCGGGTGGAGAAGGTGGAGGAATGGGGAATGCGCCGCCTGGCCTACCCCATCGCCAAGGACACCCAGGGCTACTTCCTCTGGTACCAGGTGGAGATGCCCGAAGACCGGGTGAACAACCTGGCCCGGGAGCTCCGCCTGCGCGATAACGTGCGCCGGGTCATGGTGGTGAAAACCCAGGAGCCCCTCCTCACCAAGGCGTAGACTGTTCCCATGGCAAGAGGCCTGAACCGCGTTTTCCTCATCGGTACCCTTACCGCCCGTCCGGACATGCGCTACACCCCGGGGGGGATGGCCATTCTGGACCTGAACCTGGCGGGTCAGGATACCCTCCTGGATGCTTCCGGCCAGGAGCGGGAGGTGCCCTGGTACCACCGGGTGCGCCTTCTGGGCCGGCAGGCGGAGATGTGGGGGGACATCCTGGAAAGGGGCCAGCTGATTTTTGTAGAAGGCCGGCTGGAATACCGGCAGTGGGAGCGGGAAGGGGAGAAGCGGAGCGAGGTCCAGATCCGGGCGGATTTCATTGATCCCTTGGAGGGGCGGGGCCGCGAGACCCTCGAGGACGCCCGGGGCCAGCCCAGGCTTCGCCACGCCCTAAATCAGGTGATCCTCATGGGCAACCTCACCCGCGATCCCGATCTGCGCTACACTCCCCAGGGGACGGCGGTAGCCCGGCTGGGCTTAGCCATCAACGAGCGCCGCCCGGGCCAGGGACCGGACGGGGAGCTGCTTCCCCGTCAGGGGAACATCTTGAGGACCCACTTCATAGAGGTTCAGGCCTGGCGCGACCTGGCCGAGTGGGCCGGGGAACTCAAGCGGGGCGAGGGGCTTTTGGTGATCGGCCGTTTGGTGAACGACTCCTGGACGAGCTCCACCGGGGAGAGGCGCTTCCAGACCCGTGTGGAAGCCCTCCGGTTGGAGCGACCCACCCGTGGGCCTGAAAGGACCGGCGGAAGCAGGCCCCAAGAGCCAGAGCGCTCTGTCCAGACGGGTGGGGTGGACATCGACGAAGGACTGGAAGACTTCCCGCCGGAGGAGGATTTGCCGTTTTGAGCACGAAGAACGCTAAACCCAAGAAGGAGGCGCAGAAGCGCCCTTCCAGGAAGGCCAAGGTCAAGGCCAGCCTGGGGGAGTTTGACCTTAAGGATTACCGTAACGTGGAGGTGCTGAAGCGGTTCCTGTCGGAGACGGGGAAGATCCTTCCCCGCCGCCGCACGGGGCTTACCGCCAAGGAGCAGCGCATCCTGGCCCGCACCATCAAGCGGGCGAGGATTCTTGGGCTTCTTCCCTTCACGGAGAAGCTGGTGCGCAAATAGGGGGTGGACATGAAGGTCATCCTGCTTGAACCCCTGGAGAACCTGGGCGATGTGGGCCAGGTGGTGAACGTGAAGCCCGGCTACGCCAGGAACTACCTCCTGCCCCGGGGCCTGGCGGTCTTGGCCACGGAGAGCAACCTGAAGGCCCTCGAGGCCAAGATCCGCGCCCAGGCCAAGCGCCTGGCGGAAAGGAAGGCGGAGGCGGAGAGGCTTAAGGAGATCCTGGAGAACCTCACCCTCACCATTCCGGTGCGGGCGGGGGAGACCAAGATCTACGGCTCCGTGACCGCCAAGGATGTCGCCGAGGCCCTTTCGCGCCAGCACGGCATCACCATTGATCCCAAGCGCCTGGTGCTGGAAAAGCCCATCAAGGAGCTGGGGGAGTACGTCCTCACCTACAAGCCCCACCCCGAGGTGCCGATCGCCTTGAAGGTGAGCGTGGTGGCCCAGTAGGGGCCTGGGGATCCGGCAGGCTGCCTTGGGACCCCTGGGATGCCGGGGGTCCTTAAGCTTTTCCTATGGGGGCTGTGCTCATCACGGGAGCGGGTAGCGGCATTGGCCTGGCCACGGCCCGGCTCTTGGCGGAAAGGGGTTTTCGGGTCTATGGCGGGGTGCGCAAATCCGAGGATGCAAAGGCCCTTCGCGCCCTGGGGGTGGTGCCCCTTTTCCTGGATGTAACCCAGGAGGAAAGCCTTGTGCAGGCCAGGAGGCTTCTGGAGGGGGAGGGGTTGGAGGGACTGGTGGCCAATGCGGGGATTGCCGTGGCGGGGCCCTTGGAGCTTATTCCCCCTTCCGTCTTCCGCCAGGTGCTGGAGGTGAACGTCCTCGGGGCCTTCGCCACGGTGAGGACCTTTTTGCCCCTTCTTCGAAAGACCCGGGGGCGGGTGGTGCTCATGGGCTCGGTTTCCGGCCTGGTAGCCCTGCCCCTGGCGGGACCCTACGCCGCCAGCAAGTTCGCCCTCGAGGCCCTGGCGGATGCCCTGAGGGTGGAGCTCCTTCCCTTTGGGGTGAGGGTGGTCTTGGTGGAACCGGGGCCCGTGGCCACCCCCATCTGGGAACGTTCGGAACGCTGGGCGGAAACCTATTTGGAACCGCCTCCTTCCGGTACGGAAAGGGTTTATGGCCGCTACCTGGAGGTGGCCCGCAGGGCAGCCCGGGCTAGCGCCAGAAGGGGCCTGCCCCCCGAGAGGGTGGCGGAGGTGGTGCTTAAGGCCCTCCAAGACCCAAGGCCCAGGGCCCGCTACCTGGTGGCCCCTAGGGGGTGGCAGACCCTTCTTCTCCGCCGCCTCCCTGAGGCCTTACGGGACCGGCTTCTGGCCCGCTTTCTGGCCTAGGCCAGCTCCAGGTTCACCAGAAGGATCAGGTGGCCCTCCTGCCGCTTCAGGATGCCCTCGAGGCTCCGCACGGGAAGGTGCTGGCGGAAAACCGCCAGCACCTCATCCATCAGCCTCTCCGCAAGCCCTGGGTCCAAGGCCTCGGGGTCAAGCTCCAAAAGCATCTCCAGCCGGGTTTCCAAGTCCATGCCCCTAGCCTAGGTCCCTGGGGTCAGAGGCCGGTCAGGGCTACCTGGCAGCATGCTTGCGCAAGCCAGCGAAGCTGGGCCCGGTGAGGCCCGATACTTTAAGGGAGCTTTCCCCTGGCGTATGCTTAAGGACGTGGAGTTTCTGGTGGAGGACCTGGGCCTTTTGCCCTACCCCCAAGCCTGGGAGTACCAGAAAAAGGTGCACAAGGAGGTGGTGCGGGGCGAGCGCCCCCCCACCCTGCTTCTTTTGGAGCATCCCCGGGTCATCACCCTGGGGAGAAAGGCCACGGGGGAGAACCTCCTTTTTCCCGAAAGCTGGTACCGGGAAAACGGCTTTGAGGTCTACTGGGTGGAGCGGGGTGGGGACGTCACCTACCATGGGCCCGGGCAGCTGGTGGGCTACCCCATCTTTCCCGTGGGCCGGGAGGTGCGCCGCTTCCTTCGGCAGATAGAGGAGGCCATCGTCAAGGTGGCGGCCTCCTATGGCCTGAAGGCCTACCCCACCCCGGGGTACGCGGGGGTCTGGGTGGGGGAGGACAAGCTCTGCGCCATCGGGGTGGCGGTGAAGGAGGAGGTGAGCTTCCACGGCTTTGCCCTCAACGTGAACACCGACTTAAACGACTTCTCCGTCATCATCCCCTGCGGGCTAAAGGGGAAAGGGGTCACCTCCCTGGAGCGGCTTTTGGGCCGCAAGGTTCCCATGCCGGAGGTGAAGGACAAAGTGGTGCGGGCCTTCGCCGAGGTTTTCGGAATGGAGCCCCGTGTAAAGGAGGATCATCGTGAAGCCCAAGTTTGAAACCGTGGAGCTCCTTGCCCCCACCGGGGAGGTGGTGGAGCTCAAGGTGGTGAAGCATGGCCTAGCCCAGGCCCGGCCCGAGCCTGTGGATCGGAATAAGCCCGCCTGGCTCAGGGCCACCCTGCCCACGGGGGCCAAGTACCAGGCCCTGAAGGCCACGGTGAACGAGCTCAAGCTCCACACCGTCTGCCAGGAGGCCCTCTGCCCCAACGTGGGGGAGTGCTGGAGCCACGGCACCCTCACGGTGATGATCCTGGGAAGCATCTGCACCCGGGCCTGCAAGTTCTGCGCCGTGGACACGGGAAACCCCAGAGGCATTGTGGACCCGGAGGAGCCCCGTAGGGTGGCTGAGGCCATCGCCCGGCTCCATATCCGCTACGTGGTCCTCACCAGCGTGGACCGGGACGACCTTCCCGATGGCGGGGCGGCCCACTTCGCCGCCACCATCCGGGCCATCAAGGAGAAGGCCCCTGGGGTCTTGGTGGAGGCCCTTACCCCCGACTTCCAGGGGGACCTCAAGGCGGTGGAGACGGTTTTGGATGCGGGCCCTGAGGTCTACGCCCAGAACCTGGAGACCGTGCGCCGCCTTACCTCCAGGGTAAGGGATCCCCGGGCGGGGTACGATCAGACCCTTAAGGTCCTGTCCCACGTCAAGCGCTATCGGCCTGACGTTCTTACCAAAAGCAGCCTCATGCTGGGCCTGGGGGAAACGGAGGAGGAGATCCTCGAGGCCATGCGGGACCTGAGGGCGGCCGGGGTGGATATCCTCACCCTGGGCCAGTACCTGCGCCCCACCCCCGCCCACCTGCCCGTGGAGCGCTACGTGCCCCCGGAGGACTTCAAGCGCTACGAGGCCTGGGGGTACCAGCTGGGCTTCCGGGAGGTCTTCGCCGGGCCTTTGGTGCGGAGTTCCTACCGGGCGGATAGGGTCTTCCTGGAGGCTTCAAAGAAGTAAGGGGCCTTCCACCTGGTAGGCTAAGGCCATGACCGGAGGCCGCACCGCTGGCATGTCCCTTTTTCTTCTGGACCTCTTGGCCCTTCTCCTCTTTGCCGGAGCTGGGCTTCTTTCCCACGGGCTTCCCATCACCCTGGGGGGCCTCGCCCGGAACGTGCTTCCCGTGCTTTTCGTGTGGCTACTCCTTTCCCCTTTTCTGGGAACCTACCGCCAGCCCACCTGGAAAAACCTCCTCCTCACCTGGGCCATTGCCTTCCCCGCGGGGCTTTGGCTTAGGCAGATGGTCCTGGGCGGGAGCTTTGGGGTGGGGTTTTTCGTCTTCCTGGGCGTGGCCATGGCCTTTGGCCTTCTCTTCCTCCTCCTTTTCCGGGGCCTCGCCAAGCTTTTGAAGTTCTGGTAAAACGGGAACATGGAGAAGCTGGCCTTCCTCGGTCTTGGGGCCATGGGTTACCCCATGGCTGGCCATCTGGCCAAGAGGTTTCCCACCCTGGTTTGGAACCGCACCTTCGCCAAGGCCTTAAAGCACCAGGAGGAGTTCGGTTCCAAGGCCGTGCCCCTGGAAAAGGTGGCGGAGGCCCAGGTGATCTTCACCTGCCTGCCCACCACCAAGGAGGTGGGGGAGGTGGCGGAGGCCCTTTGGCCCCACCTGAGGCCCGGCACCTACTGGGTGGACGCCACCAGCGGGGAACCCGAGGGAAGCCGCAAACTGGCGGAGCGCCTTTTGGAAAAGGGCGTGGTTTACCTGGATGCCCCGGTATCCGGTGGGACCATAGGGGCGGAAAAGGGTACCCTCACGGTGATGATGGGGGGGCCCGAGGAGGCAGTGGAGAGGGTGAAGCCCTACCTGGCCTACGCCGCCAAGGTGGTCCACGTGGGGCCCGTGGGGGCGGGGCATGCGGTGAAGGCCATCAACAACGCCCTTTTGGCGGTGAACCTCTGGGCGGCTGGGGAGGGATTGGTGGCCCTGGTGCGGCAGGGGGTGTCCGCCGAGAAGGCCCTCGAGGTCATCAACGCCTCCAGCGGCCGCTCTAACGCCACGGAGAACCTGATTCCCCAAAGGGTGGTCACCCGGGCCTTCCCCAAGACCTTCGCCCTGGGCCTCCTGGTGAAGGACCTGGGGATTGCCATGGGGGTTTTGGATGGGGAAAAGGCCCCAAGCCCCTTGCTTCGCCTCACCCGGGAGGTGTACGAGATGGCCAAAAGGGAGCTGGGCCCGGAGGCCGACCACGTGGAGGCCTTGAAGCTTTTGGAGCGCTGGGGCGGGACGGAGATCCGCTAGGGATGGGGGAAGGCCTGCGGGCTGCCTGGCCCATCGCCCTGGGCTACTTCCCCGTGGCCGTGGCCTTTGGCGCCTTGGGGGCCCAGGCGGGGCTTGGCTACCTTTGGATCCAGCTCACCTCCCTTCTGGTCTTCGCCGGGGCCAGCCAGTTCGCCCTGGTGGGGCTTCTGGCCCAGGGGGTGCCGCCCCTTTTGGCGGCCTCCCTGGGCCTTCTCCTTAACCTGCGCCACGCCTTCTACGGCCCGGCCCTGAGGCCCTACCTGAAAGGAGGCCCCCTGGAGGCCTTTTTCCTCACCGACGAGGTCTTCGCCCTGGCCTTAAGGACGCTTCCCGGCCTTTCCCCGGAAAAAAGGCGGGGCTACTTCCTGGGCCTGGGTTTGGGAGCGTACCTTTCCTGGAACCTGGGCACCGCCTTGGGGGCCTTGGGGGCTAAGGGGCTTCTGGCCTGGCCCCGCCTGGGGGAGGCCCTTGCCTTTGCCCTTCCCGCCCTTTTTCTCCTCCTGGCCCTGCCCCACCTGCGGAACCCAGTGGCCCTTCTGGCGGGCGGAGTGGCGCTGGGGTTTCACCTCCTGGGCCAGACGGCCTGGGGTCTATTCCTGGCAGGGGTGGTGGGGCTCCTTTGGAAGGAGCCCTGGAAAGGGAGGGGGGCATGACCCTGGCCCTTCTCCTTCTGGCTTTGGGCACCTTTCTCCTCCGCTTTCTGCCTTGGCGGGGGGAAAAAAGCCTGAAGGCGGGCCAGGCAGGGCCCGCCTTGGTGGTGGCCCTCTTCCTGGTTTCCGCCTTTAGCCCGCCTCCTTCTTCCGAGTGGGTCCGGGCGGCCTTGGCCCTTCTTGGCACCTATCTGGGGCTTAGGCTCACCGGGAACCTGGGCGTGGCCGTCTTCCTGGGGGCAGGGCTTTACGGGCTTCTCGGGGCCCTGGGCTTTTAAGGGCCCGGTGGGGCAGAAGCCCCACCGGGAACTCCCAAGGAACCTGGTTGGGTCAGCGGTTCAGGATGTGGATGGCCTGTTTGTGGAGGGCTTCCGCCGCCTCCATGAGGCCCTCGGAGAGGGTGGGGTGGGGGTGGATGGTGAGGCCCAGGTCGGAAACCGTGGCCCCCATCTCCAGGGCCAAGGTGGCCTCGGCGATGAGCTCCCCCGCTTGAGGACCCACCACGAAGACCCCGAGGAGGAGGTCGGTTTCCGCATCCCCCACCACCTTCACCAGGCCCTCTGCCCCACCCAGGGTAAGGGCCCGGCCGCTGGCGGAAAAGGGAAACTTCCCCACCTTGACCTTATACCCCGCCTTCTTTGCCTCCTCCTCCGTGAGCCCCACCCCGGCCCATTCGGGGCCGGTGTAGACCACGCTGGGCACCTGGAAGTCGAAGAGAGCGTTCTTGCCGGCGGCGTTCTCGGCGGCCACCAAGCCCTCCTTCATGGCCTTGTGGGCAAGGAGGGGGGGCCTGGCCACATCCCCGATGGCGTAGACCCCGGGGGCCGAGGTTTCCATGCGGGCGTTCACCTGGATGAAGCCCCGTTCGTCCACCTTCACCCCAGCCTTTTCCAGGCCGAGCCCTTCCGTGCGGGGCCTGCGGCCCACCGCCACCAGGATTTTGTCCACCACGATCTCCTCTTGGCTGCCTCCCTGGGCGGCCTCGAGGAGCACGTGGAGGCCGTCCTGCTTCTTCTCGTAACCCACCGCCTTGGTGCCCGTGCGTACCTTAAGGCCTTCCTTCTCCAGGGCCTTGCGCAGGAGGGCGGCGGTTTCCCTGTCGCCTGCGGGGAGGATCTCCGGCATGTATTCGATCAGGGTCACCGCCGAGCCCAGGCGGTGGTAGATCTGGCCAAGTTCCAACCCCACCGCCCCGCCCCCGATCACCAAAAGGCGCTTGGGGATGCCCTCTTCCACCCTTAGGGCCCGGGTGGAATCCCACACGTCCTCCCCGAAGGGAAAGCCCTTTAAGGGCATGGGCTCGCTTCCCGTGGCGATGATGAGGCTTTTCGCCCCATAGACCTCGCCGTTTACCTCGATCTCCTTAGGCCCCCTAAAGCGGGCGAAGCCCCGCAAAAGCTCCACCTTATTGCCCTTTAAAAGCCCGGCCACGCCCCCGGTGAGCTTCTTCACCACGCCATCCCGCCAGGCGCCGAGCTTGTTGAAATCCAGTTCGGGCTTGGCCTTCAGGCCAAAGCCCTCGGCCCCCTTGAGGTGGTGTACGGTTTCCGCGGCGTGCAAAAGCGCCTTGGTGGGGATGCACCCCACGTTCAGGCACACGCCCCCCACCTCGGCGGCCTCCACCGCCAGAACCTTAAGCCCGAGCTGCGCTCCCCGGATGGCGGCGTGGTAGCCGCCGGGTCCGGTGCCGATCACGATGAGGTCGTAGGTCTTCATGGGGTCCATCCTACATTTCCAGAAGGAGCAGGTCGGGGTTCTCCAGGAGCCGGATCACCTCCCGGGTGAAGGAGGCCGCCTCGGCCCCGTCCACCAGGCGGTGGTCAAAGGAGAGGGAAAGGTACATGATATCCCTCGCCTGGATGGAGCCATCCGGCATCACCCAGGGCCGCTTCCGGATGGAGTGCACCCCCAGGATGGCGGCCTCGGGAACGTTGATGATGGGGAAGCTCATCAAAGCCCCCACGGAGCCAATGTTGGTGACGGTGAAGGTGGAACCCGTGACCTCCTCGGGGGAGAGCCTTCCTTCCCGGGCCTTGGCGGAGAGCTCGGCGATCTCCTGGGCCAGCTCCAGGATGTTTTTCCGGTCCACGTCCCGCACCACGGGCACGATGAGCCCCCTTTCCGTGGCCACCGCCAGGCCCAGGTGGTAGTAGCGCTTGTAGACGATCTCCTGCCTTTCCTCGTCCAGGCTGGAGTTCAGCATGGGGTACTTCTTCAAAGCCCGCACCACCGCCTTGAAGATGAAGGGGAGGTAGGTGAGCTTCACCCCCTGGCGTTCGGCCTCGGGCTTCAGGCGCTCCCTCAGGGCCACCAGTTCCGTGAGGTCGGCCTCGTCCACGTTCAGGGTGCGCACGGTGTAGAGGTGGCTTTGCCAAAGCCCCTGGGCGATGGTGCGGCGGATGCCCCTTAGAGGGATGCGCTCCTCCAGGTGCTCGTAGCCCTTGGGGGGGGTGTAGCGGGGTGGGGGCGGGAAGCCCGTGGGAAGGGGTGCTGGGGCCTCCTTGGGGCTTGGGGGCGGGGGTGCGGCCTGGGCCTTAAGCTGTTCGGCATAGGCCCGCACGTCTTCCACCCGGATGCGGCCCATGGGGCCGGAGCCGGGGATGGCCTCGAGGGGAATCCCCAGCTCCCGGGCCAGCTTCCGGGCGGCGGGCACCGCCAGGATGCGGCCTGGAGCCTGGCCTTCCCTGGGAGCCTGCTCCGCTTGGCCTCTTAAGAAGGGGTTCTTCACCGCCACCTGGGTGGTGTCCGGTTTGAAGAGGGAGAGATCCTCCTTTTCCTCCTTTGGGGGAAGCCCGGGCTCCACGATGGAGCGCTCCTCCACCGCTTGCACGGGCGGAGCCTCCTCCTTTACCTCCTTTACCCCAGCCACGGCTTCCCCGGGCTCCGCCAGGAGGGCGATGGGGGCGTGGACCTTGACCACCTCCCCTTCCTTGGCCAGTTTCTTCAAAAGCACCCCCTCGTAGGGGGAGGGTAGCTCCACCGTGACCTTGTCGGTCATCACCTCCACGAAGGGCTGGTCCTTCTTGAGGTAGTCCCCTTCCTCCACCAGCCACTTGAGGATCTCGCCTTCCACCACGCTTTCCGCCAGTTCGGGCATGAGGATTTCCTTGGGCATAGGCCTCCTTACAGGTCTAAAAGCTTAAGAAGCTCTTCCCGGGTTAGGTTTCGCGCCTCCGCAATCTCCCGTAGGATCCCCGCCAGGGTGCCCAGCTTTAGGGGATGGTGGCGGGGGATGGTGAGGTGGTGCTCCTGGTCTCCTTTGTTCCAGGTGAGGCGAATGTGGCTTCCCGTCTGCCGCACCACCTGGTACCCCAGGCGGGACAAGCGCTTTGCCAGCTCCTCCCCATGGAGATCCCGGGGAAGCTTCACGGGGCCAGAACCTCCTCCCGGACGAAATGCAAGCGGATAACCCTGGGGGCTTCCCCTTCGGGGAAGTGGCAACGCACGGCATCCCGCACCATCTCCTTAAGCTCCTCCCAGGTTTCCCCCTGGGTGAAGATGGGTTCCTCGAGGGCCCGGGCCACGTAGCCTCCCTCCTCCGCTTCCTCTACCAGGAAAATAAGCTCCTTGGGCATATCAGTAGTCTAACGCCCGCTTGGCGGCGTTGAGGATGCGGGTGACGGTGGGCAGGTACAGCTTGTCCTGGGCGTAGGGATACGGGGTGTCAAACCCCGTCACCCGGATGGGAGGGGCGAGAAGCATGTCCAGGATGTCCTCGGCGATGGTGGCCGCCACCTCGCTGACGAAGCTGGCGTGCCGGGGGGCGTCGGACACCAGCACGGCCCTTCCTGTTTTGGCCACGGAGTTCATCACCGCCTCGTAATCCCAGGGCATGAGGGTGCGGAGGTCCAGAACCTCGGCGGAAACCCCCGCCTTCTCCAGCTCCTCCGCCGCCTGGAGCACCTCGGGCATGACGGTGCCGTAGCCGATGAGGGTGAGGTCCTTCCCCTCCCGCCTGATGGCGGCCTTGCCCAGGGGCAGGACGTAGTCCTCCTCCGGCACCTCCTCCTTCACCGAGCGGTAAAGCCTTTTGGGCTCCAGGAAGACCACGGGGTCCTCGTCGCGGATGGCTGCCTTTAAAAGGCCCTTGGCGTCGTAGGGGGTGGAAACCGCCACCACCTTGAGCCCGGCGGTGTGGACGAAATGGGCCTCGGGGCTTTGGGAATGGTGGTGTCCTCCCTTGACCCCGCCCCCGGAGGGCATCCGCACCACCAAAGGGGCGGTGAACTGCCCGCCGGAGCGGTAGCGGAGCTTGGCCACCTGGCTCACCAGCTGGTCGAAGCCGGGGAAGATGTAGTCGGCGAACTGGATCTCGGCCACGGGCCTTAAGCCGTGGGCGGCCATGCCCAGGGCAGCTCCCACGATGGCGGCCTCGGAAAGGGGGGTGTCCATAACCCGGTCGGGGCCATACTTCTGCAAAAGGCCTTCCGTCACCAGGAAGACCCCGCCCCTCTTGCCCACATCCTCTCCCAGGACCACCACCCGGGGGTCCAGGGCCATCTCCTCGTCCAGGGCCCGGTTCAGGGCTTGCACCATGGTCATGAGGGCCATGGGGACCTCCTTAAAGCTCTTCCTTGAGAAGGGCCTCCTGGCGCTTTAGGTGCCAGGGCTTTTCCGCAAGGACGTCGTCGAATATCCACTCGGGGGGTACGGCGCCGGCCTCCTCGGCTTCCTTCAGGCCCCGCTCCAGCTCGGCGCGGATCTCCGCCCTCAGGTCCTCCTCCCATTCCAGGTTCCAGAGGCCCCTTCCCTCCAGGAAGCGCTGGAAGCGGAGGATGGGGTCCCGTTTCCGCCAGGCCTCCACCTCCTCCTTGGGGCGATAGCGGCTGTCGTCGTCCGCGGAGGAGTGGGGGCCATAGCGGTAGACCCTGAGCTCCACCAGGCTCGGGCCCTCTCCCATGCGGGCTCGCTCCACCGCCTCCTTCACCACGTAGTAGGAGGCCAGGACGTCCATGCCATCCACCAGATAGCCGGGGATGCCGAAGGCATGGGCCTTGTCGGCGAGGGTGGGGCTGTGGGTCTGGCGGCTATAGTCCACGCTGATGGCGTAGAAGTTGTTCTCGGCGATGAAGACGGCAGGGGCGCCCTGCACGGCGGCGAAGTTGATCCCCGCATACCAGTCCCCCTCGCTGGTGGCCCCGTCCCCGAAGGTGCAGACCGCCACCTGGCCCGTGCGCAAGAGCTTCATGCTGATGGCCGCCCCGGCGGCGGGGGGTACGTGGGAGGCGATGGGGCTGGCCACGGTGAAGTAGTTGAGGGCCTTGGACCCCGGGTGCTCGGGCATCTGCCGGCCCTTGTTGGGGTCGGCCTGGGTGGCCAGCATCTGGCCGAAAAGCTCCTTGGGCGGCAGGCCCAGGGCCAGGGCCAGGCCGTGGTCGCGGTAGTAGGGGAAGACCCAGTCAAAGCCCGGCCTTATGGCGTGGGCGATGCCCACCTGGGCGGCCTCGTGCCCGGCGGCGGGGGCGATGAAGCTGGTCTTGCCGGTGCGGATGAGGATGGTGTAGCGCTCGTCCAACATCCGGGCCGCCAGCATGTCCCGGTACAGGCGGCGTAGCTTATCCTCGTCCAGATCCAAGGGGAAATCCCCCAGCCACTCCCCCTTCTCCCCGATGAGCCTTATGGGCTCGGGGGTGAAGGGCTGAAACCGGTGGGTGTCCTTTACCATAAACCCTCCTTTTCCGGCGCTTTTGGCGCCCGTAGAGCCTGCCCTGGGTAAGGGCCTGGGGCTCTTTTATCGGGGTGGGTGAGGTCCCACTTTCCCTTCGCCCTGAGTATACCCTGGCCCTAAAATGGGGAGGTGCGCCTTAGGGTGGTGGCGGTGGGCAAACCCAGGCTGGATTACGCCCGGCTGGGGGTGGAAGAGTATGCGATGCGCATCCGGAAATATGCTCCCCTCGAGGTCCACTTCGTCAAGGAAGCCCAGGACCTCCTGCCCAAGGCGGAGGGCCACCGCAAGGTGGTCCTGGACGAAAGGGGAAAGCTCTTCACCACGGAGGGGCTTCTGGAAGAGTTGAGGCGCTGGGAGGGGGAACGGGTGGCCTTTTTGGTGGGGGGTGCCGAGGGGTACCCTGAGGGGGTACGTGAGGGGGCCGACCTCCTCCTTTCCCTTTCCCCCCTTACCCTGCAGCATGAGCTGGCCCTTTTGGTCCTCATGGAGCAGCTCTACCGGATCCTTACCCTGAGGGCCGGGCATCCCTACCATCGGCCATGACCTACGAGGCCTTTGTGGCGCTGGTGGAAAGGCTTTGGGCGGAGATCCCCGAGGCCTTCAAGCGGGAGCTTCAGGGGGTGCACGTCCTGCCGGAGGCCAGGCCCGAGCCCGGGCTAAAGGGGGTGTGGCGGCTTGGGGAATATCTGGACCCCGGCCCTCCTTCCACCTTCCGGGGATTTGAGGGGCTCGGGCGGCACATCGCCCTCTACTACGGTTCCTTCCAAAAGGTGGCGGGGCCGGGGTTTGACTGGGAGGAAGAGGTCTGGGAAACCCTCCTCCACGAGTTAAGGCACCACCTGGAGTCCTTGGCGGGCCAGGACGACCTGGTGCGGGAGGACCTTAGGCGCCTGGCCGAGTTTCGCCGGGGCGGGAGGCCTGGGGGAGAAGGCCATTAGGTTCTCCCTTTAAGGGGCGCCGCTCGGCAAACCCCCCCGCCAGGGGATGGTAGTGGGCCACCTCGGGTTCGCCTTCCTGCCAGCAGAGAAAGACCACCTCGCCGCCCACCCGGCTGGGGAAGTCCACCAGGCCCCGGTCCAGGTCCTTGAGGAAGACGCCCAGGGAGGCCAGGTAACGGGCGTCGGCTTCCAAGGAGCCCAGGAGGAAGCGGGCCTCCTCCTCCAGGGCCCTTCGTTCCAGCCCGCGGGCCTCGGGAAGCCGGGCCTGCACCTCGGAAAGCTCCTTCCGGGCCTGCCGCATCTGGGAGAGGACCCGCTGGATCTCGGGCAAGAGGGCATCGGCCTCTTCCTTGGTGAAGATGCGGGCAAACATACCTAGCCTTATCCTAGCACAAGCGCTTTGGGAAATCTAAGCCTGGAATACTCAAGGGTCGGATCCTTCGGTCCGGAGGGGGGACACGAGGGCCACCTCGCCCGCGCCGATCCTGACCCCCTCCACCTGGAGGCTGCCGTCGGGGAGGATGGCCTCCGCCACCCCCTCCACCACCCCCTTAGGGGTTTGGACCCGCACCCTTCGGCCCAGGGTGTAGGAGGCCTCCCGGTAGAGGGAGAGGAGGGTTTCCGGGCTTTCCAGAAGGGGGAGGAGGCTTTCCAGGTGGAGGAGGAAGCCCGAAAGCACCTCCCGCCGGGAAAGGGGAGAGAACTCCCTCAAGGCGGCGGCGCCCTCGGGGGCCCAGTCCACGTTCACCCCCACTCCCAGGAGGACGTAGGCCACCTCCTCCCCCTCGGCCTTGGCCTCCAAAAGGACCCCGGCCAGCTTCCGGCCATCGGGGGCCAGGAGGTCGTTGGGCCACTTGATCCCCCCCACTCCCACCGCCCGCCAAAGGGCCAGGCCGGCAAGAAGGGGAAGGAGGCCCATGGAGGAGAGGGGAAGGGTGGGACGGAGGAGGAGGGAGAAGGTGAGGCTTTCCCCCGGGCGGCTTGCCCAGGGCCTTCCCCGCCTGCCGCGGCCCCTTTCCTGCACCTCGGCCAGGACCAGGGCTCCCTCCTCGGCTCCTTCCTCCGCCCAGGCCCTTAGGACATCCTGGGTGCTTCCCACCCGCCCCAGGTAGCGGTAGGGCCGGCCGAGGCGCCCTGAGGGGTGGAAGAGGTGGGGAAGGGGAGTGCCGGGCCGGATGCGGTAGCCCTTCCGGCTCATCTCCACGGGGAAGCCCTCGGCGAGAAGCTTTTTCGCCTCCTTGGAAACCGCCTGGCGGCTTACCTTTAGGCGCTGGGCCAGGGCCTCGCCGCTTTGGTGGTCCTCGGTGAGGAGGTCCAGAAGCCGGGCCATGGGGGGTGCTCTTCAGGCCAGCTCCACCTGGGAGAGATCCCCCAGGATCAGGCGGTGGGCCCGGGGGAGGCCATCGCGGTTTTTCACCTGGGCCCCCACCCCCAGGATGCTTTCCTGGAGGCGTAAGGCCACGTCCTCCAGGATGGCGTGGTCCTCGAGGATGGAGTACTCCACCTCCGAGCGCACCACCTTGGCCCCGGGCCCTAAGGAGGTGAAGGGCCCGATGTAGGCTCCTTCCACCACCGCTCCCTCCCCGATGAAGGCGGGGCCGATCACGGTGCTTTTCCGTACCCTAGCTCCTTTCTCCACCACCACCCGCCCGGTGAGCTGGCTTTCCACCACCTCCCCCTCCACCTGGGGTTCCAGTTCTTCCAGGATGAGGCGGTTGGCGTCCAGGAGGTCCTGGGGGCGGCCGGTGTCCTTCCACCATCCCTCCACCTCCACCCCCACCACCCTCTTCCCCCGGTCGATGAGGCCCTGGATGGCGTCGGTGATCTCGTACTCTCCCCGGGCGGAGGGCTTGAGCCCCTCGATGACCTCCAGCACCTCCGGGGTGAAGACATAAACCCCGGCCACCGCCAGGTCCGAGGGCGGCTCCTTGGGTTTTTCCAGAAGGCGCACGATCCTTTCCCCTTCCAGCACCGCCACCCCGAACTGGCTGGGGTTTTCCACCCGCACCAGGGCGATCACCGCACTCACCCCCGGGGTAAAGGCCTGGAGAAAGCGGGCGATTCCCTTCTGGAAGAGGTTATCCCCCAGGTAGAGGACGAAGGGGCTTTGGCCCAGGAAATCGCGGGCCACCGCCACCGCATGGGCCAGGCCCTGGGGCTCCTCTTGCAGGATGTAGCGCACGTGGTAGCCCGAAAGGGCCTCCCGGATGTCCTTTTCCGTTTCCGGGGAAACCACCACCCCGATCTCCTCTATCCCCGCTTGCAGGAGGTTTTCCAGACCGTAGTGGAGGATGGGCCTTCCCGCCACCCGGATCACGGGTTTGGGCCGGGTGTGGGTGAGGGGGCGGAGCCGGGTGCCCCGTCCGGCAGCCAGAATGAGTCCTTTCACGCCGGGAAGTATACCCCGTAAAATGAAAAGAAGGATGCCCAGGGCCTCCGTGCGTATGGCTTACGCCTACGACCGCCTCCGGGCCTACCCCCCGGAGGTGGCGGGCCGCATCGCCACCGCCATAGGGAATGCTCTGGGGGTGCGGGGGGAGGAGGCGGTGCTCCTGGAGCTTGGGGTGGGTACCGGGCGCATTGCCCTGCCCCTCATCGCCCGGGGATACCGCTACCTGGCCCTGGACAAGGATCCCGGCATGCTGGAGGTCTTCCGCCAGAAGGCGGCGGGGGTTATGCGCAAGGTGCGCCTTATAGAGGCCGATGCCCGGGCCATTCCCCTGCCCGATGAGAGCGTGCACGGGGTGATCGTGGTCCATCTCTGGCACCTTCTCCCCGACTGGCCCAAGGCCCTGGCGGAGGCCCTGAGGGTGCTGAAGCCGGGAGGGGTGCTTCTGGAAGGCTGGGATGAGATGGAGGCGGAGGAGGAGCGCCTAATCCAGGACAGGTGGCGCTCCCTGGTGGAGGCGGAGGGCGTGGGGGTGGTGCGGGGCTTGCACAGAAAGCGCCTCGAGGAGGTGGAGGAAGCCCTAAAGCGGCTTGGCCTCAGGCCCAAGACCAAGCAGGTGGTCCAGTGGCGGGAGGAGCGCACCCTGCGCCAGGCCCTCGAGGCCCTGGAGGAAAGGCTTTACTCCTTCACCCAGCTGGTTCCCGAGGAGGTACACGAGCGCATCATGCCCGGGCTCTGGGCCTGGGCCCAGGGGGAGTTCGGCGATTTGGACCGCTCCTTCACCCTGGAACGGAGCTTTACCCTGCGGGCCACCCGCATGGCCTGATACCACCCCATCCTGGCAGGGCCACGCTTAAGCCCTTGCTTAAGGGATCTATTTTCTTGGCCCGATATGCTTAAAGGATGAAGGCCATCCGCATTTCCACCCCCAAGGAAGGTTTGGTGAACATCACCCGCCAGGTGGAGGAGGTCTTGGCCGGGCACACCGGCTTGGTGTACCTCTTCGTTCCCCACACCACCTGTGGCCTTACCGTGCAGGAGGGGGCGGATCCCGATGTGGCCCACGACCTTCTCGCCCGCCTGGAGGAGCTGGCCCCCAGGGTGCATCCCAAGGACCGGCATGCGGAGGGAAACTCACACGCCCACCTGAAAAGCCTCCTCACCGGGGTGCACCTCCTCCTTCCCGCCGAGGGGGGGCGGCTTCGGCTTGGCCGCTGGCAGCAGGTTTTTCTGGCGGAGTTCGACGGGCCGAGGATGCGGGAGGTGTGGGTCAGGCTCCTCTAGCCGGGCCCGCCTAGACCCAGCGCACCTCCTGCACGCTTTTCACGCCCTTTATGGCCTGGACCAGGGATTCCCGCTCCCCGTCCTGCACGGTGAGGCGGAGGCGGATGCGGGCCAGGGGTCCGAGGATCCGGGTTTCCGAGCCCAAGGCGCTCTTCCCCGCCTCGGCCACCACCTGCATCACGTCCCTCAGGAGGCCGGCGCGGTCCTGGGCCAGGACCTCGAGGGTGGCCACCTTGCCCCCCACCCCCTCCCAGTAGGCCCCGATGACCCGGTCTGCCTCCGGTCCCTGGAGGATGCGGCGCAGGTTGGGGCAGTCCGCCCGGTGGATGGTGACCCCCCGGCCCCGGGTGACGAAGCCCAGGATGGCGTCCCCCTTCATGGGCTCGCAACAGGAGGCCAGGCGGATGGGGGCCTGGAGGTCCTGCTCCAGGCGGATCCCCCACTCGTTCCTGGGGGGTGCCTTGGGCTTTTCCGGCTTGAGAAGGGCCTTGGGGTAGAGCTTCTCCGCCACCTGCTTGGGGGTGAGGCGGTTTAGGGCCAGGGCCAGGTAGAGCTCCTCGGGGGAAGGGGTGAGGCCCAGCTTCCTGGCGGCCTCCTCCAGCTGGCTGTCGCTGGGTTTGGGGAGGCCCCGGCGCTTAAGGTAGCGCTCCAGGAGGTTTTGCCCCCTCTCCAGGGTTTCCTGGCGCTCCTGGGTGCGGAAGTACTGGCGGATCTTGCTCTTGGCGCTCCGGGTTTTGGCGAACTCCAGCCAGTCCTTGGAGGGGTGGGCGTTTTTGGCGGTGAGGATCTCCACGATCTCCCCGTTTTGCAGCTCGTAGGAGAGGGGGACGATCCTTCCGTTCACCTTGGCCCCCACCATGTGGTGCCCCACCTCGGTGTGGATGTGGTAGGCGAAGTCCACGGGGGTAGCCCCCTTGGGCAGGTTGATGATCCGCCCCTTGGGGGTGAAGACGAAGACCCTGCCCCCGAGGAGGTCCCGGGTCACCGCCTCCACGAACTCCCGGGAGCTGCTGAACTCCTGCTGCCACTCCTGGATGCTTTTAAGCCAGGAAACCCGCCGCTTCAGCTCCTCGGGATCGGTGAGGCCCTCCTTGTAAAGCCAGTGGGCGGCAATCCCGTACTCGGCGATGCGGTGCATCTCGCGGGTGCGGATCTGCACCTCCAGGGGAAGCCCCTCCAGGGCGATGACCGTGGTGTGGAGGGACTGGTAGCCGTTGGGCTTGGGCACGGCGATGTAGTCCTTGACCCGCCCGGGGATGGGCTGCCAGAGGGCGTGGACCAGGCCCAGGACGTGGT
Source organism: Thermus sp. KWY1 (assembly GCF_057547025.1). NCBI lineage: Bacteria > Thermotogati > Deinococcota > Deinococci > Thermales > Thermaceae > Thermus > Thermus sp. KWY1. The sequence continues at coordinate 69,920 of NZ_BAAJPG010000001.1, forward strand.
AGCAGACCTGCTTTTCCCTCAAGGCCCTTCCTTCCTCCGTGGGGGCGGGCTTGGGGTCCAGGATGACCCGGACCGCCAAGAGGTCGTAAATCTGCTCCAGGGCCTTCCCCTCCCGCTCCATCTTCTTCCAGATGGAGTAGAGGTGCTTGGGGCGGCCCGTCACCTCCAGGCCTTGAAGCTGGGCCTGGAGGAGTTCATCCTTCCTTAGGGCTTCCTCCAGGGCCGCTATGGCTTTTCGGATGATCTCTTCCCGGGCCTCCTGGGTTTCCTGGATCCGGGAAAGAAGGGCGTGGTAGGCCTCGGGGTGGAGGTAGCGGAAGGAAAGGTCCTCCAGCTCCCACTTGAGCTGCCCCATCCCCAGGCGGTGGGCCAGGGGGGCGTAGATCTCCAGGGTTTCCTGGGCGATGCGCCTTTGCTTCTCGGGGGGCATGTGCTCCAGGGTGCGGAGGTTGTGAAGGCGGTCCGCCAGCTTCACGATGATGATGCGCACGTCCTCCGCCATGGCGATGAACATCTGGCGGAGGTCCTCGGCCCGTTTCTCCTCCCCCTCGAGGTTGGCCAGCTTGTAGAGCTTGCTGACCTTGGTCTCCCCCTCCACCAGCCTGCGCACCGCGGGCCCAAAGCGCCTTTCCAGCTCCTCGGGGGCCACCCCGCAGTCCTCCAGGGTGTCGTGGAGGAGGCCCGCCATCACGGTATCCGCATCCATGCGCAAGGAGGCCAGGATCTCCGCCACCGCCACCGGGTGGGTGATGTAGGGCTCCCTGCTTCGCCTGAGCTGGCCCCGGTGGGCCTCCTCGGCGAAAAGGTAGGCCTCCCGCACCTTTTCCCGCTCCCCTGCCGGGAGGTAGTCTAGAAGGGGTGCAAGCTTTTCCCAAAGAGCCGAGACGGATACCACCATTTTTCAGTGTAGCACCCCTAGGAGGTGAGCTCCAGGAGGAAGGCGGACAGGCTGGTTTTTTCCAGCAGGGCCACCAGGATGCGGCCCTTGCGGGGGGCCAGGACCAAGGCCTTCTCTCCCAGGAGGATGGCCGCAGGCCCCCGGGTCTGCCCCAGGCTTTTATCCAGCTGGTCCAGGGCCTGGACCAAGGCCTCCAGGGGTTCCCTGGGCAGGGGGAGGGCCTCCCCCAGGTAGCCCAGCACCTCCACCCCGGGAAGGCGCAAGGGGGCGAGGTCCGCTTCCAGGTCCATGGTAGAGGGTGCCTCCGGTGGCTTTGCCTGGGCCGGGGTCCTGCCCTGGTCGAAGACTCCCAGGAGGGCCTCGAGGTCCTCGCCTCTGATCTCCTGGAGCACAGCCTTGGCCGCCTCCCGCTCCTTTTCCAGCTCCCGGAGAAGGGCCTCCGCCTGGCTTAGGGTTCTTTCCACCTGGAGGAGGCCTTGGGGTCCCAGGCGGGGTAGCTTTTCCTGGGCGCTTTTCAGCACCGGCAAAAGGGCCTTTAGGCGGCGGTTCGTTTCGCTTTGGAACCCCTCGAGGCGGGCGTAAGCCTGGAAGAAGGCGGTGAGGCGGGTGGTGAGCTCCTCCCGCTTCACCTCCATCCGCCGCTTCAAGGCCTCCAGGGCCCGGGCAATGGGGGTGGGGTCGGGGAGGGGCTTGCCCTTTTCCTCGGCGATGGCCCGCAAGACCCCTTCCCCCCCGAAGCCGCGGAAGCGCTCCGCCAGGGCCTGGAGGCGGGAGAGCTCCAGAAGGGCTTCCTGCCGGGCCTGAGCCTTGGCGTCCTCCAGGCTTTTCCGTAAGGACCCCAGGTCGGGAAGGTTCCCCTGGGCCAGGAGGGCTTCCGCCTCGGCCACCTTCTCCTTTAGGCCCAGGGCCAGGGCCTCGGGCTTTAGGGCCTCCAGGGCCTTGGCCGCCTCGGCGAGCTTGGCCCTTAAGGCGGCCTCCTCCCCCTGGGCCTTGAGGAGCTCGGCATAACGGGCCCGCACCTCGGGAAGCCTTTGGGGAAGGGCCTCCAGGGGGAGCGCCCTCAGTTCCTCCAGGAGGGGGCGGAAGGCCTCGCCCTTTTCCTCTAGCTCCTTCACCAGGGCTTCCTTTTCCTGGAGGAGGCGCTTTTCCTCCTCCGCCTTGCGCCGGGCCGCCTCCTCCAGGCGCCTGAGCTCCTCCTCCAGGGGAAGGAGGTCGGGGTAGCCTCCCTCCTCGAGGGTTTCCTCCGCCAGCTGCAAGGCCCGCTCTAGGGGGAGCTTGGCTTCCTCGGGCAGGGAAAGGAGGCGCAGGGCCTCCTGAAGCTGGATCAGGCGGGCCCGCTTCTCGGCCCGGAGGTTTCTCTCGGCCTCCTGGAAGGCTTCCTCCAGGGCTTTGAGCTTTTCCCCCACGGGGGTGCCCGCATCCAGAAGGGCCTGGACCTCGGCGAGAAGGGGGCTTACCGTGGCCCGCTCCACCAGGGGGGCGAAGCGGCTTAGGAGTTCCTCCAGCCTGCGCTTCTCCTCCTCCACCTCCAGGGCCAGGATCCTCTGGCTGGCCTCCTGGGAGAGGGCCTCGAGGTCCACCAAAAGCTCCCCTTCCAGCTCGGAGGCCTCCTCCACGGTGAGGAAGACGTCGGTGGGATGGGAGGGGGTTTCCGCCTGGGGTGGGGTTTCCGGGGGAGTTTCCTGGGTTTCAAAGACGATCTCCGGCAGGGTAGGGGCCTTGACGGCGCTGGACTCCAGGAACTTCCGTAGCTCCAGGGCCAGACTCCGGGCCCGCTCCACCTCCGCCTGGGCCAGGATGCCCTCCCTCTGGGCCTGGCGGATGGTTTCCACCAGGCTTTCCAGCCGCCGTACCTTGGGCCCACCCAGGTGGCGCACCCTTTCCAGGGCCTCCTCCAGGTGGGCCAGGTCCTTGGCCTGGCGCAGGAGGGCCTCCTCCAGCTTCTCCTCCAGGGCCTCTACAAGCTCCTCCCCCTCCGCCAAAAGCCCGGGGTCCGGGGCCTGGCGCAGGCGGTTGACCAGGGCCCGGAGGCGGGCCACCTCCGGCCAGTCCACATAGAGCCCGAAGCGCTTCAAGCCCTGTTCCAGCTTGGCCAGCCTGGCCCCCTGCCCTTCCATTTGGGCCAGGACCCCCTCCACCAGCCGCCTGGCCTCCTCCGGGCGCATGCGGGCCTGGAGCTCGCGGTAGACCAAGCCCTTCAGGAGGTGGGCCCCATCCGCCGGGGTGAGCTCGGAGGGCCGCTTGCCCAGGCGCTTCAGCCCTTCCTCCAGCACCGCCTCGGCCCTGGCGCCCAGGTGGGGGTGGATGGCCTCCAGGATGGTTTTGTAGACGTCCGGCATCCTTACGCTCCTTTTTCCAGCCTAAGGGGTTCGCCGAAGTAGAGCTTCTGGTGGGGATAGGGGATCTCTATGCCCTCGCGGTCCAGGCGGTTTTTGATGCGGCGGCGGAACTCCCGGGCCACGGCCCACTGTTCCGCGGGCTTGGTGCTGAAGAGGACCCGGATGACCACGGCGCTTTGGTCCAGGTTCTGCACCCCCAGGACCTCCGGGGGTTCGGTGAACCGGTCCTGCCACTCCGGATCCTGGTGGAAGCGGGCCACCTCGTCTTGGAACACCGCCAAAACCCGGTCCAGGTCCTCCTTGTAGGCCACGCCCACGTCCACCACCGCCCGGCTCCACTCCTGGGTGAGGACCGTCACCTGGCGGACCTCGGAGTTGGGGATGAAGTGGACCCGGCCCTCCAGGTCCCGCAGGACGGTGAGGCGCAGGTTGAAGCGCTCCACCCTCCCCCCCACCCCGTTGATGAGCACGATATCCCCCACCCCGTACTGGTCCTCCAGGAGGATGAAAAACCCGTTGATGAAGTCCCGGATCAGGTTCTGGGCGGCGAAGCTGATGGCCAGGCCCACCACCCCGGCCCCCGCCAGGAGGGCGGTGACGTTGAAGCCCAGGTTGGAAAGGAGGAAGAGTCCCCCCAGGGTGAGGATGGCCCCCTTCAGCACGGAATCCGCCACCGCCCTCAGGGTTTTGCGCCGCACCGCTTCCCGGGTGAGCTCCCCTTCGGGCTCGGGAAGCCGGGCGAGGAGGAGGGGCACCAGGCGGTAGGCCACCAGGGTGAGGCCCACCACCGCCAGGATGGCCAGGCCCCGGCTTCCCAGCCACTGGGCGAGGGCCTTCCCCCAGGTGGCCAGGGGCTCCAGGGGCCAGGCGAGGGCGTGGGCCAGGTAGCTCAGGGCCAGGAGGACCATCACCCCCCACCAGAGGAAGCCGAGGACCCGGAAGAAGCGGTCGTCCCGCTCCGTGGGGGTGAGGCGCCCCAGGGCGTTCAGGGCCCTGGCTCCGTAGAGGCCTAAAAGCCAGGCCAGAAGGAGGGCGAGGGCTACGTGTAGGGCCACCATGGTGGGAGTATATCCCCGGGTATATTGGGGGCATGGGAGGTCACATTCCTGAGCCCACCTTTACCCTCGAGGGCTGGCACATCCTTCACGACTTCCGCCGCCTGGACCATGCCGCCTGGTTCTCCGCCCCCAAGGAGGAACGGCAGGCCGCCTGGGGGGAGCTTTCGGAGATCCTGAAGGAGTGGGAGAAGGTGGAGGCGGAGGGCAGGGGGTCCTTCGGCGTGTACCAGGTGATCACCCACAAGGCCGACCTCCTCTTCCTGAACCTGAGGGAGAGCCTGGATGCCCTCCTGGAGGTGGAGGCCAGGCTCAACAGGAGCCTTTTCGCCCGCTACCTAAGCCCCGCCTACGGGTTTTACTCGGTGGTGGAGCTGGGAAGCCAGACCGGGCCCTTGGATCCCGAGGCCCCCTACATCAAGCCCCGCCTGACCCCCAGGCTGCCCAAGACGGGCTACGTCTGCTTCTACCCCATGAACAAGCGCCGCCAGGGCCAGGACAACTGGTACCTCCTCCCCGCCAAGGAGCGGGCGGAGCTCATGAAGGCCCACGGGGAAACGGGAAGGAAGTACCAGGGCAGGGTCTTGCAGGTGATCAGCGGGGCCCAGGGCCTGGACGACTGGGAGTGGGGGGTGGACCTCTTCAGCGAGGACCCCATCCAGTTCAAGAAGATCGTGTACGAGATGCGCTTTGACGAGGTATCCGCCCGCTTTGGCGAGTTCGGGCCCTTCTACGTGGGCAAGCGCCTCAGCCAGGAGGCCCTGGCCCGTTTCCTGGAGGTGGGGTGAGGCATGCCGCGCCTTTGGGGGTTCAGCCTCTATAGGCTTTTGCCGGAGTTCCGCCGCCTCGAGGCCGAGCACCAGGAGCACCTTAAAGAGGAGTTCGCCCAGTTCCTGGCCCGCTGGCAGGAAAAGGAGGGCTTTTTCCAGGTCTACAGCCTGGTGGGGCTTTCCCCCGAGGCCGACTTCCTCCTCTGGCAGGGGGCCTCGCACCCCAAGGCCCTCCAGGCCCTGAGGCGGGAGATGCACCGCACCCGCCTCATGGGGTTTCTGGAGCCCGTGGCCCTTTACCTGGACCGGGGGGAGGGGGAGCCAGGGGAGGGGTTTTTGGCCCTGTTCCCCTTTGGCCTGGAGGGAGGCCTGCCCGAGGGAGCGAGGGTCTTCCAGGGGGAGGGGCTTTTGGCCCTCGAGGGGCCCTGGGAGGTCCTCTTCCCCCTGGTTCTGAGGGAGGGGGGTTACCTGGCCGCCCGCCGCACCCCCAGGGAGGCGTTGGACGAACTCTAGCCTAGCGTAACCGCTTCAGGGCCTCCTTGATGAGCTCCTGGGCGTTGGCCGAGGGGCGCTTGGCCAGGAGGTCCAGGACCACCCCCCGGGCCTGGCCCTCCTTGAAGCCCAAGGCGGTGAGGGCCAGGATGGCCTCCTCCGCCGCCTGGCTTTCCACCTTTTGCCCGCTGAGGAGGCTTAGGGGTACCTTCCCTTTGAGCTCCAAAGCGATCCGCTCGGCGAGCCTTCTTCCCACCCCGCTTGCCGCGGTGAGGAGGCGCAGGTCCCCCTGGGCCAGGGCCTGGGCCAGAAGCCTGGGGGTGAGGGCGGAGAGAAGGGAGAGGGCCACCTTGGGCCCCACCCCGCTCACGGAAAGGAGGAGCTCAAAGAGGAGGAGGCTTTCCTCATCGGGAAAGCCGTAGAGGAAAAGGCCCTCCTCCCGGAGCTGGAGGTGGGTGTGGACCGCCACCTCCTGGCCCTCTTTGAGGCTTTGCAGAAAGGTCTGGGGGGCTTGCACCAGGAAGCCCACCCCGTTCACCAGAAGGAGAAACCCCCCTTCCTCCCTCTTCAGGACCGTGCCCCGGAGGTAGCGGATCATCGGCCCACGAACCTGGGCGGGCGTTTTTCCCTAAAGGCCCTTACCCCCTCCTCGTGGTCCTGGGTGCGCCCGGCCTCCCCCTGGAGGATGGCCTCGAGGGCCAGGGCCTCCGTCAGGGAAAGCCGGTAGGTTTCCAAAAGGAGCTTCTTGGTGAGGGCGTAGGTCCGGGTGGGCCCCTGGGCCAGCTCCCGGGCCAGGGCCAGGGCCTCCTCCAAAAGCCTTTCCCCCGGCACCACCCGGTGCACCAGGCCCAGGGCCTGGGCCTCCTCGGCGGAAAGCCTGGGGGAGAGGAGGAGGAGTTCCTGGGCCTTGGCGAACCCCACCAGCCGGGGCAGGATAAAGCTCATCCCCGAGTCCGGCACCAGGCCGATGCGCACGAAGGCGGGGGTGAAGCTGGCCTCCAGGGCCGCCAGGCGCAGGTCGCCCCAAAGGGCCAGGCTCATCCCCGCTCCCGCCGCCACCCCGTTCACCGCCACCACCAGGGGCTTCTCCAGCCCCGCCAGAGCCTCCACCACCCGGTTGTAGCGGCGGAGGTGGGCCTCGTAGTCGGGCTTGCCCTCCCCGAACTCCCCCAGGTCCTGCCCCGCACAGAAGGCCCGCCCGGCTCCCGTGAGGAGGAGGGCCCGGACCCCGGGGTCTTCCTGGGCCTCCTTTAGGACCTGGTAGAGTTCGTCCAGCAGGGCACCGGTTATGGCGTTCAGCTTTTCCGGCCGGTTTAGGCTGAGGATAAGGACGCCTTCCTGTCTCTCCTTCAGGACCATGGCCCTATTGTAAAGGTCCTAAAGCACCTACACCGCTTTTTGGTGTAGCGTAGATGAAGGGGGTATACGCCCCCTTCTTGGGAGGTAGGATGGAGCTCACGTTGGAAAGCCAAGGCTACCTGGAGGCCCTCTACCGGGCCTATCTGGAGGATCCCTTCTCCCTGCCGGAGGAGTGGCGCCGCTACTTTTCCGCCCTCGCCCTGGAGGGTTCCCGAAGAGAACCCCTCGAGGACGGCCGACGAGCCACCCCCGCTCCCCTGGCCGAGGCGGTGGACCTGGCCTTCCTCCTCAAGGTGGAGCGCCTGGTCCAGGCCTACAGGGAGCTCGGCCACCTGGCGGCCCGCATCGATCCCTTGGGGCGGGAGCGGCCTAGGCCCAAGGAGCTTTCCCTGGAGGCCCACGGCCTTTTGCGGGAGGATCTCTTTAGGTCCCTTCCCCCCTTCTTCGGCGCCCCCACCCTGGGGGACCTCTTGGGCCGCCTGGAGGAGGTTTACCTGGGCCCGGTGGGGTTTGAGGTGGTCCATACCGAGCCCGAGGAGCGGGCCTGGCTTCTTTCCCGCATCGAGGCCCCCTGGCCCAAGCCTCCCCGCGAGGGGCGCCGGCGCATGCTGGAGCGCCTCATGCAGGCGAGCCTCTTTGAAGCCTTCCTGCAACGCAAGTACCTGGGGGCCAAGACCTTCAGCCTCGAGGGCCTGGAAGGCCTGGTCCCCCTTCTCTTGGAGGCGGTGGAGGAAGCCGCCCGCCACGGGGTCAGGGAGGTGGTCCTGGGCATGGCCCACCGGGGGCGGCTCAACGTCCTGGCCCACGTGGTGGGCAAGCCCTTTGAACGCATCTTCCGCGAGTTCGAGGAGATCTTCCCCGAGGGCTACTCGGGGGATGTGAAGTACCACCTGGGCTTCTCCAACGACCTCACCACCCCCTACGGGAAGGTGCACGTTTCCCTCAACTTCAACCCCAGCCACCTGGAGTTCGTGAACCCCGTGACCCTGGGGAGGCTTCGCGCCAAGCAGGACCGCTTCGGCGATCGGGAGCGGAAAAGGGGCCTGGCCATCCTGGTCCACGGGGACTCGGCCTTCATCGGGGAGGGCATCGTCCAGGAAACCCTTAACCTCTCCCGGCTTCCCGGCTACCGGGTGGGGGGGACCCTCCATGTGGTGGCCAACAACCAGCTGGGCTTCACCACCCTGCCCGAGGAGTACACCTCCTGCCGCTACCCCACGGACATCGCCAAGATGCTTTCGGTCCCCATCTTCCACGTGAACGCCGAGGCTTTGGACGAGCTCTGGTTCGTGCTGGGCCTGGCCCTGGAGTACCGGAAGCGCTTCGGGAAGGACGTGGTCATCGACCTGGTGGGCTACCGCCGCCGGGGCCACAACGAGACGGACGAGCCCACCTTCACCCAGCCCCCCATGTACGCCCTCATCTCCAAGAAGCCCGAGCCCTGGAAGGTCTATGCGGAGAGGCTCCTTGCCGAAGGGGTGGTGGCGGAGGGGGAGCTTAAAGCCAAGGAGGAAGCCTACCTGGCCAAGCTGGAAAGCGAGTTCGCCCGGGTCAAGGCGGAGCCGGGCCCCGTGGTGCCCCACGGCCTTTCCGGCATCTGGCAGGGGTACGTGGGTGGGCCCGACCACCTGGTGCCCGAGGTGGATACCGGGGTGCCCCTGGAGGCGCTAAAGGAGCTCCTTCTCCGCCTGAGCGCCGTGCCCGAGGGCTTCCAGGTGCATCCCAAGCTGAAGCGGTTCCTCGAGGCCCGAAAGGAGATGGCCGAGGCTAAGCGCCCCCTGGACTGGGCGGCGGCCGAGGCCTTGGCCTTCGCCTCCTTGGCCGCCGAGGGGCACCGGGTGCGCCTCACGGGGCAGGATGCCCTAAGGGGCACCTTCACCCAGCGCCACGCCGCCCTGTACGACTACCAGACGGGAAGGCCCTACATCCCCTTGCAGCACCTGGCCGAGGGGCAGGCGGAGGTGGAGATCTACAACTCCCCTCTTTCCGAGGCCGGGGTCTTGGGCTTTGAGTACGGGTACAGCCTGGACTACCCCGAGGCCCTGGTCCTCTGGGAGGCCCAGTTTGGGGACTTCGTCAACGTGGCGCAGGTCTACATCGACCAGTTCCTGGCCAGCGCCGAGGCCAAGTGGAACCGGCTTTCCGGCCTGGTCCTCCTCCTGCCCCACGGCCTCGAGGGCCAGGGCCCCGAGCACTCCTCCGCCCGGCTGGAGCGCTTCTTGCAACTTGGAGCCAAGGACAACCTCCAGGTGGCCTACCCCACCACCCCCGCCCAGTTCTTCCACCTCCTCCGCCGCCAGGTGAAGCGCCCCATCCGCAAGCCCCTCGTGGTCCTCACCCCCAAAAGCCTCCTCCGCCACCCCGAGGTGGTTTCCAGCCTGGAGGAGCTGGCCCAGGGGCGCTTCCAGAAGGTGATCCCGGAAAGGGTCAAGGGGGCGAGGAAGGTCCTTCTCACCTCGGGGAAGGTCTACTACGACCTCCTGCAAAAGCGGAGGGAGGTGGGGGCGGAGGACGTGGCCTTGATCCGGCTGGAACTCCTCTACCCCTTCCCCGAGGCCGAGCTCAAGGAGGCCGTGGGCTTCTACCCCAAGAAGACCCCGGTGGTCTACGTCCAGGAGGAGCCGGTGAACCAGGGGGCCTGGTGGTACCTCTCCGCCCGCTTCTGCGGGGAGATCTACGGCCACCCCTTCAGCGTGGTGGCCCGGCCGGAGTCCCCAAGCCCCGCCGTGGGTTCCTCCAAGGTGCATAGAGAGGAACAGGAAGCGCTTCTTGAGGAAGCCTTTAAGTGAGGAGGTAGACGGTGCAGGAACTGAAAGTGCCCTCCGTGGGCGAGTCCATTGTGGAAGTGGAGATCGGCGCCTGGCTGAAGAAGGAAGGGGAGAGCTTTGCCCAGGATGAGCCCCTGGTGGAGCTCATCACCGACAAGGCCACCCTGGAGCTCCCCGCCCCCTTTGCGGGAACCCTGGAGCGGATCCTGAAGCGCACCGGGGAAACCGCCAGGGTGGGGGAGGCCATCGCCCTTCTTAAGGCCTTGGGAGAGGCGCTTCCCCGGCCTGAGCCCGAGGCTGTGGTACCCCAGGCACCCGAGCCCCAGGAGCCCCTGGCCATGCCCGCCGCGGAGCGGGTTTTGCGGGAGGCGGGGGTATCCCCCGGGGAGGTGGTGGGCACGGGCCTGGGCGGGCGGATCCTCAAGGAGGACGTGGAGCGCCACCTGGAGGAGAGGGCCAAGCAGGCCCCGCCCCAGGCGGTGCCTCCCCGGATGCCGGAGCCCGCGCCGCTTCCCGCCCAACCCCCGGCCGACCGCCCCTGGCGGGTGAGCGAGGCGGTGCCCATGAGCCCCTTGCGCCGCCGCATCGCGGAGAGGCTCCTCATGGTGCGGCAGACCACCGCCATGCTCACCACCTTCAACGAGGCGGACATGTCCGCCATCATCGCCTTGAGGAAGGAGCTCGGGGAGGCTTTCCAGAAGAAGCACGGGGTGAAGCTGGGCTTCATGAGCTTCTTCGTGAAGGCGGTGGTCCAGGCCCTCAAGGAGATCCCCGAGCTCAACGCCGAGATCCGGGACAGCACCATCCTCTACCACCGCTACTACGACATCGGGGTGGCCGTGGGCGGGGGAGAGGGGCTGGTGGTGCCGGTCATCCGGGATGCCGACCGGCTTTCCTTCGCCGAGATCGAGCGCCAGATCGCCGACTTCGCCGAAAGGGCCCGCACCAAGAAGCTGAAGCCCGAGGAGCTCATGGGGGGCACCTTCACCATCACCAACGGGGGGGTGTACGGCTCCCTCAACTCCACTCCCCTTCTCAACCCACCCCAGGTGGGCATCCTGGGCATGCACGCCATCCAGGAAAGGCCCGTGGCCCGGGAGGGGCAGGTGGTGGTCCGGCCCATGATGTACCTGGCCCTTTCCTACGACCACCGCATCGTGGACGGCCGGGAGGCGGTGACCTTCCTGAGGCGGGTCAAGGAGCTGGTGGAAAACCCCGTGCGCCTGATGCTGGAGGTCTAGCGTGGAGGCCTACGACCTGTTGGTGATCGGGGCGGGGCCCGGGGGGTACGTGGCCGCCATCCGGGCCGCCCAGCTGGGGATGAAGGTGGGGGTGGTGGAGAAGGAGAAGGCCCTGGGGGGCACTTGCTTGCGGGTGGGGTGCATTCCCTCCAAGGCCCTTTTGGAAACCACCGAGCGCATCTACGAGGTGAAAAAGGGCTTGATCGGGGCTAGGGTGCAGGGCCTCGAGGTGGACCTTCCCGCCCTTCTCGCCCACAAGGACAAGGTGGTCCAGGCCAACACCCAGGGGATCGAGTTCCTCTTCAAGAAAAACGGCATCGCCCGCCACCTGGGAAGGGCCCGCTTTCTCTCGGACCGGAAGGTTTTGGTGGAGGAAACCGGGGAGGAGCTTTCCGCCCGCTACTTCCTCATCGCCACGGGGAGCGCCCCCCTCATCCCCCCTTGGGCGGAGGTGGATGGCAAGCGGGTGGTGACCTCCACCGAGGCCCTTTCCTTCCCGGAGGTGCCGGGCCGCCTCATCGTGGTGGGGGGCGGGGTCATCGGCTTGGAGCTCGGGGTGGTCTGGCACCGCCTGGGAGCGGAGGTCCTCATCCTGGAGTACCTGGACCGCATCCTCCCCACCATGGACGCCGAGCTATCCCGGGCGGCGGAAAAGGTCTTCCGGAAGGAGGGGCTTGAGATCCGCACCGGGGTCAAGGTGAAGGCGGTGCGCCCCGAGGGCCGGGAGGCCCGGGTGGAGCTGGAGGGGGGAGAGGTCCTCACCGCCGATAGGGTGCTTCTCGCCGTGGGCCGCAGGCCCTACACCGAGGGCCTGGACCTGGAGAGGGCAGGCCTTGCCACCGACGAGAAGGGGCGCATCCCCGTGGACGAGCACCTCAGGACCCGCGTCCCCCACATCTACGCCATCGGGGATGTGGTGCCGGGGCCCATGCTGGCCCACAAGGCCAGCGAGGAGGGGATCGCCGCCGTGGAGCACATGGCCAAGGGGTACGGCCACGTGGACTACCTGGCCATCCCCAGCGTGGTCTACACCCACCCCGAGGTGGCGGGGGTGGGGTACACGGAGGAGGAGCTCAAGGCGAAGGGGATCCCCTACAAGGTGGGCCGCTTCCCCTACTCCGCCTCGGGCCGGGCCCGGGCCATGGGGGAGACGGAGGGCTTCGTCAAGGTCCTGGCCCACGCCAAGACCGACCGCATCCTGGGGGTTCATGGGATCGGGGTCCGGGTGGGGGATGTGCTGGCCGAGGCGGCCTTGGCCATCTTCTTCAAGGCCAGCGCGGAGGACCTGGGCCGGGCCCCCCACGCCCACCCTTCCCTCTCCGAGATCCTCAAGGAAGCCGCCCTGGCCGCCTGGGAAAAGCCCATCCACCTTTAGGGCGGGGAGAGGCTGAGGGTGAAGCGGTAGGGCCCGAGGCTCCAGGTGCCGAGGGCAAAGGCCAGGGGCATCTGGAGCCTGAGTCCCCTTTCCCGGTGGTGAAAGGAAATGAGAAAGCCCGTGGCCTCCCCGGTGAGGGGGAAGCGGGCGGTTCCGTCCTTGTCGGTGAGGCGAAGAATCCCTTTGCCAGAGGGCATGCGGTTGGGGGCCATGGGTTGAAGGACCACAAGGATGCCTGGTGTGGGTGTTTCCCCAAAGAGCACCCGCACTTCCAGTACGGGAGGGCTTAGGGGTTCCTCGGGAGGGCGGGGCCTGGGAATAGGAGCTTCCGGTTTTTGGGCCAGGGTCGCGGAGAAGACCATGGCCAGGATCCAAGGTAAGAGGGAGGTTCTCCCCATGGGTTTCCCCCAGTTAAAGAAGTTAGGCCTCGAGCTTTAGTTGGCTCGAGGCCCATTCCTCCCTTACTGGCCTAAGAGGGTGTCCAGGCTGGCCTTGGCATCCACAAGGCCATAGCCGTACTGGCCGCCTGCGGCGTAGTCGGGCTTGGCCGCTTGGCCGGTGAGCCGGGCGTTGGCTCCCTGTTCCAGGGCCAAGCGGATTTCCTCGGGGGTTGCGGTGGGTTTGGCGGAGAGGAGGAGGGCCACCACCCCGGTGACATGCGGGGATGCCATGGAGGTACCCTGGAGGAAAGCGTAGGGGTTATTGGGGTTTTGCGCCACAGGCACAGTGGAGAGGATGGCAGCCCCCGGAGCCACCACGGTGACATAGGGGCCGGTGCTGGAGAAGCCTGCCCGGCGGTTGTCGTTGCTGGAAGCCCCTACCCCAATCACCCCGGGGAGGAGGGTACTGTAGAAAACCGGGTAGGAGGGCCGGTTACCCGTGCGGTAGGAGTTGCCCGAGCTGAAGACGTAGACCACACCCTTCTTGGTCCCATACTCCAAGACATCCAGGAAGGCCCGGCTACGGGCTCCCGAGCCCCAGGAGTTGTTGACCACTTTGGCCCCGCAGTCCGCGGCGTACTTCAGGGCCCGCACCAGCATGTAGTTGGTGCCGCCAAAGTAGCCCAGACCCCGGAGGACCATGAGCTTGGCCTCAGGGGCTACCCCTACCACACCGATGCCGTTGACAGGAGCGGCAATGGTCCCCGCCACATGGGTGCCGTGGCCCCCCGAGTCGGAGGGATCGGGATCGTCGTCCACGAAATCGTAGCCGTGCTCCCCAGGGCAGGTTAGGCTGTTGGGGTTGGGGTTTTGCCAGAGGTTAGCGGCGAGGTCAGGGTGGTTTAGATCCACCCCCTCGTCCACCACCGCCACCACCACTCCTTGGCCCCGGTAGCCCTCGTTCCACACCTCAGGGGCTCGGATGCGGTAAAGGCCCCACAAGTAGGGCACACTCTGGTACTGGGTTCCATCCACGCCCGTGGCCGCCAAAGGATCCCCAGCCGGTACCTGGACGAAGTAAGGGTCGGTCACGTTATCCGAGTACGCCTGCGTGCGAAGCCCTTGGGGTTTCCCAGGCAGACTTAAGGTGCCCAGGACTTCCCGGGCGGGGTTGGCCACCCAGTAGTTGGGCTCGGCGTACTCCACCCCGGGCCTGGACGTATAAGCGGCCACGTACGCTTCCTCTTGGCCCACGGGTACCTTGATTCGGGCCAGCTCACCCCAGGTGGGGTCGGAGAGGGCCTCGAGCCTCTGGCTTTCCCCCAGGGGCGTGAGGCTTTGGGGGCTGAGGCCGGGGCGGTATTTGACCAGGATCTCTCCCGCCACCGCAGGCCCTTCCCCGGTTTGGATAAGCCCCGGCTCCCCGGGAACCCGGCCCTGAGGGGCTTGGCTGCAGGCGGCAAGGAGGAGCGAAAGAAGGAGAAGCCTTTTGCTCGTCCGCATCTTTATCCTCCTTACTGAACGGTGAAGGAGCGGATTTCGCTCACGGACTTCCGGTAGCCGTTTTGCAGGAGCTTCTGGTAGGCCCCTTGGGGGATGTACCCAAGGTTATCCAGATAGGCCTTAGCCAGCTCGCCCCTTTGCCGATTTACCGGGTTGGTCCGCAAGGACTTTAGCCGTACCAGGTGTTTCGTGTCCAGGTATAGCCGTGCCTGGAGGGCCGCAGGGTCCATGCCGATGTAGTCCAGCATCTCGGTTTGATCGTCGGTGTAGACGTCCCAGAAGTAGGAAGCCCCGGTGGCGAGAGGGAAGGGCACGACGAGGGAGGTGTTCGGGGTGAAGCCTGCCCACACCAGGTTGCCGCCCTCGTCGTACACCGATACCACGTACACCTTGGCCCCGGCCACCGGGTTCCAGGTCAAGGTAGGGGTGGCTCCCAGGGTGGTCCCATCTTCAATCCCCAGTTTGGGGGTGTCCAGGAAATGGACGGTGAGGGGGTTGGCCAGGTTGGTGCCATCCCGCCAGTTTTGAGCTTGGGAAAGGTCGAGGACCTCGAGGGTGTTGTCGACGATTCGGAAGCGGATGGCGATGCTGGTTACCGCGACCTGCTGGGCGCTGGCCCCCGGGGGCAGCTTGTAGACCCGAAGGGTTTTGCTGGCCTGCCCAAAATAGTAATACTGGCCGAGCTCCACCTCGTCAGAGTGGATGGCGTGGTTGAAGGTGGGAACACTTACCGAGAAGGCGTTCCATCCCGGGCTGGTGGGATCGGGGTTGTATCCGGAAAGCCCCGAAAGGTCGTGGGTGACCTGGAGGGTGGTAACCCGGCTGGGGTTGGCCTGGGGGTCAAAGGCCTCGAGGGCCATGTCCTGTTGCGTGGAAGACCCGTTCAGGTACACCCAGGCATCGGGCACGTACCGGAAGTGGCTCCAGTAGTATTCGGTGGCCGTGTTGCAGTCCCCCGTGTCGGTGCCCGTGTAATTGCCCGCCCACACGCTTCCCGAGGCGGCATAGAGGTTGTTGGTGGAAACTACCGGGATCTGGTACTGGCCGTTGGTATCCGTGGTGACGGTCCGGAAACCGCCAAAGACCACTAGGCCGTCCTCACAAGGTGTGGGAGGATCGAAGAGTTGGTTCAAGGTTCGCGGGGTGGAGCTGGCTACCGGCTGGCCTCCCAGGGTTACCGTACCGGTGAGGTAGCCAGTGCGTGGGGGATAGCCAGGAAGGATTCTTGAGGGAGGTGCGGGAAGGTAGATATTCATTTCCGAGGCGGCGCCGTAGGGGGAACGGTAGGCGCTTAAAGGGACCTCCGCGAAGGTCAAAGCGGCCATACCCTGGCCTGCAGGGGGAATGACGGTGAGGGTGAAGGTCTGGGCGTTACCGGGTATTTGCAGGGAGAAGTACCCATCCAAGCTGGTGGTGGTCTCCACCCTCCGGCTTCCCACCTGAGCGATCACCCTGGCCCCGTGAACGGGCTGCCCCCCGGCGCTGGGGCTAGTAAAGACATTTCCCTGGAGGCCCTGGGGCGGTGGTGTACAGGCCCAAAGGCCCAGCAAGCCTATGCCTATGGCTACGAACCCGAGTTTTTTCATAATCCCTCCTTTCTTTACGGGGCAAACATACCCGGACCGGGATGGCCTGTCAAGGAGGAGGTGCAGAGCCAGAGGGGTTCCTGTATACTTATGCATACCCCCCTCGAGGGGGTAGACTAGGGGTTGGCATGAAGATCGTCCTGGCATACTCCGGCGGGCTGGATACCAGCATCATCCTCAAGTGGCTCAAGGAAACCTACAAGGCCGAGGTCATCGCCTTCACCGCGGACATCGGCCAGGGGGAGGAGGTGGAGGAGGCCCGGCAAAAGGCCCTCAGGACCGGGGCCTCCAAGGCCATCGCCCTGGACCTAAGGGAAGAGTTCGTGCGGGACTTCGTCTTCCCCATGTTCCGCGCGGGCGCGGTGTACGAGGGGTACTACCTTCTCGGCACCTCCATCGCCCGGCCCCTCATCGCCAAGTACCTGGTGAGGATCGCCGAGGAGGAAGGGGCGGAGGCCGTCTCCCACGGGGCCACGGGCAAGGGCAACGACCAGGTGCGCTTTGAGCTCACCGCCTACGCCCTGAAGCCCGACATTCGGGTGATCGCCCCCTGGCGGGAGTGGAGCTTCAAGGGCCGGCAGGAGATGATCGCCTATGCGGAGGCCCACGGCATCCCCGTTCCCGTGACCCAGGAGAAACCTTATTCCATGGACGCCAATCTCCTGCATATTTCCTACGAGGGAGGGGTCCTCGAGGACCCCTGGGCCGAACCCCCCAAGGGGATGTTCCGCATGACCGTGGATCCCGAGGAAGCCCCCGATGCCCCGGAGTACGTGGAGGTGGAGTTTGAGCGGGGGGATCCCGTGGCGGTGAACGGGGAACGGCTCTCCCCGGCAGCCCTGCTGCAAAGGCTCAACGAGATCGGGGGCCGGCACGGGATAGGCCGGGTGGACCTGGTGGAAAACCGCTTCGTGGGCATGAAGTCCCGGGGGGTCTACGAAACCCCGGGGGGGACCATTCTCTACCACGCCCGGCGGGCGGTGGAAAGCCTCACCCTGGACCGGGAGGTCCTGCACCAACGGGATGCGCTTTCCCCCAAGTATGCGGAACTGGTCTACTACGGCTTCTGGTACGCCCCGGAGCGGGAGGCCTTGCAGGCCTACTTTGACCATGTGGCCCAGGCGGTCACGGGGGTGGCCCGGCTCAAGCTCTACAAGGGGAACGTCTACGTGGTGGGGAGAAAGGCGCCGAAAAGCCTTTACCAGAAGGACCTGGTCTCCTTTGACCAGCTCGGGGGCTACCACCAGAAGGACGCCGAGGGCTTCATCAAGATCCAGGCCCTGAGGCTTCGGGTAAGGGCCATGGTGGAAGGGAAGGGCCATGGGGCATAGGACCTGGGGTGGCCGTTTTGCCGAAGGTCTAAGCGAGCTTGCCGCCCGCTTCAACGCCTCCCTCCCCTTTGACCGGGCCCTATGGCGGGAGGACCTCTGGCAGAACCGGGTGCACGCCCGCATGCTCCACCGGGTGGGGCTTCTCAGCCAGGAGGAGCTGGAGGCCATCCTCGAGGGCCTGGAGCGGATAGAGAAGGAGATAGAGGCGGGCACCTTCCCCTGGCGGGAGGAGCTTGAGGATGTACACATGAACCTGGAGGCCCGCCTCATCGAACTCGTGGGCCCCCCGGGCGGCAAGCTCCACACCGCCCGGAGCCGGAACGACCAGGTGGCCACGGACTTAAGGCTTTTCCTGCGGGCTGCCATAGACGAGCTTTCTGCCCTCCTTTTGGGGCTCCGGCGGGTTCTCGTGCGGGAGGCAGAAAAGTACCTGGACCCTCCCCAGGTCCTCCCCGGCTACACCCACCTGCAAAGGGCCCAGCCCGTGCTCCTCTCCCACTGGTTCCTCGCCTACTACGAGATGCTCGGTCGGGACGCGGGGAGGCTAAGGGACGCCAGGGAGCGCCTCAACGAGAGCCCCTTGGGGGCTGCGGCCCTAGCGGGGACGGGGTTTCCCATAGACCGGCACTACACCGCTAAGGAGCTTGGCTTTGCCGCACCCATGCGGAACTCCTTGGACGCGGTGGCAAGCCGGGATTTTGCCCTCGAGGTGCTTTCCGCCTTAAATATCGGCATGCTGCACCTCTCCCGCATGGCCGAGGAGCTCATCCTCTATAGCACCGAGGAGTTCGGCTTCGTGGAGATCCCCGATGCCTTCGCCACCGGCTCCTCCATCATGCCCCAAAAGAAAAACCCCGACATCCTGGAGCTCATCCGGGCCAAGGCGGGAAGGGTCTTAGGGGCCCTGGTGGCCCTCTCCACCGTGGTGAAGGGCCTGCCCCTTGCCTACAACAAGGACCTGCAGGAGGACAAGGAACCCCTGCTGGACGCCCTTTCCACCTACCGGGATAGCCTTAAGCTCCTCACCGCCCTTCTTCCTGGGCTTAGGTGGCGGCGGGAGAGGATGTGGCGGGCGGCGGAGGAGGGCTATGCCTTGGCCACGGAGCTCGCCGACTACCTGGCGGAAAAGGGGCTTCCCTTCCGGGAGGCCCACCACGTGGTGGGGCGCCTGGTGCGGAGGCTTGTGGAGGAGGGAAGGGCCCTCAAAAGCCTAACCCTGGAGGAGCTAAGGGCCCACCACCCCCTCTTCGCCGAGGATGCCCTGCCCCTTCTTCGCTTGGAAACCGCCATCCACCGGCGCAACTCCTTCGGGGGCACGGCCCCTTTAGCGGTGCGGGAAAGGATCTTGGAGGCCAAGAAGGAGGTGGGCCTTGCTTGAAGCCCGGATAGAGCTACCCACGGTTTCCTTGCCCGAGGTGCGGCGCCAGGCGGGGGTGGAGCTCAGGAAGGCCAGGCTGAGCGATGTGGACGCCATCTACTGGCTCATCCGCTACTGGGCGGAGAAGGGCCTGATGCTCGTCCGGAGCCACAGCCACCTCTACGAGAACATCCGCGACTTCCAGGTCCTCGAGGACGAGGACGGGAACATCGTGGGCACCGTGGCCCTGCACGTGCTCTGGCGGGATCTGGCGGAGATCCGGGGCCTGGCGGTGCACCCCAACAGGCAGGGGGAGGGGCTTGGGCGCTGGCTGGTCCTGGGGGCGGAACGGGAGGCCCGGGATCTGGGCCTGCCCCGGGTCTTCGCCTGGACGCTTCAGGTGGGCTTCTTCCGCTCCTTGGGCTACCAGGTCACCACCCGGGAGGCCCTGCCCCCCAAGGTGTGGAGCGAGTGCAACGCCTGCCCCTTCTACGAGAACTGCCGGGAGATCGCCGTCATCAAGCACCTTTCCCCGGGGGCCTTCGGGGGCTAGAATGGATGGGATGGGCACCCTGACCCGCTACTTGGAGGAGGCCATGGCCCGGGCCCGCTACGAGCTCATAGAGGACGAGGAGCCCTACTACGGGGAGGTTCCGGACCTGCCCGGGGTCTGGGCCACGGGGAAGAGCCTTAGGGAGTGCGAGGCCAACCTGCAGGCCGCCTTGGAGGACTGGCTTCTCTTCCTGATCTCCCGGGGCGAGGCCCCTCCGCCCCTGGGCGAGGTTCGCATCGATTTGCCTCATGGCGAAGCGGCTTAGGCCGGTTTCCCGGAGGGAGCTGGTGGCGAGGCTAAAGACCCTGGGATTCGCCGGGCCCTACGCAGGAGGACGGCACCAGTTCATGGTGCGGGGCTCCGTGCGCCTCATCCTGCCCAATCCCCACCGGGGCGGGATCAGCGTGGACCTTCTGAAGCGCATCCTAAAGCAAGCGGGCATCGAGGAGGAGGAATGGCTGGAGTAAAGGAACGGGCGGTTTTGGTCCTGGAGGACGGCACCGTTTACCACGGCTACGCCTTCGGGGCCCGGGGGAAGACGGTGGGGGAGGTGGTCTTCAACACCGCCCAGACCGGCTACCAGGAGATCATGACCGACCCCAGCTACCACGGGCAGATCGTGGTCATGACCTACCCCCACCAGGGCAACTACGGGGTCAACGTCTACGACATGCAGTCCAACCGCCCCTGGGTGAAGGGTTTCGTGGCCAAGGAGTTCAGCCGCATCGCCTCCAACCCCAGGGCCCAGCAGACCCTTAAGGAGTTCATGGAGTTCTACGGGGTGGTGGGGATCGAGGGGATCGACACCCGGGCCCTGGTGCGCAAGATCCGCGAAGGAGGGGTGCTCAAGGGTACCATCGCCCACGCCAGCCTTTTCGGGGATCCCCAGCACGCCTTCACCCCCGAGGAGCTCGAGGCCCTCCGCCAGGAGGCCAAGGCCTGGACGGACATCGACGGGCGGGACATGACTCCCGAGGTCTCCACCCCCTTGCCCTACGCCTGGCCCACCCTGAAGTCGGGGCGGCGCATTGTGGTCATGGACTTCGGCATCAAGCACGCCATCGTGGAGAACCTGGCGGCTTTGGGCTTCGAGATCCTGGTGGTGCCGGGCAAGACCCCGGCGAGCCAGATCATGGCCCTGGAGCCCCACGGGCTTTTTATCTCCAACGGCCCCGGGGACCCCTCCATGCCCCGCTACGCCCACGAGACCATCTGGAAGCTCATGGGGCTACTTCCCACCTTCGGCATCTGCCTGGGGCACCAGCTCCTGGCCCTGGCCGCGGGGGGGCGCACCTACAAGATGAAGTTCGGCCACCGGGGGGCCAACCACCCGGTGAAGAACCTCCTCACCGGGAAGATCGAGATCACCAGCCAGAACCACGGCTATGCGGTGGACATCGACTCCCTGAAGGAGTTCAAGCCCACCCACATCAACCTGAATGACGGGACCCTCGAGGGCATGGCCCACGCCCGCTATCCCGTCTTCTCCGTGCAGTACCACCCCGAGGCCGCCCCCGGGCCCCACGACGCCCTCTACCTCTTCCGCCGCTTCCTGGAGGAGGTGGAGGCCTTCCACGGGGCCACGGGGCTTCCCGTGGAGAAGCAACGGGCGGACGGGCACGGGGTTTAGCCCGGCCCTTCCGTTTCCAGGCCGGGGCGGTCTCAGTAGTCCATCCCCCGGATGTTCCCCTCCTCGTCCACGTCGATCCCCAGGGCCTGGGGTACCTTGGGCAGGCCGGGCAGGGTCTCAATCCCTCCCATGTAGACCACCACAAACCCCGCCCCGAACCGGCACTTCAGGTCCGTGACCCGCACCCTAAAGCCCTTGGGCCGCCCCCGGAGCCTGGGGTTATCGGAAAGGGAGGTGGCCGCCTTGGCCATGACCACGGGAAGGGCCTCGCACCCCTCCTTCTTGGCGGCCTTGAGGGCTTTCTTGGCCTCCTCGCTCCACTCCACCCCCTCCGCCCCGTAGATGCGGGTGGCGATGGTTTCCACCTTGTCCTCGAGGGGCATCTCCAGGGGATAAAGGGGCCGGTAGGCGTGGGGCAGGGAGAGGGCCTCGAGGACCCTCTCCGCCAGCTCCAACCCTCCTTCCCCCCCTTTGGCGTAGACCTCGCTCAGGGCGAAGGGCAGGCCCCGTTCCCGGGTAAACTCCCGCACCAGGGCGATCTCCTCCTCGGCGTCCGTGGGGAAGCGGTTTAGGGCGATCACCGGCTTGAAGCCGAATAGCTCCACGTTCTCCACGTGCTTTTCCAGGTTGGCCAGGCCCCTCACCACCGCCTGGGGGTCCGGCATCTCGTAAGCATCCTGCCCCCCGTGGTAGCGGAGGGCCCGGATGGTGGCCACCAGCACCACCGCCTCGGGGACCAGGCCTCCCGCGCGGGCCACCACGTTCATGAACTTCTCCATGCCGAGATCCGTGGCAAACCCCGCCTCCTGCACCACGTAGTCCGCCAGGCCCAAGGCGAAGAGGCTTGCCCTCAGGGAGTTGGTGCCGTGGGCGATGTTGCCAAAGGGTCCCATGTGGATGAAGGCGGGGTTCCCCTCCGCCGTCTGCACCAGGTTGGGGAGGAAGGCCTGCCGTAAAAGGGCGGCCATAGCCCCCACCGCCCCCAGGTCCTGGGCGTAGACGGGCTTCCCCCCGTAGGTGAAGCCCACCCGGATCCTTCCCAGGCGCTTCTTTAAATCCTTGAAGTCCCGGGCCAGGCTCATGAGGGCCATGACCTCGCTGGCCACGGTGAGCTCAAACCCTCCCTCCCGGGGCACCCCGTGGGCCTTGCCCCCCAGGCCCAGGACGATGTGCCTTAAGGCCCGGTCGTTCATGTCGATGGCCCTCTTGAGCTCGATGCGCCTGGAGTCGATCCCGAGCTCGTTTCCCTGGTGCAGGTGGTTGTCCAGGAGGGCGTTCAGGAGGTTGACCGCGCTGGTCACCGCATGGAAGTCCCCGGTGAAGTGCAGGTTGATCTCGTGTCGGGGCTCCACCCGCGCCCGGCCGCCTCCCGTGGCCCCGCCCTTCACCCCGAAAACCGGGCCCAAGGAGGGCTCCCGGAGGGCCAAGGCCGCCCTTTTCCCAAGCCGCCATAGGGCGTCCACCAGGCCGATGGCGGTGGTGGTCTTGCCCTCCCCGGCCGGGGTGGGGGTGATGGCGGTGACCAGGATCAGCTTCCCTTTGGCCTTAGGGGGCTCCCCCAGGACCTTGGCCATGTGGGGGCCGTAGGGGTAGAGCCTGTCCCGGCTTAAGCCCAGCTTGCCGGCCACTTCCTCTATGGGTAGAAGTGCTTCCTTGACGATCACGGGCTAAGCTTACTCCGCCTTTCCAGGGAAAGAAGTCCCGCCTTGGGTGGCTAGGTGCCAAAGGTTCCGCATCAGCTCTGGCAAAGGGGTGGCCCGGATTCCCGGGGCCACGGGGTAGGCTTCCTCCCCTGGGTACACCACGAAGGCGGCCTGGGGCTTTAGGTCCGCCAGGGCTTCGTGGAATCCCCGGGAGGGCTTGGGCTCCAGGCTACGCTTCACCTCTATGGCCCAGAGGGCCCCCGAGGGGAAGAGGAGCAGGAGGTCTATCTCCGCTCCCGCATGGGTACGGTAGAAAAATCCCAGTACGCCCTCCGGCGCCACCCGGAGCAGGTTTTCCACCACAAACCCTTCCCAGCTGGCGCCCACCACGGGATGCCCCAGGAGGCTTTCCCGGTGGGGGATGCCGAGGAGGGCGTGGACCAGGCCGCTATCCCGCAGGTAGAGCTTGGGGCTTTTCACCAAACGTTTACCCACGTTGGCCTCGTATGGGGGGAGGCGCCTTAAGAGGTAGAGGTCCACCAGGTGGTCCAGGTAGCGGCCTACGGTTCTCCCATCCAGCCCTAGGTTCCCCGCTAGGCGGGAGAGGTGGAGGGTTTCCCCCTGCAGGTGGGCCAGCATGGTGAGGAAGCGGCGAAGGGTTTCCGCAGGCAGCCTGCCGCCCAGGGCGGGGATTTCTCGCTCCAGATAGGTGCGAAGGAAATCCTGCCGCCAGCGCAGGCTCTGGGCGTCGCTGGGTGCCAGAAAGCTTTCGGGGAATCCCCCTCGGAGCCAGAGGCGTTCCAGTTCCTCTGGCCCTACCTCCAGGGGGTCTAGGGGGGCGAGTTCCAGGTAGGTGGCCCGGCCCGCCAGGCTTTCCCCCGCTTGGCGGGACACCTCTGGGGATACGGACCCCAAAAGGAGGTAGAGGCCAGACTTCCTCCCTTTTCGCCTCGCCCGGTCCACCAGGCTCCTGAGCACGGGGAAGAGCCCGGGCATCCGATGCACCTCGTCCAGGATGACCAGGCGGTCCAGATACCCTTCCAGGTAGAGTTCGGGCGCGGTAAGCTTGGCCCTGTCCCTTTCGGACTCGAGGTCCACGTACACGGCCCCGAGCCTTTTCCCCACGGCCAGGGCCAAGGTGGTCTTCCCCACCTGCCTGGCCCCGGTAAGCACTACCACCGGCGCTTGACGGAGGCGCTCCTCCAGGACGGGTTGCAGGCGGCGGGGAATCATGCTTGAAAATATAGCATCATGATGTTGGATTTTCA
Organism: Thermus sp. KWY1; assembly: GCF_057547025.1. Taxonomy (NCBI): domain Bacteria; kingdom Thermotogati; phylum Deinococcota; class Deinococci; order Thermales; family Thermaceae; genus Thermus; species Thermus sp. KWY1. The sequence goes on from NZ_BAAJPG010000001.1 coordinate 93,468, forward strand.
AGGATGAGCCTTGCCCTAGGCCGGGGCACAAAACTCCCGGTTGCCTCCCGAAAGGAGAAGGGCCAGGACCCCAGGAAGCCTTTCCCCGTGCTCCAGCACCGCCGCCAAAGGCAAGGCCCCGGTGGGCTCCACCACCTGCTTCGTGCGGGTGAAGAGGAGGCCCTCGGCCTCCAGGATGGCCTCCTCGCTCACGGTGAGGATGGCGTCCACCTTCCTCTTCAGGATGGGGAAGGTGTGCTGGCCCAAAGCCAGGGTCCTTACCCCGTCCGCCCGGGTTTGGGGGGCCTGGGAGAGGCGCACGATCTCACCCTTTTCCAGGCTCCTTCGGGCGTCGTCCGCCCCTTCCGGCTCCACCCCCAGGACCAGGGTGCTTGGGGAGAAGGCCTTCACCGCCGTGGCTACCCCGGCGATGAGCCCTCCTCCCCCCACCGGGACCAGAACCGCCTCCGGGAAAAGGCCCATCTCCCCCGCCTGGGCCATGAGCTCGAGGCCCGCGGTGCCCTGCCCGGCCATGACCAAGGGATCGTCAAAGGGGTGGATGAAGGCGTAGCCGGTTTTCAGGAGAAGGGCCCTCGCCACCTCCTCCCGGTTCTCCACCGTGACCCCCTGGTCCACCACCTGGGCCCCGTAGGCCCGGGCGGCCTCCTTCTTGTAGGGGTTTGCCTCCTCGGGCATGACGATGAGGGCCTTGACCCCCAGGATCCGGGCGGCGTAGGCCACCCCCTGGGCGTGGTTGCCGCTGCTTACCCCCAAAAGCCCCCGGGGGCTCTCCAGGGTCAGGGCCTTGGCAAGGGCCCCCCGGGCCTTGAAGCTTCCGGTCTTTTGCAGGTGCTCGGCCTTGAGGAGGAGGCGCTTGCCCAGTAGCTCATCCATGAGCCTCGAGGTGAGGAGGGGGGTGCGGTGGATGTGGGGGCGGATGCGCTGGTAGGCGGCATGGATCTCGGTAAGCTCCACACCTCTTTATACCGCAGACTTGACCGTTATACCGCATAGAGCCCCAGGAACCTGAGGGCGGAGAGGGGATGGAAGGAGAAGGTCTCCAGGGCCGCCTTCTTCTTCCGCACCCCCCTGCGGTACAGCAGGGACACCAGAAAGGCCCGGAGGACCGCCAAGACTTGCGCCCCCACGCCCCGCACCTGGCAGGCGTCCTCATGGAGGAGGACGTCCCGTACCCAAA
>NZ_BAAJPG010000002.1:0-76187 GCF_057547025.1 Thermus sp. KWY1
GTAATCGCGGATCAGCCATGCCGCGGTGAATACGTTCCCGGGCCTTGTACACACCGCCCGTCACGCCATGGGAGCGGGTTCTACCCGAAGTCGCCGGGAGCCTTAGGGCAGGCGCCGAGGGTAGGGCTCGTGACTGGGGCGAAGTCGTAACAAGGTAGCTGTACCGGAAGGTGCGGCTGGATCACCTCCTTTCTAAGGAGCATGAAGCCCGTTCCTGCGCTTTCAAGACCCCGCGGTCCAAGCCGGTGCAACCCCCTATGGGGGGTTTTCTTTTTTCCCAGGAAAAACCAGCCCCCCGCCCTAGGGCGGGGGGTTTTTCGTGGAGAGGCTAGAATCCCCTCACGTTCAGGAAGGGCTCGGGGTGCGGATTCCCCGAGGTGTTTTGCCAGGTGGCGGTGCTTTCGGCGTTTTGCAGAAGGGCCTGCTTCACCTGGGCCGGGGTGTAGCTGGGGTAGCGGGAAAGCACCAAGGCGGCAGCCCCGGCCACATGGGGGCTGGCCATGGAGGTGCCGCTGATGGTGTTGTAGCTGGTGGTGGAGGAGTTCCAGGTGGAGAGGATGGAAACCCCGGGGGCGGCGAGGTCCACATCGGGGCCGTAGTTGGACCAGGAGGGCCAGTCGTCCTGGCTGTTGGTGGCGCTTACGGTGATGACCTCGTCGTAGGCGGCGGGGGTATGGTTGGCGGCGTTGTCGCCCTCGTTGCCGGCGGCCACCACCACGGTGATCCGGTAGTCGCACACCGCCTTCTGGATGACGTTGTGGAAGGCGTTGGTGGAGCGGGTGCTGGGGCAGTACTGGCCATCCTGGTCGTCGGTGCCGCTCCCCCCAAGGCTCATGTTGATCACCTTGGGCTTGCCCCCGTTGTTGTGACCGATCACCCAGTTGATGCCCTGGACGATACCGCTGGTGGAGCCGGAACCTGAGCCGGAGAGGACCTTCACCGCCCATAGCTCGGCGGCGGGGGCCACGCCCAAGACGCCCACGCTGTTGTTCACCGCGGCCACCGTGCCCGCCACATGGGTGCCGTGGCCGTTGTCGTCGTCGTAGGCCGTGCGGCACTTACCCCGACACTTCACCACCGCATACCCCCCCATCAGGTTGGTGAGGTCCTCATGCCCCACCTTGATGCCGGTGTCCACCACGTACACGGAGACGTTGGCGCCCTTGGCGGTGGTGGTGGGGGCGCCGATGCGGTCCACCCCCCAGGGGATGGTCTGGGCGTAGGCCTTCACCTCCTGGTCCGGGGTCAGGGCGTAGACCCTGGGGTCCTGGGCCAGGCGCTGGGCCTGGGTGGGGGTGAGGTTGCGGAGGATGACGGCCCCCAGGGCCTCGAGGCGGTCCTCTGCGGGGATGGAGAGGCCGTGGGCCCTTTCCAAAGCGGCAAGGCGTTCGGAGAAACGGGCGGGAAGCGTGGGCGAGGCTGTGGGCTCCAGGATGGCGATGTAGGTCTGGCCCGCTTCCCTAAGGGCCTGGGGTTGCACCGTGGCCTGCTGCTGGCAGGCGGCCAGGACCAGAAGGCTTAAAGCCAAGATGAGTTTCTTCATACTCCCCCCTTGCGGTACGCTGGCAACTCTATGCCCGGAGGCCTGGGGTTGTCAAGGCCTATAGTGGAAGGCATGGACTTTCTCCTGGCGCTTTCCCGCCCTCCTTTGGTCCTCGGGGTGGATCCCAGGCCCGAGCTTCACGGGCGTGAGCCCGTTGCCCACTTGAAGCGGTACACGGTGGAGCTTCTTGAGGCCTTGGCTCCCAGGCTGGCTGCGGTCAAGTTCCAGCTGGCCTTCTTTGAGGCCCTGGGCCCGGAGGGGCTCGGGCTTCTTTTTGAGCTGGCCAGCGCCGCACGGGTCATGGGCCTGCCCGTGATCTTTGACGGGAAGCGGGGGGATATCGGTTCCACCGCCGAGGCTTACGCCCGAGCCTACCTCCTGCGCTTTCCTGGAAGCGCCCTCACCGTGAACCCCTACCTGGGCCTGGATACCCTCACACCCTTCTTCCAGGCGGCCCGGGAAAGCCAGGGGGCGGTTTTCGTCCTGGTCAAGACCTCAAACCCAGGATCAGGGTTTTTGCAGGATCTTCTGGTGGAGGGAAGGCCCCTTTACCTCCACCTGGCGGAGGCCCTGGCCCGGGAGGGGGAGGGATACCGGGAAGGGGAGTGGAGCCGCGTGGGCATGGTGGTGGGGGCCACTTACCCGGAGGTGGTCTTGACGGTGCGGGAAAAGGCTCCCCGCGCTCCCTTCCTCCTCCCCGGCATAGGGGCCCAGGGGGGAAGGCCCTTGAAGGGCCCCGGCCTTTTGAACACCGCAAGCCGCGCCCTTTTCTATCCGGGGGGCAGGCCAGATCTGGAGGGAGCCTTACAGGCGGCGGAGGACTTCCATAGGGCTTTGGTAGAGTAGGGGGGATGGATGTCCTGGAGCTCTACCGCAGGACGGGAGCCCTTCTGGAAGGGCACTTTCTCCTGCGCTCGGGGTTGCACTCGCCCATCTTCCTGCAATCCGCTGCCCTCCTGCAGCATCCCCTCTATGCGGAGGCGGTGGGGGAGGCCTTAGGCAAGCTATTTGAAGACGAGAAGGTGGATTTCGTCATCGGCCCGGCCCTGGGGGGTGTGGTGCTCTCCTTCGTGGTGGCCAAGGCCCTGGGGGCCAGGGCCCTCTTCGCCGAGAAGGATGGCCAGGGAGGCATGACCCTGCGCAGGGGCCTCACCGTGAACCCAGGGGACCGTTTTTTGGCGGTGGAGGATGTGGTGACCACCGGGGAGAGCGTGCGCAAGGCCATTCGGGCGGCGGAGGCCAGGGGAGGGGTTTTGGTGGGCGTGGGGGCCATCGTGGACCGAAGCAGGGGGGAGGCGGACTTCGGTGTTCCCTTCCGGGCCCTCCTGAAGCTGGAGGTGCCCCAGTACCTTCCCGAAGCCTGCCCCCTGTGCCGGGATGGTGTGCCCTTGGAGGAGGTCTGAGGCCATGCGCCCTCTGGCCTTTCTTCTTGTTCTTTTTCCCTGGGCCATGGCCTCTTCTGCGGTGGAGTTGGCCCGCCAGGCGGCGGAGGCCTGGCTTGCGGGAAAGCTTTCGCCGAGCCTCGAGGAGGTCCTGAGGGCTTCCCCTGAGGAGGCCCCGAAGCTTTTGGAGCGCTACGCCCTTTTCCCACCGCCTCCCAGGGGCCTCTCCCTCAACCTGGATAGCCCCAGGGTGGAAGGAAACCGGGTCCTTTTCCCCGCGGCCGTGGGGGAGGAGGTGGGGGAGGTGGTGGTGGTCCTGGAGGGCGGCGAGGCCAAGCGGGTCTACTTCCGCCCCGAGGGGCTTGCCCTTCCCGGGTACCTCCTTAACCCGGCCTCGGGGTGGGGGTTTTTGCTCCTTTCCCTCTTCTTTGGCTTTCTCCTCTTCCAGCCCTCGCCCTTTCGCGCCTGGCTTTTGGAGGCCCTGGCCCTTCTTCGCGCCTATAGGGGGCTTTACCTTTTCACCAACCTCTTCCTCTATGGCCTCTTTGCCCTCGGGAGTTTGCTGGCCTACGGGATGCCGGAGATGGCCCGGGCGGTGCAGGCCCTTTTCGGCGGGGCCCTCGAGGCTATAGGCTTGGAGGAGGCCACGGGAAAGGGCATCCTGGTCTTGGCCGGGGTGATCTTCCACTGGAACTTCGGCCAGGGGCTTTTCCTCACCGGGCTTCTGCCCGCCTTGCTTTTGGGGGTTCCCGTCTTTCTTTTGAACGCCCTCCGCTATCTGGTCTTCGGCTTCGCCCTGTCCCCGGCGCTTCTGGGCGCCGCCTTCCTGGTTCACCTCCCCACCCTTCTCCTGGAGCTTCAGGCCTACATCCTGGTCACCTTCGGGGGACTTGTGCTCCTGGCCAAGACGGCGGGAGGGGAGGGGTATAGGAAGGGGCTTAGGGCCTTGCTCCTCACCTTCTACCTGGGGGCTCTTTTCCTGCTTTTGGCGGCCTGGTATGAGGCCTGGGAGGTGAGCGTGCTCCTATGAAGGTGGCCATCCTGGGGGCTGGGGCCTGGGGCACCGCCTTGGCGGTCCTTCTGGCCAGCAAGGGGATTCCCACGGCCCTCTGGGCCAGGAGGAAGGAGCAGGCGGAGGCCCTCAGGGCCAGCCGGGAGAACAAGGACTACCTGCCGGGGGTGGCCCTCCCCGCTTACCTTTACCCCACCGCCGACCCGGAGGAGGCCTTGGAGGGAGTGGAGCTGGCTGTGGTGGCCCTGCCCTCCAAGGCCCTGGAGGACACCTTAAGGGCTCTGCCCCGGGCCCCGTGGTACCTTTCCGCCACCAAGGGGCTTTTCTTCAAGGAGGGAAGGCTTCACACCCCCAGCGAGGTGGTGGAAGCCTTGACTGGCAGGTCCGTGGCCGCCCTTTCCGGTCCCAACCACGCGGAGGAGGTGGCCCGCTTTCTCCCCACGGCCAGCGTGGCGGCGGGTCCCTTGGAGCTGGCCAAAAGGGTACAGGAGCTTTTCTCCGGGCCCACCTTCCGGGTCTACACCAGCCAGGACCGGCGGGGGGTGGAGCTGGGCGGGGCCTTGAAGAACATCCTGGCCCTGGCGGCGGGGATGGTGGACGGGCTTCGCCTGGGGGATAACGCCAAGGCGGCCCTCCTCACCCGGGGCCTTAGGGAGATGGTGCGCTTCGGTACCGCCCAGGGGGGAGAGGAGGCCACCTTTTATGGGCTTTCCGGCCTGGGGGATCTCCTGGCCACCGCCTATAGCCTCCACTCCCGGAACCGGGGAGCGGGGGAGAGGCTGGTGCGGGGCGAGGCTTTGGAGCGCCTCGAGGACCGGGGGGTGGTGGAGGGTCTCTATGCGGTCAAGGCCCTCATGGCCTGGCGGGAGCGAACCGGGCTTGAGCTTCCCATCGCCGAGGCGGTGTACCAGGTGGTCTATGAGGGGCTGGATCCCTTGAAGGCCCTTTCTGCCCTCATGGCCCGCGAACCCAAGGGGGAGTAGCCCCTTAAGCCCCAGCAAACCCATACTATGAGGAAGTCTTCCGCCTTTAAAGCACCTCGGCCAGAAAGCCCAGAAGGGCCGTGCGGAAAGCCTTGGGGTTTTCCAGGTTGGCCAGGTGCCCGGCCTCGGGGAGGATGAGCAGGCGGGCGTCGGGCAGGGCCTTGGCCATCCGCTTGGCCTCCTCCGGGGGGGTTAGGGTGTCCTCCTCCCCCACCAGGACCAGGGCCGGGCGGCGCATCCCGGGAAGAAGGGGGGTGGAGTCGGGCCGTTCCGCCAGGGCCAGGAGGCTTCCTGCCACCGCCTCGGGGCTGGCCTCCAGAATGAGGGCTTTGGCCCTTGCCACCACCTCGGGCTTCTCCTCCTGCGTGGTCTTGCCCAGGTGGTTTGGGAGAAGGGCCTCGGGGAGGAAGCCCACCCCTTCCGCCAGAACCCTTTCCCTTAGGGCATAGCGGTTCTTCCTGCCCTCCTCGGTGTCGGCCCCCGCGCGGGTATCTGCCAGCACCAGGCCCAGGAAGCGCTCGGGGGCCCTGCGCCAAAGTTCGAAGATGAGGTAGCCCCCCATGGAAAGCCCCACGAAGACGGCCTCCTCGAGGCCCGCCTCATCCATCTCCCCCAGCACCCTATCCGCTGCCTGGGAAAGGGATAGCCCCAGGTAATGGGGGGCCAGGACGGGAAGCCGCCCCCGAAAGTAGCCCATCTCCTCTTCCCACATCCGGGGGTTGTAGGGGAAAGCGTGCAGAAACACCACGCCTCGCATCTAGGCCTCCTTCACGGATTCCCCCTCGAGGCCCAAGGCCTTGAGCCGGGCGATGAGGCTTGGGTCTTCCACCACCACATAGTTGCGCCCATCCTGGCTCTCCGCCCTAAGGAGCCCAGCCTTGGCGGCCTCCTTCCAGGCCTCCATGAGGTCGGGGTACTGGACCAGCAAGGGGGTCACCTTGTGGGCGGGGTAACGCCTCACCGCAAGGCCTCCTCGAGGGCGTGCCAGGCCAGGGTGGCGCACTTCACCCGGGCGGGGAGCTTGGCCACCCCCTGAAGGGCCAGGAGATCCCCAAGGGCCGGGTCGGGGGGGGCTCCTTCCACCACCATGGCCTGGAACTTCTTGGAAAGCTCCAGGGCCTCCGCCACCTTCTTCCCCTTCACCAGCTCGGTCATCATGGAGGCGCTTGCGGTGCTGATGGCGCACCCTTGACCCTGGAAGCGGATGTCGGCGATGGTATCCCCTTCCAGCCGCACCATCACCTCCACCTGGTCCCCACAGGAAGGGTTCATGCCCCCGGCGGTCTTGGTGGCCTGGGGCAGGACCCCGAAGTTTTTGGGGCTCTGGTAGTGCTTGAGGATGATCTCCCGGTAAAGCTCGTCAAGGACGCTCATGGATTCCCCCATTATAGCCAGGCCCGGTACCGGGTGTGGATGCGAAGGAGGGCTTCCACGAAGCGGTCCACCTCCTCGAAGGTGTTGTAGAGGTAGAAGCTCGCCCGGGCCGTGGCCGCAAGGCCCAGCTTCCGGTGCAGGGGTTGGGCGCAGTGGTGCCCTGCCCTTACCGCGATCCCCTCCTGGTCCAGGAAGGTGGCCAGGTCATGGGGGTGGAGGCGGCCTAAGGTGAAGGGGATCACCCCGCCCCGGTCCTCCCCCTTGGGGCCGTACACCTTGAGGTCCGGCACCTCGGCCAGGCGCTTTAGGGCGTATTCCAAAAGGGCCCGGTCATGGGCATAGACCCGTTCCATGCCGATCTCCATCAGGTAGCTGGCCGCTTCTCCCAAGGCGATGGCCTCGGCGATGGGGGGGGTGCCGGCCTCAAAGCGCTGGGGCGGGGGGGCGTAGGTGGAGCGGTCCACGTGGACCTCCCGGATCATCTCCCCTCCTCCCAGGAAGGGCATCATCCCCTCCAGGACCTCGTACCGTCCAAAGAGCACCCCGGCCCCTGTGGGCCCCAACATCTTGTGGCCGGAGAGGGCAAAGAAGTCGGCCCCCAGGGCCTTCACGTCCACGGACAGGTGGGGGGCGCTTTGCGCCCCGTCCACCACCACCAGGGCCCCCACCTCCTTGGCCCTCCTGGCGATCTCCGCCACGGGGTTGATGGTGCCCAGGACGTTGGACATGTGGACCACGGAAACCACCTTGACCCTTTCCGTGAGGAGGGTGTCCAGGGCGGAAAGGTCCAGCCGGCCCTCCTCGGTGAGGGGGATGGCCTTGATCCGGGCTCCCTTGAGCCCCGCCACCAGGTGCCAGGGCACAAGCCCTGCGTGGTGCTCCATTTCCGTGACCAGGATCTCGTCGCCCTCCTTAAGGTTCCTTAAGCCCCAAGCGTAGGCCACCAGGTTCAGGGCCTCGGTGGTGTTGCGCACGAAGATGATCTCCCTTTCCTCGGCGTTGAGGAAGCGGGCCATGCGGCGCCTTGCCTCCTCGTAGGCCTCGGTGGCCGCCACGGAGAGGCGGTAAGCCCCGCGGTGGACGTTGGCGTTGAGCTCCCGGTAGTAGCGGTCCAAAGCCTCCAGGACCCGCTTGGGCTTCTGGCTGGTGGCGGCGGAGTCCAGGTAGACCAGATCCGGCCGCCCCGCAATCAAGGGGAAGTCTTCCCTTAGGCTGGTGAAGTCCATGCCTCCAGTCTAGCCCTAGGCGTCCAGGTGCGCCCGCCTTAGGAGAAGGGCGTTGAAGGCCACCACCACGGTGGAGAGGCTCATGAAGAGGGCACCGAGGGCCGGAGGGAGGAGGAAGCCGAAAGGGTAGGCCGCGCCCGCGGCCAGGGGCAGGGCGATGGCGTTGTACCCCGTGGCCCAGAACAGGTTTTGGAGCATCTTCCTCCGGGTGGCCCGGGCCAGGTGGAGGAGGCGGACCACGTCCAGGGGATCGCTCTTGACCAGCACCACATCGGCGGATTCCATGGCCACATTGGTCCCCGCTCCGATGGCCACCCCAAGATCCGCCTCCAAGAGGGCAGGGGCGTCGTTGATCCCGTCCCCTACAAAGGCGGTGGGGCCTTGGGATTTTAGTTCCCGCACGATACGGGCCTTGTCCTGGGGTAGCACCCGGGCGTGGTAGCGCTCTATCCCCAGCTCCCGGGCCACGGTTCGGGCCACGGCCTCCGCGTCCCCGGTGAGCATCACCGGGGTGATCCCCATGCGCTTCAGGGCGTCTATCGCCTGCTTGGCCGTGGGGCGGAGGCGGTCGCGGAGGGCCAGGTAGGCGAGGACCCGACTTTCGTCCATCAGGGCCACCACGCTCTCCCCCCGGGCCTCGGCCTCCTCCAGGCCCTGCCGCAGGGAAGGGGGCACTTCCAGGCCCAGCTCCCCCGCCCACTCTGGGCGGCCCACCCGGTAGAGGCGGCGTTCCACCCGGCCCTCCACCCCTTTCCCGGGGATGGCCCGGAAGTCCTGGACCGAGGGGAGGGGAAGCCCCCGCTCCTTGGCGGCCTCCAGGATGGCCTGGGCCAGGGGGTGCTCGGAGAGGGCCTCGAGGGCCGCGGCCAAGGTTAGGGCCTCCTGCTCCCCAAGGCCATCCGCATACACCGCCCGCACCTCAAACTGCCCTTCGGTGAGGGTGCCGGTCTTGTCCAGGGCCACGTACCGGAGGCCCGTGGCCCGCTCAAAGGCCTCCCGGTTGCGAATAAGGATTCCCCTTTGGGCGGCCATGGCTGTGGCGTTGACCACCACCAAGGGTATGGCCAGGCCCAGAGCGTGGGGACAGGCGATAATCACCACGGTCACCGCCCGCTCCAGGGCGAAGGACAAGGATGCGTCGGCTAGAAGCCATAGGAGGAAGGTTGCGCTTCCACCCAGCACCGCCACGTAGAAAAGCCACCCCGCGACTCGTTCACCAAGGTCCTGAAACCGGCTCCGGGAAACCTGGGCTTCCTCCACCAGGCGCATGATCTGCCCCAGGGTGGTGGAGGTTCCGGTGCGGGTTACCCGGACTTGGATGGCTCCTTCCCCGTTCAGCGCCCCAGCCAGCACCTCGTCCCCCACCCCTTTGGCCACGGGCCGGGACTCCCCGGTGAGGAAGGCCTCGTTCATGCTGGTGGCTCCTTCCACCACCACGCCATCCGCAGGCACCTGCTCCCCCGGGCGGATGAGGATGAGGTCGCCTTCCTTTAGGGCCTCGGTGGGCACGTCCTCAATCCGGCCATCCCGGAGCCGGTGGGCCGTCTGGGGCATCAGCTTGGCCAAGGCCCTTAGGGCCTCCCCTGCCCCCAGGATGGCCTTCATTTCCAGAAAATGGCCCAGGAGCATCACGTCCACCAAGGTGGCCAGTTCCCACCAGAAGGGTTTCCCCTTTAGGCCCAGCTCCACGGCCAGGCTGTAGATATAGGCCACGGTGATCCCCAAGGCCACCAGGGTCATCATCCCCGGCCGCCTTCCCCTTAGCTCCCGGCTGGCACCCTGGAGAAATACGCCCCCGCCATAGAAGTAGATGAGGGTTCCGAGGAGGAGGGGGATCCAGGAGGCTCCCTCCCAGGGGGGAAGGCCGAGGAGGCCCCGCACCTCCTCGGAGACGTAAAGGATCGGCAGGGTGAGGAGAAGCGAGACCAGGAAGCGATTCCAGAACATCTCCGGGGTATGGCCGGCATGCCGGTCCAAAGCCTTAGTAGAGGCAGTGTGGGAAGGGTGGTGGTGGTGGTGATGGTGGTGGGGAGGCATTAGCTCACCTCCAGAATCCCCATCATGCCCCGGTCCTCGTGCTCCACGATGTGGCAGTGGAAGACGGTTTTCCCGGGCAGGTTCCTAAGGGGAACCAGAAGGCGCACCACCTCCTTAGCCTTTAGGTTCACCACGTCCTTGAGGGCGCGGTAAGGAAGGGGCTTGCCGTTCACCGAGAGAACCTGGAAGGGATGGGTGTGGAGGTGGAAGGGATGGTCCATGTCTCCTTGGTTTTCCAACTCCCAGACCTCGAGGTCCCCCGCCCGTCCCTGGAAGTCCACCCTGAGGTGATCAAAGGTTCGGCCGTTGATGAAGAACTTCCCGGCCATCATGTCCTCCGTGAAGGTGATGCGCCGGGTCACCCTGGCCTGGTTGGGGCTGAGGGCGGGCAGTTTGGCCAGGGCCTTGGGCAGGGGGAGGGGTTTGGGGCGGGGCGGGGCCACCAGGGTGAGGAGGGTTTGCGGGCCGCTGGGGGTTGTCCCCATGGACATTCCTCCGTGGCCCATGTGCTCCATCCCGCCCATCGTGTGGACCCCCCGGTCGTAGGGAAGGGCGAGGAGGCGGAAGGCCCCTTCCTTCTGGAAGCGCACCAGGACCTCTGCCCGTTCCCCGGGGGCCAGGAGGAGTTCGGGGACCTCATAGGGTTCCTCCAGGAAGCCCCCGTCGCTGGCGATGAGGTAAAGGGGATGCCCTTCCAACTGGAGCCGGTAGTAGCGGGCGTTGCTGGCGTTCAGGAGGCGGAGGCGCAAGGTGGCCTTGCTGGCCCGCAAGGTGGGGCGGGAAGCCCCGTTGACCAGAAGAAGGTTGCCCTCCTTGCCGTTGATCCAGTCCATGGGGGTGTGGGCGGCGGGACGGCCCGATGCGAGCTCCAGGTCCTTGAGGACCAAAAGGTGCTCCTCGGCTTCCCGGAGTTCGGGAATCCCGTCCACGGGGCTTTCCACCACAATGGCCCCCGCTAGTCCGGCGAAGAGCTGGGGAGCCACCCGTTCGTGCAGGTGGGGGTGGTACCAGAAGGTGCCCGCCAGGTCCTGGGGCACGGTGAACTCGTAGCGCCAGGTTTCCTTGGAGGGTATCTCCAGGAGGGCATCGTCCACCTTAGGAGGGATGGGAAGCCCGTGCCAGTGCAGGTTCGTGGACTCGGGAAGGAGGTTTTCCAGCTCGAGGCGCACGGTATCCCCAGGGCGTACCCTAAGGGTGGGCCCCGGAAAGCTACCCCCATAGGTCCAAAGCCGCGCCTCCCGCCCGGCTACGGTAACGGGGGTGGGGGCGGCCTTCAGCCGCACCTCCAGGAGCCCTTCCCGGCTTTTGAGAACCGGGGGCTCGGGAAAGGAGGCCTGGCCCCGGGCCAGGGGAGATAGAAGAAGGCCTGCCGTGAGCTTAAGAAGGGTTCGGCGGTCGGTATTCATACCCTTAGAGGATAGGGGGGGTTTGTAAAAGAAGTATAAAGGTCCCTCCAGAACCCCCTAGAGTTTGGCCAAGGCTTTCTCCAGCCGGTTTCTCGCCTCCTCGGCTACGGGTTTGAGCGCCTCCTGGGTTTCTGTAGGAAGGACCCGGAACATCTCCCTGGGATCCTGCAAGAGGACCTCCACGCCCTCTGGCCCCTCCTTGAGCACCGCATTGCAGGGGAGGAGGAGGCCGATATCGGGCTCGGCCTCGAGGGCCTTGGCCGCCAGGCTGGGGTTGCAGGCTCCCAGGATCAGGTAGGGGGGCCTTTCCAGGCCCAGGCGGGCCTTTAGGGTGGCGGCCACGTCGATCTCCGTGAGGATGCCGAAACCTTCTTCCCTTAGCGCGGTTTCCAACCGGGCCCGGGCCTCGGCCAGGCTGGTCTTCAGGGTTTTCCTTAAGTCCGTCATGGTACTCTCCCTACCTAAAGGGTAGCGGAACCTGAGAGAAAAGGCCTTTCGTGAAAGTTGTATTGAGGAGTTTTGGGGGGTATAGGAAAGGCCCTGGGCCCCGCCCGGGGCAGCTGCCCCGGGCAAGGGCCCTACCGGGGTCACTCTCCCAGGAAGAAGCCATGCCAGGTGTGGACCCAGACCTCCCCCGTGTAGGCATTCACGGAAAGCATGCCCTCCACCTCCTTGCGCCCGAAGTCAAAGGTGTAGTAGCCGGGGAAGGCCCCAGCCTCCAGGACCCGGGCCCCCGGGAGGTAGCCTTTTAGGAAGGTCTCGGCCAGCTTTTTGGCCTCCTCCAAGGGGAAGCGGACGGGAGCCTGTACCGGGCCTCCCATCATGCTGTAACGGGTGTTCCACATCATGTTGGGGCCGGGCTCCGGGGAGACCACCCCGGTGTAGCGGTCGGCGATGAGCTCAAAAAGCCCCTGCCCTTTCTCGTCCACCACCTGGGCGTAGTAGTTTTGGCTGAAGGCCATGAAGTCCTTAAGGCGTGCCCCCGGGTAGAGGCGCTTGGCGTAAGCCTCCATTCGCGCTTTGGCTTCTGCCTGGGGAATGGGGCGGGCTTCCGGGGGGTAAACCGCCATCATGCCCATCATCCCGTAACCGCCCATCATGCCGTAGCCCATCATCCCCGGGCCGTACTGCGGGCCGTAGCCCATCATCCCCGGACCAAAACCCCCCATCATGCCCTGGGTGAGGGCAAGGCCCAAGAGCAAAAGGCCCAGAACTCCTAAGACCATACCGTAGCGTTTCATGCTTCACCTCCCTTTTCCAGTTCCTTCCTAAGCCTTCTGTAGCTTTCCTCGTCCAGCTCGCCCCTGGCGTACCGGAGGCGCAGGGCCTCCAGGGCCTCATCCTTTTTGGGCCCGCCGCCTCCCCCCCAGGCCCGAAGCCCCAGGTAAAAGAGGCCAGCCAAGAGGGCCAGGATGAGGAGCATGTTGAGAAGCCCGAGGAACCACCCGAACCCCATGCTGCCGAAACCCATCATTCCCACGATCCACCTCCACCTATACCCTAGACCGGTACTGTTAAGCTGGCGTAAAGGAGCTGGCTTTACCTGGGCTTAACATTGGGCCCCTAGTCTTTACGTAGATGCCAAGAGGATACGTGAGGCTTGGTTTCGCTTTCCTGGTCCTGATTGGGTTGGCCTTGGGAAGTGGGTTACTGAAAGAGGTATCCTGGGAGCTTTACCGGGTAGCCAACTCCTTATACGCCCTCTTGGCCCCGTGGGTGGACGGGCTGAGGCGGGAGGTGGGGGTGCCATGGCTTTCCGCTTTTCTCCTGGGAGTCCTGGCGGCCTTCGCTCCCTGCCAGATCACCACGGGGGCCAGTGCCCTGGCCTACCTGGCTCCTTCCGCCCTCGAGGGGAGGGTCTGGCCCCGGTTTCTGGCCTTTCTCCTGGGGAAGGCCTTCACCTACCTGGCGCTGGCCGGGGTCGTTCTCTTTTTCCTGGGCGGGGTTTTGGACAACCCCGGGGCGGTCTTCCGCCCGGTGCGCTTGGCCCTTGGCCCCTTCATGGTCCTGGTGGGCTTGGGCCTTTTGGGGGTGGTGCGCTGGCCCCTGGCCTGGGGGGTGCCGGAGGGCGTGGGGGCCCGGGTGGGAACGTGGGGCGGGCTTCTTGGGCCCCTAGCCCTCGGGGGGGTTTACGGCCTGGCCTTCTGCCCCACCCTCTTCTGGCTTTTTTTCGGTCTTTTGCTTCCCCTGGCCCTGGCCTCGCCCCTGGGTTTCCTGCTCCCCGGTGTGTTTGCCCTGGGGACGGGCCTCCCCTTGGGTTTGCTGCTACTGCTCTTCGCCCGCCTGGGCCGGGGCCAAGCCCTTAAGGGGATGCGCCATCTGGGGAGCGCGCTTTTGAGGGGTGCAGGAGGGGTCTTCGTGGTGCTGGGGATTTTGGACACGGTGCTTTACTGGAACCTCTAGCATGGGAGGCAAGGGCATGAAGAGGGGTCTAAGGGCCCGGTTTTTCGCGGCGCTTCTTCCCGCTCTTTCCCAGGGGCACGCCAGGGTAAGCGAGCCCTGGCGGAGGAAACTCCTGGGAGGCCTGGCGGGCACGGTGCTGGAGATCGGCCCGGGAACAGGGATTAACCTGGCCTACCTGCCGGATGGGGTCTACTGGCTGGGCCTCGAGCCCAATCCCCACCTGCACCCCTGGTTGGAAACGGCCTTGCGGCAGAGGGGAGTCTTGGGCGAGGTGCTGCTGGGCCAGGCGGAGGAGATTCCCCTGCCGCAGGAAAGCGTGGATGCCGTGGTGGCCACCTTGGTCCTCTGCTCGGTGGAGGACCCCAGGCGGGCTTTGGCGGAGATCCTTAGGGTGCTGAGGCCCGGGGGGCGGTTCGTCTTTTTGGAACACGTGGCCGCCCCTCAAGGTACGCTTCGCGTGACCGGGGTTCCTGCCTTCGCCGGGCCCAGGATTTCCTCTGTTCCCCTTGGGCCCTTCTGGGGGATGGTTGCCATCCCAACCGGGAAACCCTGGCCCTTATTCGGGAGGCAGGGTTTGCCCGGGTGGAAGCGGAGGCCTTTACCTTGCCCCTTCCCCTGGTAGCCCCCCATGTGGCGGGAATAGCCTGGAAGGCGTGGCCCTTAGCGCCCTTGCCAGAGGGTGCCCCTTTCGTCCACCCAGGCCAGCCAACCCTCCTCCTGGGGATGGGCGGTGAGGGCCAACACCGCTCCCTGCCAGATCCTGCGCCACCCCGCTTCCGTCCGCCGCCAGAGGCCGAGCTTTCCTCCCAGGTACAGGGTGCCCGAAGGGGAGAGGGCCAGGGGTCCCGGGGCGGGGTCAGGGGAGGGAATGGGGCGGAAGCTTTCGCCTCCATCCTCGCTCAGGAAGAGCCCCCTTTCCATAAGGGAAGCCCAGAGGCGGCCCTTTTGGTCCACCAGGAAGAAGGCCATCCCCGCTTTGGGCAGGCCCCGGGCGGGAAGCTTTGCCCAGGTCTGCCCGCCGTCCTGGCTGCGGAAGTAGCCGTAGGTGGCCTCGAGGGTGTAGTGGACCTCAGGCTTCCTGGGATCGATGGCATAGGCGTGGAGGTCCAGGGCGGGAAGGCCCTTGGGCCTTAGGTCGCGGAAGCGCTTGAGATCCCGGCTTTCCGCAAGGATCCAGTGCCCGGCCGCGATCAGGCGTTCGCCTCCCCAGGCCAGGTTCATGGCGTCCCAGTCCCGCCGCCGCACCAGGTCCTGGGAGGTGCTGTTGCTCCAGGCAACGATGCCGTCGTGGTGGCCCAGGAGCAGGACTCCCGAGGGGTGCCACAAAAGGGCGTGAACATCCCGCGTGGGCACCGGACCCAGGGGAGTTTGGGCCAGGGCGAGGCCGAGGAAGAGGGTAAAAAAGGTGAAAGGGCGCATGGCGTTCTACCGTGAGGCGAGGCGGAAGCCGGTAAGGCAGGTGGGGCTTTGGCTGAAGGTGGTCACGGAGCTGGTGGCTGCCAGGTTCCCCCAGCGGATCTCCAGGGTGTAGCGGCGGTTGCGGGGCAACCAGAGCTCAAAGAACCCGTCCTTCCCCGATCTGACCTGGGTCTTGAGCACCTCCTTTTCCCCCTCCAGCACCCGAACCTCAAAGACCTCCTCCTGGAGTTCCCCCGTGCAGCTGGAGAAGTAGTGGACCTGGCAGGGATGGGTACGGCTCACGTAGGGGGCTATCGCCAGGAGGAAGCGGTCCTTGAGGGCCACCTGGGCCTTGCGGCCGTCCGGGAACTCGAAGAAGAAGGCCTCGGGGGTCACGTAGCTCACCACCCTTTGCCCTTCCTCCCGCCACCGCTTGGCCAGAGCCAGGGCCTCTTCGGGCTTCAGGCCTTTGAGGGCCTCGGGGGAGGGAGTCTGGGCCAGGCCTAAAGCCACGCCTAGGGCAAGCGCCAGAAGCTTCTTCATGGCTCTCACCCTAAGCCTTGCCCGTTAAGCCTGTGTAAAGGGGCAGGGTGAAGCGGAAAACGCTTCCCCGGCCCAGCTGGCTTTCCACCCAGATCCTTCCCCCCATGGCTTCTACCAGGCTCTTGGCGATGGTGAGGCCCACTCCGGTTCCCCCATCCTGACGGCTGCGGGAGGGGTCTATGCGGTAGAAGCGCTCAAAGATGCGGGGAAGGTGTTCCTCGGGGATGCCGGGCCCTGTGTCCTCCACGCTGAAGACCACCGCCTGGCCTGTCCTTTCCGCCCCAAGCCTCACCCTTCCTCCCTCCGGGGTATGGCGGAGGGCGTTGGAAAGCAGGTTGGCGAGCACCTGGAGGGTCCGTTCCGCATCGGCCCAGACCCGGGGAAGAAAGGAGGGGGCCGCCACCTCCAGGGCCACTCCCTTGGCCTGGAAGGCGGGGCGGAAGCGTTCCGCCGCCTGTTCCAGGAGTTCTTTGGGATCCAGGGGCCCGGGGTGAAGCTCCACGGCTCCCGACTCCACCTGGGAAACCAGGGAGAGATCCCGGACCAGCCGGCTCATGGCCCGCACTTCCTGCTGAATCCTTTCCGCTGCCTTTTCGGGCTCCATGACCCCGTCCGCCAGGGCCTCGGCGTAGGCTTGCAGGGCGGACAGGGGAGTCCTGAGCTCGTGGGCCACGGTGCCGATGAGCTCCACCCGGCTTTGTTCCACCCGTTCCAGGGCCTCGGCCAGGCGGTTGAAGTGAAGGGCCACCTCGCCGAACTCGTCCCGTTCCAGGGGGGGAAGGCGCACCCGGTACTCCCCCTGGGCCATACGGCGGCTTCCCTCGGCCAGAAGCCTGGCGGTGCGGGAGAAGCGCAGGCTGGCGAAGGAGGCGGAGAGGGCGGCCCCGGCCACGGAGAGGGGAAGGGCGGCGAGGAGGGCGGTGGTGAGGGTGGAGCGGAGGCCTTCCTCGAGGTCCCGCCTTAAGGCCTCGCCCATCATGAGCCCGCCCATCATGGATAGGGCGTGGTACATGCGCTCCACATGCCCCCGGTAGAAGGAGGGGGCCAGGGTCTCCGCCAGGAGGAAGAAGAGGAACAGGGCCAGGAGGGCCACCAGAAGGTGGCTGAGGAAGAGCTTAGCGAAGAGGCGCATCGCCTTCCCGGAAGCGGTACCCCACCCCCCGTACCGTTTCGATGAACCGGGGGTTTTCCGGATCGTCCATGAGCTTTTTTCTCAAAGCAGCGATGTGCACGTCCACCACCCGGTCTATGCCCGGGAAGTCCGGTCCCCACACCTTTTCCAAGAGCCTTTCCCGGGTGAAGACCATGCCCGGGTGCTGGGCCAGGGTGAGGAGGAGGTCAAACTCCAGCTGGGAAAGGGGAAGGGGCTTGCCCTCCAGGTAGGCCTGCCGCTCCTTCGGAAGAAGGCGCAAGGGGCCGTAGCAGAGCTCCTCCTTGAGGCCGGCTCGCCTTAGGAGGGCCTTGACCCGGGCCACCACCTCCTTGGGGCTGAAGGGCTTGACCACGTAGTCGTCGGCCCCTAGCTCCAGCCCCTTAACCCTTTCCTCCTCCTCCCCCCTGGCGGTCAGCATGAGGATGGGAAGCTCGGGCCTTTCCCGGCGCACCTCCTCCAGGACCTTGAAGCCGTCCAGCTTGGGCAGCATGAGGTCCAGGATGATGAGGTCGGCCCGGGGAAAAAGCTCCAGGGCCTTTTCCCCATCCTTTGCCTCCAGCACCTCAAACCCAGCCCCCCTCAGGTAGGCCCCCAGGACCTCGAGGAGGGCTGGGTCGTCGTCCACCAGGAGAACCCTCATGCGAGCTCGCGCTTCATGCGCTCAAAGGTTTCCTTGTCGATCTCCCCCCGGGCGTACCGCTCCTTGAGGATCTCCAGGGCCCGGTCCCGGCGTTCCGGCACCAGGCTCCGGACCAGCCAGTAGACGAAGAGGCCCAGGAGGACGAACCAGAGAAGCCCGAAAAGGGGCCCCCACCAACCCATGTACCCCCAGTTGCCGCACCACCACATACCCATCACCTCCGGTTTCACCTTAGCCGGAGCCGGTTAAGCTCCGGTTAAGCTCTTCGGTTGGAATCCCCTCAGCCTCAAGGAGTTGGTGAGCACGAAGAGGCTGGAGAGGCTCATGGCCCCGGCCGCCAGCATGGGGTTCAGAAGAAGCCCGGTGAAGGGGTAAAGAGCCCCGGCTGCCACCGGAATGAGGAGGATGTTGTAGGCATAAGCCCAGAAGAAGTTGAGGTAAATGGTCCTTAGGGTGCGCCGGGATAGGAGGATGGCGTGCACCAATCCTTCCAGGCTCGGCGAAAGCAGGATCACATCCCCGGCTTCCACCGCGATGTCCGTGCCCGTGGCCAGGGCGATGCCCGCATCGGCCTGGGCCAAGGCGGCGGCGTCGTTGATGCCGTCCCCCACGAAGATCACCTTCCGCCCCTGGGCCTGGAGGTGCCGTATGGCCTCCACCTTACCCTCAGGGCGCACCCCGGCCAGCACCTCCTCTATGCCCAAGGCCTCGGCCACCCGCCTGGCCGGGATGGGATGGTCCCCGGTGAGGAGGACGGGTTTGAGGCCCAGGGCCTTTAAAGCGGCCACCACCCTTCGTGCCTCGGGCTTGGGGGGGTCAAAGACCCCGAAGGCGGCCAAAAGCCTCTCCCCATCCGCCAGGTAAAGGGGA
Organism: Thermus sp. KWY1; assembly: GCF_057547025.1. Lineage (NCBI taxonomy): Bacteria > Thermotogati > Deinococcota > Deinococci > Thermales > Thermaceae > Thermus > Thermus sp. KWY1. Next base: position 17,971 of record NZ_BAAJPG010000002.1, read on the forward strand.
GTGTAGCCCTTCTGGGAAAGCTCCTGGGCCTCCTGGGGAAGGGCCACCTTGAGCCGCTCCATGAGGGCTGGACCCCCCAGGTAAAGCCTTCTCCCCTCCACCACTCCCTCGATGCCCTCCCCGGGCAGGGCCCGCACCCCTTCGGCCTCGGGCAGGCTGAGATCCTTGGCTGCCTCCAGAACCGCCTTGGCGATGGGGTGTTCGCTTCCCCGCTCCAAGGCGGCGGCGAGGCACAAGGCTTCCTCAGGGCTTAGGGCAAACCCCAGGCGTTCCGTGAGGGTGGGCTTCCCTTGGGTCAGGGTCCCGGTTTTGTCCAGGACCACGGTATCCGCCCGGGCGAGGCCTTCGATGGCCTGGCCCTTGCGGAAAAGGAGGCCCATTCCCGCCGCCCTGCCCGTGGCCACGGCGATGGCCGCCGGGGTGGCGAGGCCCATGGCGCAGGGGCAGGCGATAAGGAGTACGGAAAGAAGGGCCACGAAGGCGTAGGAGAGGCCGGGCCCCAGAAGGAGCCAGAGGGCGAAGGTGATAAGGCCGATGAGGAGCACGATGGGCACGAAGACGCTGGCGATGCGGTCCGCCACCTCCTGCACCCGGGGCTTGTAGGCCTGGGCTTCCTCCACCAGGCGGGCCATCTGGGCCAGGACCGTGGCCTCCCCCACCCGGCTTACCCGGATGAGGAGGGGACCTTCCCCGTTCACCGTTCCCCCCACCACCTCATCCCCGGGCTTCTTGGCCTTGGGGATGGGCTCCCCGGTGAGCATGGCCTCGTCCACATGGCTGAAGCCCTCCACCACCACCCCATCTGCAGGGATGCGCTCCCCGGGAAGCACCCGCACCAGGTCCCCGGGGATGAGGGCCTCGGCGGGGATTTCCCTTTCCTCCCCTTCCTGAACCACCCGGGCGGTCTTGGGCCTCAAGGCCAGGAGCTTGCGGATGGCCTCCGAGGCCTTCCCCTTGGCCTTTTCCTCCAGGTGCTTGCCCAAAAGGATCAGGGCCAGGATCACCGCCCCCGCCTCGAGGTAGAGATGGCGGGCCTCCTCCGGGAAAAGGGTGGGAAAGAGCAGAACTAGAAAGGAGTAGAGGTAGGCGCTTCCTGCCCCCAGGGCCACCAGGGTGCTCATGCCCAGGGAACGGTGCCGGATCTCCGCCAGGGCCTGGCGGAAGAAGCGGCGGCCGGCGTAGAGGACGGGGAGGGCGGTGAGGGCCTGCAAAAGCGGAGGGAAGTGGGGAAGGGGAAGAAGCAGGGGCCCCATGGCTAGGAGAAGGGTGAGGAAGGCAAAGGGCAGGGCGATGAGGAGATCCAAGGGGTAAGCGGGGGCCCGTTTTTCCTCCTGGGCCACCTCCAGGGGCTCGTACCCTGCATCCCGGATGGCCTGGCGCAGGCGGGGGAGGGTCACGGTGTCCGGGAGGTACTCCACGAAGGCCTTCTCCGTGGCCAGGTTCACGTGGGCGGAAAGCACCCCGGGTAGCTTCTTCAAGGCCCTTTCCACCTGGGCCACGCAGGCGGCGCAGGTCATGCCCCGGATGGGGATCTCCACCCGGGCCACCACGGGCTCGTAGCCGGCTTCCTCCACCTGCTTCAGGACCTCCTTGAGGTCTATGCCTTCCTGAAGGCGCAAAAAGGCTTCCTCGGTGGTGAGGTTGACCCGGGCTTCCTCCACGCCCGGGGCCCTTTTCAAGGCCCTTTCCACCCGCACCACGCACGAGGCGCAGGTCATGCCCTTTACCCCTACCTTCACTTCCAATGCCATGGCTTCGTACCCCCTAGCGGAAACCCCTTTGCTTTCCCCGGGCTGGTGTGCCCTTGGGCCTCTACCCCGCCCTGGACCGGGTGGGATCAACGGTACTTGAGGGCCTCCATCAGCTCCTCCACGATTTCCTCCACGTCCCCCCGCTCGTGGGCGGTGGCCACGTGGTCCCGGAGGTGGGCCCTTAGGACCATCTCCCCCACCCGGTCCAGGGCACCCTCCACCGCCTTCAGTTGCTTCAGCACGTCCACGCAGTAGACGTGGGGATCCTCCAGCATGCGCAGGATGCCCTCGAGGTGGCCCTTGGCGGAGAGGAGGCGCCTTTTGGCCTCTTCCCGCACCTTGGGGTCCAGGTGGAGGGGGTGGCGGGGCACAGGGCCTCCTTAGCCCGCCAGGGCGGCCCGGTAGCCTTCCTCTTCCACGGCCCGGATCAAGGCCTCGGGGTCCGCCTTGCCCTCCACCAGGGCCTCGGCCCGTTCCAGGCTCACCTCGGCCTTCTCCACCCCGGGCACCTTCATGAGGGCCTTCTTGACCGCCATCACGCAGTGGTTGCAGGTCATGCCTTCTACCTTGAGTTTCAGCATCCCTTACCTCCCCCCACCCCAGGTGGGGTGGGTACTCCCACCCTAGCGCTTCTTCCGCCTGCCGTCAAGGACAAAGGCCCCAAGTCCTCCTTGGGGCCTTGCGAACGGGATGGGCGTCTATAGGTCCAGAAGGATGGTATCCCCCTCCAGCTTGGCGGGGAAGACCTTGACGGGCCTGGGGGCGGGAAGGGTCTGCCGGCCTGTTTTCAGGTCGAAGCGGGCTCCGTGCCGGGGGCAGACGATCTGGCCGTCTTCCACATCCCCCTCGTGGAGGGGGCCGTCGTCGTGGGTGCAGATGTCCTCCAGGGCGAAAACCTCCTCCCCGGTGTAGAGGAGGAGGATGGGCTTCCGGTGCTCGGGCCTTTTGACCACCAGCCTGCCGTTTTCCAGCTCGCTCAGCTTGGCCACCGGGGTCCACATGGCCTTCAGATTCTAACCTTTTCCTCGATCACCGCCTCGAGGTGGGCCCTTAGGGCCTTTAGAGGAATGCGGTTAAGGACGTCCGCCAGGTGGGCCTTGACCAAAAGCTCCTGGGCGAGGCTACGGGACAGGCCCCGGGACTGCAGGTAGAAGAGTTGCATCTCGTCCACGGGGGCGGTGGTGCTGCCGTGGGTGCAACGCACGTCGTTGGCCCCGATCTCCAGCTGGGGGATGGAGTCCACCCGGGCGGTGGGGGAGAGGATGAGGTTGCGGTTGGCCTGGTAGGCGTCGGTCTTCTGGGCTCCCCGCTCCAGCTTGATGAGGCCGGAAAAGACCGCCCGGGCCTCGTCCTTCACCGCTCCCTTGTAGAGGAGGTCGCTTCGGGTATGGTGCTCCACGTGGTGCTGCAGGGTGTAGTGGTCGAAGTGCTGGAGGCCGTGGCCGAAGTAAAGCCCCAGCATCTCGCTTTCCGCTCCCGGGCCCAACAGCTCCGAGGCCACCTCGCTCCGGGCGTAGCGCCCGCCCAGGTTCACCACCAGGTCGTTTAGGGCAGCATCCCGCTCCAGCAGGGCCCTTTGCCGGTGGAAGTGCCAGACCCCGTCGCCCAGGGTTTGCACGTGGGCGTGGCGCAGCCGGGCTCCAGGCCTCAAGACCATCTCCGTGGCGGAGAGGTGCAGGGTGGGGGGGAGGTCCAAGGAGAGGTACTCCTCGATGTAGGCGGCCTTGGCGTTGTCCTCCAGGAAGATGAGGCTCCGGCCCGCCGAGGCCTTGCCCCCTTCCAGCACCTTGAAGACCCCGAGGGGCTTTTCCACCTCGAGCCCCGCGGGTACGTAGAGGAAGGCCCCGTGGGTGAAGAAGGCGGAGTTTTCCGCGGCGAACTTGTCCTCCACGTAGACCCCCCGGAAGAGGGTGGCCTCCACCTTACCGGGGTGGGTCTTCAAGGCCTCGGCGAGGCTGGTGAAGACCAGGCCCTTGGCGGAAAGCTCCTCCGGCACCTCGGCGTAAACCAAATCCGGGCCCACGAAGACCAGAAAGCCCGAAACATCGGTCTTCTCCAGGCGGCGCTTCACCAGCTCGGGAAGTTCATCCCGGGAGAGGCTAAGCCCCTTGGGGGTTTCCACCTCCTGCTCCAGGGGGGCTTCAGAGAGATCCGTGTAGCGCCAGGCCTCGTCCTTCTTGCTGGGATAGGGGAGGCGGGCGAAGGCCTCGAGGGCTTTTAGCCTTTTCTCCAGCACCCAGCCCGGCTCCTTTAGGGCCCGGGAGATGGCTTCCACCTGCGTTTTGTCCAGTACCTGCATGAATCCTCCTAGCGCAAAGGTTAAGACCCTTGACGGAAGCCCTTAGCCTACGGAGCCCTCCATCTCCAGCTCGATGAGCCGGTTCAGCTCCACCGCATACTCCAGGGGCAGCTCCTTGGCGATGGGCTCGATGAAGCCCCGCACGATGAGGGCTGCGGCCTCGTCCTCCTTGAGGCCCCGGCTTTGCAGGTAGAAGATCTGCTCGTCGTTGATCTTGGACACCGTGGCCTCGTGGCCCACGTGGGCGGTGTCCTCCTCGATCTCGATGTAGGGGTAGGTGTCGGTGCGGCTCTCCGGGTCGATGAGAAGGGCGTCGCACTCCACATTGGCCTTGGCGCCCCTGGCTCCCTCCAGCACCTTCACCAGGCCCCGGTAGCTGGCCCGGCCCTCCCCCTTGGAGATGCTCTTGGAAACGATGGTGCCCGAGGTGTGGGGGGCTCCCAGGATGATCTTGGCCCCGGTGTCCTGGTGCTGGCCGGTCTTGGCAAAGGCGATGGAGAGGATTTCCGTGCGGGCCCCGGGTTCCAGGAGGTAGCTGGAAGGGTACTTCATGGTGACCTTGGAGCCCAGGTTGCCGTCCAGCCACTCATGGAAGGCATCCCCATAGACCAGGGCCCGTTGGGTCACCAGGTTGTACATGTTGGTGGACCAGTTCTGGATGGTGGTGTAGCGGCTCCGGGCCCCCCGCTTCACCACGATCTCGATGACCCCGGTGTGGAGGCTTTCCGTGGAGTACATGGGGGCGGTGCAGCCCTCGATGTAATGCACCTCGGCCCCCTCGTCCACGATGATCAGGGTGCGCTCAAACTGGCCGAACTCGGGGGTGTTGACCCGGAAGTAGGCCTGCAGGGGAAGCTCCACCTTTACCCCGGGGGGGATGTAGACGAAGGAGCCTCCGGACCAGGCGGCGGAGTTCAGGGCGGCGAACTTGTTGTCCTCCGGGGGGACCACCTTGGCGAAGTACTCCTTGAAGAGGTCCTCGTACTTCTTCATCCCCTCCTCGATGGCCACGAAGATGACCCCCTGCCGCTCCAGCTCCTCCCTGACCCGGTGGTAGACCATCTCCGAGTCGTACTGGGCCCCCACTCCGGCGAGCACCTTGCGCTCGGCCTCGGGGATGCCCAGGCGCTCGTAGGTCCGGCGGATCTCCTCCGGGATCTGCTCCCAGCTCTTGGCGTCCCTCACCTCTGCGGGCTTCACGTAGTAGACCAGGTTGTCCAGGTCCAGGCCCGAGAGGTCCGGGCCCCAGGTGGGCATGGGCTTCTTCTGGAAGATCTCCAAAGCCCGCAGGCGGAACTTCAGCATCCACTCGGGCTCCCCCTTGTGGTAGCTGATGGCCTCGATCACCCTCCGGGTGAGGCCCCGCTCGGCCACGAAGACCGGCTTGACCTCGTCCACGAAGTGGTACTTGTACTCTTCGCCCAGTGCCCTCAGATCGGCCTCGCTCATGCTTCCTCCTTCACCCTTTCCCGGAGCCACTCGTAACCCTTGGCCTCCAGCTCCAGGGCCAGCTCGGGGCCGCCCTCCGCCACGATGCGCCCGTCCATCATCACGTGCACCCGGTCGGGGACGATGTAGTTGAGAAGGCGCTGGTAGTGGGTGATGACCAGGGCGCCGAAGTTGGGCCCCCGCATGGCGTTCACCCCCCGGGCCACCACCTTTAGGGCGTCGATGTCCAGCCCGGAGTCGGTCTCGTCCAAGACGGCGTAGGTGGGTTCCAGGACCAGAAGCTGGAGGATTTCGTTCCGCTTCTTCTCCCCGCCGGAAAAGCCCTCGTTGAGGTAGCGGGAGAGGTAGCCCTCGTCCCAGTCCAGAAGCTCCAGGGCCCGCTTCACTTTGGCCCAGAACTCCGCCACCCCCACCTCCCGGCCCAGCTTGGCCTGCAGGGCCAGGCGCAGGAAGTTGGCGATGGTGACCCCCGGCACCTCCACGGGGTACTGGAAGGCCAGGAAGAGGCCCTTCCTCGCCCGCTCGTCCGGGGAGAGATCCAGGATGCTTTCCCCGTCCAGGAGGATATCCCCCCGTTCCACCGTGTACTCGGGGTCCCCGGCCAGGATCTTGCCCAGGGTGCTCTTCCCGGCCCCGTTGGGGCCCATGAGGGCGTGTACCTGGCCCTTGGGGACCACCAGGTTCACGCCCTTTAGGATGGTCTCGCCGTCAATGGAAGCCCAGAGGTCGCGGATTTCCAGCTGGTTCATCGTTCTGCCTCCTGATGCCGGGTCGGGTTCTTACTGCGACCCATTCGCAGTAAGAGTATAACCCCTCCACCCCCTAAAGTATAGTGATTTAGTCGGGATTTGCCAGGTGGAAGCCCAGGGCCTCGGGGAGGGCCAGGGGGGTGGGAGGAAGGCGCCTTTGAAGCTCGGGGCAGAAGCGGCCCAAAGCCCGGCCCAGCTGGAAGCGGAAGGGCTCGGGGAGAGGGCTTTTCCTCACCTCGGAAAGCTTTTGCCAGGCGGCCTCCTTCTCCCCCAGGCCCAGCAGGGCCAGCACCTCCACCGCCCGGGCCTGGGCTACAAGGCCAGGGTCCTCCAGGGGAGGGAGGGCCACCACCTGGGCCAGGGCCTCCCCCAGGTTGCCCTCGCGGACCAGGGTTTCGGCGTAGCTCAGGCGGGCCTGGGCCCTGAGGTAGGGGTTTTCCACATCCAAAAGGGGCTTCAGGAGGGCCTTTCCCTCGGCGGGGGGAAGGAGGAGGGCCAGGAGGCTTGCGGTGTCCAGCCGCAAGGCGGTGTAGCGATCCGTGGCTTCCCAGGGGATTTGCTCCAGGAGGTCCTCGAGGAGGCGCTGGGCCGTGGGGGCGTGAAGCCCTCCCAGGAAGGGGGCCCGGTAGGGCTGCCCCGCCTCCAAAAGGAGGTAGGTGGCCCCCAGGCGGAAGAGGGTGCGCAGATGGCGGTAGCGGGCTTCCTTGGGCCTCTCCTCCGTGGTGCGGAAGTAGGCCTCGGCGGGGACCAAAAGGTTTAGGGCGGCAAAGGGGCGGCCGCGGGCCGCCTCGAGGATCCCGGCCTCGCTTTCCACCCGGGCCCGGGTAAAGGGGTCCTCCGCTTCGGCCAGGGCCTTCTCAATGGCCCTTCCTGCCTCCTCGTACAGGCCCAGGCGCCGGAGGAGGGTGGCGTAGCGGGCCCGCACCCGGGCCACCTCGTCCTTGGGGGCACCCCCCTCCTCCAGGGCCTTCAGGCCCTCCTCCATGCGGGGCTTGGCCTCCAGGCTTCCTAAGCGCATGAGGAGGTCCCCCATCTGGTAGCGGGCCCTCCCCAGGAGGAGGGGGTCATGGCCCACCCGGGAGAGGGCCTCCAGGGCCTCCGGGTAGCGGCCCAGGTCCTTGGCCACCAGGCCCCGCCACAGGTACACCCGGTCCTGCAGGAAGGGGGCCACGGGAAGGCCCTGCGCCTCCTCCACAAAGCGGGCTGCCTTCTCGTAATCCCCCTTCCAGCGTTCCACCGCCGCCATGACCAAAAGCCCCTCCGCCTGGGCAGTGTCGTCCAGGAGTTTGAGGTCCTCCTTGGGGGGCAGAAGCTCCTCCGCTTCCTTGTAAAGGGCGGCATCCGCCTTGGCCTCGGCCGCCTTGATGCGGGCCCAGGTGCGCAAGGAGGGGTTTTGGGCCTCCGAGAGGACCCTGAGGGCTTCCTCCGCCTCGGGGTGGGCGTACTGGCCTAAGACGGCCCGGTAGCGCACCACCACCGCGGCCAGGGCCTCGAGGTCCTCCCGGGGCCAGGCCTGGGCTTCCTGCCAAAGCCCGGGAAGGAGGGCCAGCCGGGCGGGATCCTCCTGGAGAAGGTCCAGCAGTATCCGGGTTTCCCCCGCCTTGTAGGCGTGATGGAGCTTGCGGAAGAGGTTTTCCTTGGGGAAGTAGGCGAGGGCCAGGCGGTGGAGTTCCCTGGGGGCTTCCTGGGGAAGGAGGCTTCTTAGGGCGGGGCGCACCAAGCCTTCCCCCACCCAGTCCAAAAGGGCCCTTTCCGCCTGGGAAAGGCGTTCCAGAGGCTTACCCAGAGCTTTCTCTAAAAGCTCTGCGGGAAACGCGGGATCGGCCTCGGGGCTGAAGGCGGAGAGGGCCAGGAGCAGGGGCTTCAGGGCCGGGTCGTCCTGAAGGGGGGTCCTGGGGTCGTGCTTGGCGGCCTCCAGGAGGACCAGGCGGGAAAGCTCCCCGAAGTTGCGCCCCGCTTGGTTCACCAGGGCCTCCAGCCTTTCCGGGGGCAGATGGGGAAGCCGTTCCCGCACGAAGCGCCTGGCCTCCTCCCGGCTCGGGGGGGAAAGGGGCTGGTGGGGCAGGGTGGGGGGTGGCTCGCTTAAGGCCGCCACGTAGGGGATGGTCAGGGCCTTCAGGAAAGGTTCCAGCCAGGCGGCAAGCCCCCGTTGGGTGCCGTCTGGACCCCGCAGGGGAAGGCCTTCCAGGGTTCCCTCCGCCTCGGCCCGAAGCAGGAGGGGGCGGCCTTCCCGGTTCAGGCCCCGGGCCAAAAGGGCCAGCACCTCGTGTTCCAAGGCTCCCTGCAGGATGTAGGGCTGGGTGGGGGAGAGCTGGGCCAGAAGGGCCCGCACCTCCTCCCCTATTCCCAGGCCCTCGGCCAGGGGGACCAAGGCCTGGGCCAGTTCCCCTCCCAGGTTGAGGAGGAAGGGTTCCTTGCCTGGCAAAGCGGATAGGGCACGGCTCAAGGCCGCCAGGAGGACCCCCTTGCCCGTGGCCGGCCCCCCCACCACCACCATCTGGGGCCTCCCCCCGGCTTCCAGCTCCTTCAGAAAGCGGCGAAAGATGCGGCGCTTGTCCCGGCCCAGGGTCTTGCGGGCGCTTTCCAGGAAAAGCTCCGCCGGGGGAGGAGGGGGTGGGAGGCCTGCCTCCTGGTACAGGTCGGCGATGACCCCGTAAAGCCTCTCCTTCTCCTCGGGGCTCCCCAGGTCCTTGTAGAGGATGTTGCGCACGGTCCCCGCCTTCCCGCCCCGCTCGGCCATGAGGGCCTCGAGCCACCTTAGGGAGCCCCGCTTGCCCCGATGGTCCCGGCCCTTAAGGTGGGGACGGAGGTCTTCCAGGTAGCGTAGCCAGGGTGTATTGGCCTCTGGCATGGTGATTACACTATATCAGCTTTGGTGTGCCTTCGACCTACCACGGAAAAGGAACCTGCCGCCCCCCGAACCTGGAGGGCGGCAGAGCAGGCGTCCCCTAAACCTAGTGCACGGGTTCGTTGAACTGGGCCTCCTCGGTGGAGCCCTTGAGGGCCAGGGTGGAGGCCTCCCCCTGGGTGAGGGCCAGGACCACCTCGTCGAAGTAGCCCGCCCCCACCTCCCGCTGGTGCTTCACGGCGGTGAAGCCCTGGGCCTGGGCCAGGAACTCCTTCTGCTGGAGCTCCACGAAGGCAGGCATGCCCCGGGCCTTGTAGCCCTTGGCCAGCTCCCAGGTGTAGTAGTTCACGGTGTGCCAGCCCGCCAGGGTGATGAACTGGAACTTGTACCCCATCTCCCCCAGCTCCCGGTTGAACTTGGCGATGGTTTCGTCGTCCAGGAACTTCTTCCAGTTGAAGGAGGGGGAGAGGTTGTAGGCGAGGAGCTTATCCGGGAACTCCTTCTTCACCGCCTCGGCGAACTTGCGGGCCTCCTCCAGGTCGGGCTTGGAGGTTTCCATCCAGATGACATCGGCGTAGGGGGCGTAGGCCAGGGCCCGGGCGATTCCCGCCTCGAGGCCGTTTTTCACCCGGTAGAAGCCCTCGGGGGTGCGTTCCCCGGGCAGGATAAAGGGCCGATCCCGCTCGTCGATGTCGCTGGTGATGAGGGTGGCGGCCTCGGCGTCCGTGCGGGCGATGATCACCGTGGGCACCCCCATGATGTCCGCTGCCAGGCGGGCGGCCTGCAGGGTGCGGATGTGCTGGGAGGTGGGCACCAGGACCTTGCCCCCCAGGTGGCCGCACTTCTTCTCGGAGGCCAGCTGGTCCTCGTAGTGGATGCCGGCAGCCCCCGCCTCGATCATGGCCTTGGTGAGCTCAAAGACGTTCAAAGCCCCGCCGAAGCCCGCCTCGGCATCGGCCACGATGGGCACGTACCAGTCCCGGGTCACCTTGCCCTCGGAGCGCTCAATCATATCCGCTCGCATCAGGGCGTTGTTGATGCGCTTCACGATCTGGGGCACGGAGTTATAGGGGTAGAGGGACTGGTCGGGGTAGGTCTGCCAGGCCAGGTTGGCGTCGGCGGCCACCTGCCAGCCGGAGAGGTAGATGGCCTCCAAGCCGGCCCGCACCATCTCCACCGCCATGGCCCCGGTGTAGGCCCCGAAGGTGTGCACGTAGGGTCGCTCGTGCAGCAGCTGCCAGAGCTTCTCCGCTCCTCGCTTGGCCAGGGTGTACTCCACCTTCACGCTGGGGCGAAGCCGGACCACGTCCTCGGGCCGGTAGTCCCGCTTCACTCCCTTCCACCGGGGGTTGGTCGCCCAATCCCGCCGAAGCTCCTCCGCCTCCTGCCGCATCTCTGGGGTCAGCACGCTTAAGGGATCCATCCCTCACCTCCCAAGCCCAGTTTGGAGCCAGGAGGGATTACAGTGTAGGGTGTAAGGCAAGGGGCTTAACACCCCTTGCCGGTGTGTTCCTCCCTTAACTACACTGCTTCACTTCACCTGCTGGGCGGCGATGAGGAGGGGGTCCCAGACGGGGCTGTAGGGTGGGGCGTAGGCCAGGTCCAGGCTCAGGAGGTCCTCCACCGTGCCCCCCTGGTGCAGGAGGACGGCCAGGGCGTCGATGCGCAAGGCCCCGTGCCCATGGGCCACCACCGCCCCGCCCAGGAGTTTTCCCGTGCCCTCCTCGTAGATGAGTTCCACCCAAAGGGGCTGGCTTCCCGGGTAGTAGTGGGCTCCGTCCCGGCTTTGGATGAAGACCTTCCTGGCCTGGAAGCCCTCCCTTAAGGCCGCTTCCTGGGAAAGCCCGGTGGTGGCCACCGCCAGGCCGAAGGCCTTGAAGATGGCGGTGCCCACCACCCCGGCGAAGCGGGCCTCCTTGCCGGCGATCACCGCCCCGGCGGTGCGGCCGTGCTTGTTGGCCACATCCCCCAGGGGAAGCCAGTAGGGGCGCTTCAGCACCTGGTGGAAACTTTCCGCCACATCCCCGGCGGCATACACTCCCTCCAGGTTGGTATGCATCCTCTCGTCGGTGGCGATGGCCCCTGTGGGGCCTAAGGCTACCCCCATGGCTTGGGCCAAAAGGGTGTTGGGCTTGATCCCCGTGGCCACCAGCACCAGGTCGGCGGGCACCACGCCTTCCGAGGTCTCCACCGCCTCCACCCGGCCCTGGCCCCTTAGGGCCTTCACCTCCACCCCGGTCCAGACCTCCACCCCGTGCCGCTCCAGCTCCTCCTTAAGGAGGTTCCCCACCTCCTGGTCCCAGTGGGGTAGGGGACGGTCCTTGAGTTCCAGGAGGGTCACCTCGAGGCCCCGTTTGCGGAAGGCCTCGGCCACCTCGAGGCCAATGTACCCGGCCCCCAGGATGGCAGCCCTTTGGGCTCCCTCCAGGGCCTTGAGGAGGCTTTCCCCATCCTCCATGCTCCTTAAGGTGTAGACCCCTTCCTGCTCCGTGCCCGGGATGGGGGGAAGGCTCGGCCTGGCCCCGGTGGCCAGGACCAGGTAGTCGTACCGGTCCTGGAAAGTGCGTCGCTCCTGGTGGTCAAAGACGGTGAGGGTCTTAAGCTCCGGGTCCACGTCCACCACCTCGTGATGGACGTGGATGTGGATCCCCTGCTTCCGGAACTCCTCCGGGGTCCTGGCCACCAGCTTTTCCAGACGGGGGATCTCCCCGGAAAGCACGTAAGGCAGGCCGCAGGCCCCGTAGGAAACCCACCCTGATTTCTCGTAGACCACCACCTCCAGGTCCGGGTTCTCCCGCTTGGCCTTGGCGGCGGCGGAGGCCCCGCCCGCCACCCCCCCGATCACCACCAGCCGCTTGCCCATAGGGGGTATTGTGCCACAGGCGGGGTGGGCGGGATGTCCCGGGGAAAGGGCAGGGGGTGGCTACCGCGGGGGCCCAGGCACCTCCTGCCGCACCAGCCGCCCTCCCTTGAGGTAGAGGATCCGTTCCGCCTGGGCGGCCAGCTCCAGGTCGTGGGTGACCAGGATCAGGGTGCGCTTTTTCCCGGCTTCAAAGAGTAAGGATGCCACCTGCTCCCGGGAGGTGGCGTCCAGGTTGCCGGTGGGCTCGTCGGCGAAGAGGATGGGGGGGTCCAGGGCCAGGGCCCGGGCCAAGGCCACCCGTTGCTGTTCCCCGCCGGAAAGGCGGCTTGGCAGGTGGTGGGCCCTTTCCAGAAGCCCCACCCTTTCCAGTAGCTCCAAGGCCCTTTCCTTGCGGGCTTTAGGGGGAAGGCCCGCAAGGAGGAGGGGAAAGGCCACGTTTTCCCAGGCGGTGAGGGTAGGGATGAGGTTCCACTGCTGGAAGACAAAGCCCATGTGCTGAAGGCGCACCTCGGCCCTTTGGTCCTCGGAAAGCCGGTGCAGGGCCAGCTCCCCCAGGTACACCCCTCCTTCCGTGGGCAGGTCAAAGCCCGCAAGGAGGTTTAGCAGGGTGGTTTTGCCGCTACCCGAGGGTCCCACCACCGCGGTGCTTCCTTGGGGGAAGGCGAAGGTAAACCCTTCCAGGGCCACCACTTCCTTCTCCCCTTGCCGGTAGCGCTTGCCGAGGTTTTCCGCCCGAAGGACGCTCGTCATATCCTTTCCTATCTCCTGGCTTCTCCGGAAGGGCCTAGGGAAGAGGGTTTACTCCCGGGGAAGCCAAGGTGGTCTCAAACCCTCCCCAAAGCCTCCACCACGGGAATCCGGCTGGCGTGGTAGGCGGGAAGGATTCCCGCGGAAAGCCCAAGCCCCAGGGCCACCAGAAGGGCGAAAAGGGAAAGCCTGGGGGTGACGGCGGAAAGGGCTAAGCCCACCTGCTCCAGGGTGTAGAGGTTGATGGCCTGGGAAACCGCGCTTCCCAGGAGGAGGCCCAGTAGCCCCCCCAAGGAGGAGAGGAGGAGGGCCTCCAGCACCACCAGCCGGAAGATGAAGCCCCGCTTGGCCCCGAAGGCGCGCATGACCCCGAACTCCCGGGTGCGCTCGTACACGGACATCATCACCGTGTTGGCCACCAGAAGCCCCCCCACCACCAGGGCCACCAGGCTGATGCCGAAGCGCACCAGGTCGCTGATGCGCAAGGCCCTTTCCGCAAAGCGCATCACGTCCCCCGTGGTCTGGGCCTTGAGGCCGGGGAGGCTGGCCTCGAGGGCCCGGGCCACCTCCTCCGCCTTCTGCCCGGGGTTCAGGGCCACGAGAAGCGCGGTGTAGTTTTGCGTGCCCAAGACCTCCTGCAAGGGCTTTAGCGGCACGAAGATGAGGTTGTCGGCAAGCCCCCCGCTTTCCTCCAGGATGCCCTCCACCCGTAGCTCTACCCGGGGGGAAAGCCTGAGGGGGCTTCCTAAGGAAAGCTGGCTCCGCTTGGCCACCTTGGCCCCCACGATGGCTCCCTTGGCCGAGGGAAGAAGCCGGCCTTCCCGGACCTTCACCCCGGGGTAGAGGAGGTCGGGGGCCACGCCTTGCGGGAGGCCCTGGAAAAAGAAGCTCGTTTGGGGGTCAAACCCTCCCCGGGCCAGGAAGAGGGTGGGGATGATGCTCCTCACCCCCAGCTCCTTCCCCGCTGCCACCGCCCGCCGGTACTCCTCGGGGGTGATCTCGGGGTAGCCGGAAAACCCCAGGCCCTCCATGCCCTCGGGGACCAGCTGGATGGCGGGGCCCACCCGGGCGAGCTCCTGGGCCAGGGAGCGCCTTAAGCCTTCCCCGAAGGAGAGGAAGAGGACCATGCTGGTGGTGGCGATGAGCACCCCCAGGAGGGTGAGGAGGCTGCGCACGGGGCGGGCCAGGAGGTTACGGAGGACCATGGAAAGGATTTCCATCTTCTCAAGCTTATTCCTGGTGCGGAAAGCGGACGTGCCGGGGCCCACAGAGGGCCAAACACCGGGGATGGCCTTCTAGATGAGTCTTTCCACGAAGCGGGTTTCTATTTCCTCCAGGAACTGGCTGGGGTCCACCTTCTTGCGCTCGGGGTGCTGGTAGTAGGCCTTTTCCGCCTCCTGAAAGTTCTCGTGGCCCACGAACCACAAAAACTCCCGCTCCCCGATCCAGTAGGCCCCCAGGACCTGGAAACCCGTGGCCTGGCGCAAGGGAACGATGACCTCCAGGAACACCTTCTGAAAAGCCTCCCTGGTGCCTTCCTTAAGCCGGTAGCGGCGCATCTGGACCGTCATGGTCCAAGCTTACCCTTAAGGATCCAAGGATTCCAGCAGCTCCAAGAAGGCCCTAGGGGACAGCACCGGGGGTTCCGGGTGGGCAAGCCCGAGCAGGTGTCGGTCCCCCGATACCAAGACCCTGGCCCTCGAGGCCCGGGCCAAGGCCACCAGGTAATCGTCCCCGGGATCCGGCGAGAGGCCGGGGGTTTCCGGGGGGTCGGGGACCACCTCCCCCCAGCGGACCAGGAAGGCCAGGTAGTCCTGGACCTCCTCGAGGCTCACGTAGTCCCGGAACTTGGGTCTTTTTAGGACCCGTTCGGCTTCCTCAAGAAGCTTGGGGGAGAGGACGAGCTGGAAGCGCCCTTTCACCAAGAGGCGCAAAAGTTGCGCCGGGGCTCCCTGGGAGGAAAGGAGAGCCGCCACCAGCACCCCTGGGTCAAGGACCGCGCGGATCATCCCCGGGAGGCGTGGAGCTCCTGGTAGGCCAGCCTCAGGGCCTCTTCCTCGGAGAGGGGGCCTTTAGCCAGAAGGGCCTCGAGGCGTTCCAGGCCCAGGTAGTGGCGCAAGGCCCGCTCCACCAGCTCCGACTCCCTTAGACCCAGGCTTGCCGCCCGCACCTTGGCGGCCCGGAGCACCTCTTCCTCCAGGTACAGGGTGGTTTTGCGCCTGGCCATGTCACCATTTTGACGGCATGAGGGTTTGACGTCAAAGGGGTGAAGGCCAGCGCGTTGAGCCCCTATAATCAAAGGCATGCGCACGGCGGAGATCCGGGAGAAGTACCTGTCTTTTTTTGAGGGCAAAGGGCACCTGCGCCTTCCCTCCTTTAGCCTCATCCCCGAGAACGACCCCTCCCTCCTCTTCACCTCGGCGGGCATGGCTCCCCTAAAGCCCTACTTCCTGGGGGCCAAGCCCATCTTCGGGGGCAAGGAGTGGCGAAGGATCACCACCTGCCAGAAGTGCCTCAGGGTGGGGGACATAGAAAACGTGGGGAGAACCGCCCGGCACAACACCTTCTTCGAGATGCTGGGCAACTTCTCCTTTGGGGACTACTTCAAGAAGGAGGCCATCCTCTGGGCCTGGGAGTTCCTCACCGACCCCAAGTGGCTGGGCCTGGACCCGGATCGGCTCTGGGTCACGGTCTACGAGGACGACGACGAGGCCTACGCCATCTGGCGGGACCTGGTGGGGGTGCCCGAGGAAAAGATCGGCCGCTTCGGGGAGGACGAGAACTACTGGCCGGGAGGGGCCATCACCCACGGGCCCAACGGGCCCTCGGGCCCTTGCTCGGAGATCTTCTACGACCGGGGCCCGGCCTTCGGCACCCCGGACGAAACCGGTCCCAACACGGGAAGCGGGGACCGGTTCGTGGAGATCTGGAACCTGGTCTTCACCCAGTACGACCGCCAAGGCCCCATCCCCGGCCCCGGGATCCTCAAGCCCCTGCCCCAGAAGAACATCGACACCGGCATGGGCCTGTACCGGGTGGCGGCCATCCTGCAGGACGTGGAGGACTTCTACCGCACGGACACCTTCTACCCCATCATCGAAAGGGTGGCCCTCTTTAGCGGTAAGCCCTACGAGGGGACGGCCTCGGTGAGCCACCGGGTCATCGCCGACCACATCCGGGCGGTGGTGGCGGCCTTGGCCGATGGGGTGACCTTCTCCAACACCGGCCGGGGCTACGTGATCCGCAGGTTGCTTCGCCGGGCCCTCCGCCACGGTTACCTTTTGGGCCTGCAGGAACCCTTCCTCCACCGCCTGGCCCCGGTGGTGGCGGAGCTTCTTGGGGACTTCTACCCGGAGATGCGGGAGAACCTTCCCGCGGTGGAGAAGCAGATCCGCCTCGAGGAGGAGCGCTTCCTGGAAACCCTGGAGGGGGGCTTGAAGCGGCTGGACACCCTGCTTTCGGGCCTTAGGCCCGGGGAGGTGCTTCCGGGGGCGGAGGCCTTCCGCCTCTACGACACCTACGGTTTCCCCCTGGACCTCACGGTGGAGATCGCCGCGGAAAGGGGCTTCGGGGTGGACACCGAGGGTTTCAAACGGGCCATGGAGGAGCAGCAGGAGCGTTCCCGGGCGGCCATGGCCTTTGAGCGGGAGATCTTCAAGAAGAGCGCCCAGGTGCTGGAGGAGCTCTACGCGGAACGGGGGGCCACGGAGTTCTTGGGCTACGGGACCCTGGAGGCGGAGGGCACGGTCTTGGCCCTTCTGGCGGGGGACCAAAGCCTGGAGGAGGCGGGCCCCGGGACCGAGGTCCAGGTGGTCTTGGACCGGACTCCCTTCTACGCGGAAGGGGGGGGACAGATTGGGGACTTCGGCCACCTGGAGTGGCCCTCGGGCCGGGCCAGGGTGGAGACCACCCTCAAGACGGAAAGGGGGATCTTCCTGCACCGGGCCAAGGTGGAGGAGGGCACCCTCCGGGTGGGGGAAAGGGTGCGGGCGGTGGTGGACCCTGCCCGCCGGGACACGGAGCGCCACCACACCGCCACCCACCTCCTCCACGCCGCTTTGAGGGCGGTCCTGGGCCCCCATGTGCGCCAGGCGGGGAGCCTGGTGGCCCCGGACCGCCTGCGCTTTGACTTCACCCACCCCGAGCCCCTGACCCAGGAGGAGCTGGAGCGGATTGAGCTTTTGGTGAACCGCTGGATCCTGGCGGATTTCCCCGTCACCTGGCGCTACCTGCCCCTGGAGGAGGCCAAGCGGGAAGGGGCCATGGCCCTTTTCGGGGAGAAGTACGGGGAGGTGGTGCGGGTGGTGCGGGTGGAGGGAAGCCCCCTGCCTGGGGTGGAGTCCAAGGAGCTTTGCGGGGGCACCCACGTGCGGCGCACGGGGGAGATCGGGGCTTTCCTCATCCAGAAGGAGGAGGCGGTTTCCGCCGGGGTGAGGCGCCTCGAGGCGGTGGCCGGGGAATGGGCGGTGCGCTTCGCCCGCGGGGCCTTGAACCGCATGAGGGCTTTGGCCGAGAGGCTTTCCGTGGGGGAGGCCAACCTGGAGGAGCGGCTGGAGAGGCTCTTGCAGGAGCTCAAGGCCAAGGAAAAGGAGGTGGAAAGCCTTAAGGCGCGCCTGGTGCAGGCGGAGCTTAAGAAGGAGGTCGCCCTTTCGGAGAAGGGAGGCTTGCGCTACGGGGTGCTGGAGCTTTCCGGGGTGGATATGGCCGCCTTGCGCCAGGCGGCGGACGATCTGGTGGCCAAGGGGGCGGATGTGGCCCTGGTCCTGAGCGGGGGGCAGGCGGTGCTGAAGCTTTCCCCAAAGGCCCAGGAAAGGGGCCTCGAGGCGGGGGCCCTCTTCCGAGCCCTCGCGGAGCGGGCGGGAGGCCGGGGGGGTGGAAAGGGAGCCCTGGCCCAGGGGGCAGGGCTTTCCCCGGAAAAGGCCCGGGCGGCTCTTCCCGACCTCCTTCCTTGAGGGAGGCCCCTGGCCTTGCCGGGGTGCCTGGCAGGGGACACCCTCCCCCGGTAAAATGAGCCCATGGCCATGTTCCTGAGCCTGGTGGCGGTGGCCCTTTCCTGGGCCCTTTTCGGCCTCACCTTTGGGCGGTACCGGGGGCGTCCCTCCCTTCACAACGCCCTCTACTCCCTAGGCCTTCTTCTCTTCGCCCTGGCGGTTTCCGCCGAGTTTCTGTCCAAGCTCCTGGGTGCCTGGAACCCCATCCTCTATCGGCTTTGGTACCTCGCCGGGGCCATGCACGGGGTCACCTTTTTGGGCCTGGGAAGCCTGGCCCTTTTGAACCCCAAGGTGGCCCGGGGGCTTCTTTGGGTGCTCCTGCCCTTTATCCTCTATGGGTTTTATCTGGTGGTCTCGGCGCCTCTGGACTTTTCCCAGCTCCCTGCGCCTTATGCCCCCTCGGGCAAAGCCTTTCCCGAGCCGAGCCTCACCTCGCCCAGGCTTTGGACCATTCCCTTTAACCTCCTGGGCACGGTGCTGCTGGCCGGGGTGGCCCTTTACACCACCCTCCTCTTCTGGAGAAAGAACCCCCTTAGGGCCCGGGGCACGGCCCTCATCTTCCTGGCGGCTTTGGTGTTGGCCTCCACCAGCACCTTAAACCGCTTTGGGGTGGTGGGCCTCGAGGAGGCGGGAAGGGCCATGGGGGTTGCCCTGCTCTACCTGGGGGTGGTCTTGGCGGATCGCAGCGTGCAGTATGCGTCTGGGCGCGCTTGACGTGGGAGAGGCAAGGATCGGCCTGGCGGTGGGGGAGGAAGGAAGCCCCTTCGCCTTCGGCCGGGGTTACCTGGTGCGGAGGAGCCTGGAAGAGGACGTGGCCGCCCTCCTGGACTTCGTGCGCCGGGAGGGGTTGGGAAAGCTTCTGGTGGGCCTTCCCTTGCGCACCGACCTCAAGGAAAGCGCCCAGGCCCAGAGGGTCCTTCCCCTGGTGGAGGCGCTTAGGGCCAAGGGGGTGGAGGTGGAGCTTGTGGACGAGCGCTACACCACCCAGGCGGCAGCCCGGCGCCTGAAACACGCCCCCAAACGGATCCGCCGGGAGAAGGGCCGGTTGGACGAGATGAGCGCGGTGATCCTCTTGGAGGGCTATCTTGCGGGAAGGCTCTAGGCGCTGGCTGTGGCGGGGGGTGGTGGCCCTTTTCGTCACCTTCGCCCTTCTCCTCTTCTACGCCCTCTGGCTTTTGGGCCCCACGGGAAAAGAGGCCACGGTGCGCATTCCCCGGGGGGCCACGGGGCAGGAGGTGGCCAGGATCCTGGAGGAGGCCGGGCTTTTGCGCTCCGGGTACCTCTTTTCCGCCTACCTGCGCTTCTCCGGCCGGGCCAGGAAGCTGGTCCCTGGGGTCTACCGCCTAAAGGGGGATGGGGCCTTCCGCCTGGCCAGGGCCCTCACGGGAGGAGAGAAGCCCCTCACGGTCACCCTCACCTTCCTCGAGGGGGAAAGGGCGGTGGACTACGCCAAAAGGCTTTCCCAGGCGGGCCTGGATGGGGATGGTTTTTTAAGGATTGTCCAGGAGCCCGGTGCCCTGCGTCCCCCGTACGTGGAAGGCAGGTCCCTGGAGGGCTACCTCTTCCCCGCCACCTACACCTTTGACCTCCTGGTTACCCCCGAGGAGGTGGTGCGGGCCCTCCTGCGCCGCTTCGAGGCCGAGCTCACGCCCCCGGTGAGGCGCCTTTTGGAGGAGCGGGGGCTTTCCGTCCACGCCTGGGTGACCCTGGCCTCCATCGTCCAGGCGGAGGCGGGGAGCCAGAAGGAGATGCCCTACATCGCCGGGGTTTTCCTGAACCGGCTGGAAAGGGGCATGCCCCTCCAGGCGGATCCCACCGTGGCCTACGCCCTGGGCAAGAGGCTTCCCGAGCTTTCCCGGAAGGCGGGGGACTTCGCCCATGATTCCCCCTACAACACCTACCGCTACGCCGGGCTTCCCCCAGGGCCCATCGGCAACCCGGGGCGGGAGGCCCTCCTTGCAGTGCTCAATCCCGTGCGCACCGACCCCAAGGGGCGCCCTTACCTCTACTTCTTCCACGCCAAGGGGGAGCTTTTCCTCAACACCAGCTTCGAGGCCCACCTCGAGGACCTCCGCCTGCACCGCTATTCCTCCCCGTGACGCAGAAGCCTTAGCTGGGCGTAGGCGAAGAGGAGGGTGAGGAGGAGGATGACCACGGTGACCGCGGCGGCGTAGCCCAGCCGGAAGTTCTCAAACCCCGACTCATAGAGGTAGTAGCCCAGGACCCGGGTGGCCCCGTAGGGCCCGCCCCGGGTGAGGAGGAAGACCGCCGAGTAGGACTGTAAGGAGAGGATGGTGCCCACCACCACCAAAAAGGCCACCGCCGGGCGCATGAGGGGAAGAACTATGTAGCGGAGGGCTTCCAAGGGCCCTGCCCCGTCCACATAGGCGGCTTCCAGAAGGGATTTGGGGATGGCCTTAAGCCGGGCCGAGGCCACCAGAACTCCATACCCCAGGTGCCGCCACAGGGTGAAGAGGACCACCATGACCAAGGCCCAAAACCCCTCCCGGTCCCAGGGGGGGATGGGCAGAAACTGGGCCAAGGCCCCGTACTCGGGGGTGAAGAGGGTGTACCAGCTCAGGGTGGCCCCACCCAGGGTGACGAGCCCGGGCAGGAAGAGAAGGCTTTTGGCAAACCGCTCATAGGGTGTCCCTTCCAAAGCCACCGCCAGGGCGATGGAAAGCCCCACGAAAAGGGGCAGGGCCAGGAGCATGAACTTCAGGGTCACCCAGAGGCTTCCCCAGAAGGCGGGGTCTTGGAAAAGATCCCGGTAGTTTTTGAGCCCCACCGGCTTGGGTTCGGAGAGCCCCGACCAGTCCCAGGTGGAAAAGCGAATCACATCCAAAAAGGGGTAGAGGATGAACACCCCCAGGGTGAGGAGGGCGGGAAGGGAGAAGAGGAAAAGGGGAAGGCGCCGCACGGGTTACCAGAGGTAAAGAAAGCTCAGCAGGAAAGGATACCGGTCGGAGGCGGAAACCTCCAGGGCCAGGGGTTCCAGGTAGAGCCTGAACCCGGCTCCCCAGGCCAGGTGGAACCCGCTTTGGTAGCCGAGTCCCCCGTAGGCGGAAAGGGCTCCTCCCGGCACCTCGAGGCTCACCACGGGTCCCAGGTGCACCCCAAAGGGATACCGCAGGTCCAGGCCCAGGCCCACCGAGGTGTAGAGGTCCGCCAGGACCAGGCCCGGGAAGAGGTTGGCCTTGAAGAGGGCAAAGACCTCCGGGTTTTGCGAAAGGAGGGCCTGCAGGTCCAGCCCCGTGTCGATCCCCAAGGGGCTAAAGGGCAGGAGGGTGCTTCCCTGTAGGTAGACGCCCTTATCGGGGGCGTACCCGATCCCCAGGGTGTTCTCCGGATAAGCGGGCATCTGGGCCAGGGCCAGGCTGAGGGCCAGGAGGAAAGGGGCGACTAGACGCTTCATATCCCCCCTATCCTAGCAAAAGCCCCCGGCTTCAAGCCGAGGGCATCGGGGCAGTAAAGGCTTATGGCTGATTGCAGGGCTGGGCACCCATGTACTGGGTCAGGAAGTCTTCCAGGCTCATGGCTTGACCGCCAGCAAAGTGCAAGGTTAGATTTTCCCCGGGGACGCAGTTGTTGTTTTGGTCGTCCAGGATGCCCTCAAAGGTGACCACCTTGCTGTCTACCCGCAGGAGCCCGTTTTGGATGTGGATGCGCATGGGGTTTTCCTCCACCTGCGTGACCCGGAATTCAAGGTGGAGGGATTTGGTGGGGGTGCTGAGGTCTAGGGAAACTTCCCCGGAGGAGGGGTTGAAGTTTTCCAGCAGACTACCGCAGATACCCGGCGTGGTGGAGCCGTTCACCACCACCTGGCCCTGGGTGTGGAGGGCACTGTCATTTCCTTGGACCAGGAGGCTGAGGTTCCACTCCAGCCCCAAACGGGTGGAGCTGGTGGTGAGACTAAGAGTAGCCAAGTCCACCAGGCGCTGGCTGCTGGTGGGGTGGTTCAGAAAGCCCTGGAGGCTAAGGCTTACCGGTTCTAGGAGGTACTTTCCATTAAGGCAGGTGCTAGGTCGCCAGCTGGCGGTGAAAGTGGCTTCTCCTTCGTTGGATCCATTCTCGCCAAAATCCACGGCAAAGAAGGCCTTGGTAGGGGCTTCCAGAATGTTCTGCGTATCGTGGGGCTGATGGGTTTCCACGGTGGGAGAAGGCGTTCCCCCGTTGAGTGCATCCCAGTCCGCTAAAGCCTTGTTCCAGGGGTCGGTGGTTTGTTGCTTGAAGCGAATTTCAAGGTCGTCAGAGAGGCCTACCTGATTGCAGTCTCCACCTATGCACTCAATCTTTCCCCGAGGCAAGAACTGGGTGGCCAGGGGCACAACATCTTGAGGCCGTATAGAAAAAAGGCTTTCCAGGCGTAGGTCTGGGAGGGCTTGTAGGGTGTTAAGGTTCAGATTCTGGATGGAAAGCTGCTGGGGACGGAGCCCTTGCAGGGCGTCTTCAAGCTCTTGGATCACTTGTTGTATTTCGGTACTTAAGGCTTGGAGGTTTTGGCTTGTTTCCTGGGGGGTGGCATTGGCTTGCGGGGCTGGTTGTTGCGGGCACGCCACCAGCACTAGGCCGAGAATTCCCAAGCCTACAAGGCCGAGGAGTTTCCTCATAACCTCACCTCCTTCGTTGAGGCTCGGCGTTAACTCGGTGTACGCGAGGGAGCTCTGCGCTTAGATTGTACAGCAAACCTGGCTTAGCTTACAATTCCCCCATGGCCTTTACCTTCCCTGCAACCTTCTCCCTCGAGCCCCGTTCCAACTTAGTTTCCGTAAAGGACCACCCCCTCCTCATCCTGGTGGGCCTCACCGGGGTGGGGAAGAGCACCTTGGTGGAGGCCTTGGGCTTTCCCCGGCTTCCGGACCGCAGGGAGCTGGTGGACCTCTATGTCCTTCCCCGCTACGGGGTCAACCCCCCCATTCCCCGGGAGGAGCGCTTTCGCCTGACCCGGCGCTTCCGGGAGGAGTTCCCGGGAGGGGTGGCGGAGGTCCTGGCCCGGGGGTTTGTGGAGCCCCGCTTCCCCCTTCTCTTCGACGGGCTTAGGGGGGAGGCGGAGGTGGCCTATGCGTTGGAGCATCTGCCCAAGGCGCTTTTCGTGGTCCTTCACGCCCGGGAAGCCACGCGGCTCAAAAGGCTACTTTCCCGCCAGGATGCCTTTGACCGGGTGGAGCTTCGCCCGGAGGAGAAGGCGGAGCTAAGGGCGTTGGCGGAAGGGGTTTTGTCCCCAGAGGAGCTGGAGGAGACCCTGGCCCTGGCTCCCTGGGAAGAGGTCTTGGCCAAGCTCAAAATCGTGGCCGAGGAGAAGAGAAACTACGATCCCTTGGGCCCCTTGCGCCTCCTTGAGGACCACCCCCGGGCCCTCATCCTGGACACGGAGAGGCTTTCCCTCGAGGAGGAGGTGGAGGCGGTTAGGGGCTTCCTCAGGCGGCTTGGCCTCTAAAATGGCCTTATGGCGACCATCCGCGACCTCAGGCTGGTTCCTTTCCGCATCCCCTTAAGGGCTCCTTTGCGCTGGGGTAAGGCCTCGGAGATGGCGGCCCTGGAGCATGCCCTTTTGCAGGTGGAGCTCAGCGATGGCTCCCTGGGCCAGGCGGAGGTGGCCATCCGCCCCACCATCTACGGGGAAACCCTGGGAAGCGTGCGGGCGGGGCTGGAGTATCTGAAGCCCCGGCTTTTGGGCCTCGAGGCGGACGACCAGGAGGCTATCCGGGCTGTCCTGGAGTCTTTTCCCTGCAACCTGGGCCTTAAAGGGGCCCTGGACCTCGCCCTTTGGGAGGCTTGGGCGAGAAGCGAGGGGGAGGAGCTTTACCAGGTATTGAAGCCCGCCAAGCACCGCGTGCGGGTTTCCTACATTCTGGGCATGGCCTCGGAGGAGGAGATGCTTTTAGATGCCCGCATGGCCTACGAGGCGGGGGTGCGGGTCTTCAAGGTGAAGGTGGGCCGGGACCTGGAGGAGGATGGCCGGAAGATCGGCCGCCTTAAGGAAGCCTTCCCCGACGCCGAGCTTTACGCCGACGCCAACGAAACCCTTTCCCCCAAGGAGGCCGAGCGCTACCTCCTTGCCTGGAAGGAAATGGGCCTCCTCTACGTGGAGGAGCCCCTGCCCATTGAAGAGGTGGAGGCCAGGAGGAAGCTAAGGGAGAAGAAAATCCTCCCCCTCATCGCCGACGACTCGGCCATGACCCGCAAGGACCTCCGCCGGGAGCTTCTTCTGGACACCTTTGACATCCTGAACCTGAAGCCCGCCCGCACCGGGGTGACCTGGACCCTGGAGATGCTGGCCTTAGCCCGGGAAAAGGGCAAAAGGGCCATGGTGGGAAGCCAGGCGCAAAGTTCCTTTGGCGCCTACCAGTCGGCGCTTCTGGCCTTCCAACAGGGGGTAACCGAACCCAACGAGCTGGCCTTCCACCTCAAGGCGGAAGGGGGGTTCCTGGACTTCCCCACCTTCCGCCAGGGGTGGCTTTACTGGGAGGACCTAGTGAAGGCGCGGTTTGACGAGGGGGCCTTTCGGCGGTATGCCCTAGAGTAGCTCCATGGCCTTCCTGAAGTCCTGGAGGACCCCCCAGGCTCCCGCCTCGAGGAGGGCTTCCTCCTTGTGCCCCGTGAGCAGGGCGAGGGTGGGTATCCCCGCCCCCACGGCGCTCTTCACCCCGGAGGGCGAGTCCTCAAAGGCCAGGGCCTCCCGGGGGGTGAGGCCCAGGTGCCTTAGGGCCACCCGGTAGGGCAAGGGGTCGGGCTTGCCCCGGCCCACCTCCTCCGCCAGGACCAGAAGGGGCGGGTTCAAACCCAGGGCCTTCAACACATGGCGGGCGTTCTCCCGGGGAGCGTTGGTCACCACCCCCCAGGTGAGGCCCCTGGCCCGGGCCTTTTCCAGAAGCTCCTTCAGGCCGGGCATGGGCTTGAGGTTCAGGGCCAGTTCTCGGAAGCGGGCTTCCTTGGCCTCGATGAGCCTTCGGGCTTCCTCTCCCTCCAGCCCCAAAAGGTCCTTGACGATCTCGGGGTTAAGGCGGCCGGAGATGCGCTTTCGGTAGAAGTCCTCGTTCACCTCGAGGCCATAGGGCGCCAAGACCTCCCGCCAGGCCAGAAGGTGCAGGGGGTCGGTGTCGGCCAAGGTGCCGTCCAGGTCGAAGAGAAGGGCCTTAAGCATGGACGGCCCTCCGTTCCAAGCTGGAAACCATCAGGAAAAGGCCCAGGGCCAGGCCGAGAAGCCCATAGGGGATGCCAGGTGTGGGCAAAAGGGCAAAGAGGGCCGGGATCAAGGTGCTCCCCGTGGCGCCCGCATAAAGCAAACCCCCCAGGGCCCGGTGGCCGAAGCGGGCCTGCACCAGGGCAAAAAGGGTGGAAAAGAGGGGACCCAGGAGAAAGCCAGCCAAAGGGAAGAGGAGGGCGGTGGGGGGCAGGAGGTTGAGAAAAAGGAGGGCGAGGACTCCGAGGAGGAGACCCCTCAGGGCAGCCAGGGGCTTTTGAGCCACCGGTTTGGCCAGGAAAAGGCGGCCCAGGGCCAGAAAGAGCCAGTACAGGGAGAGAAGCACCCCTCCCATAGGGGTGGGGTTGCCAAGGTGTTCCAGCCAGACCCGGTTCCAGGTGGCCAGGGCTCCCTCCAGACCGGTGTAGATGGCCACGGCCAGGAGGAAGGGCCAAAGCCCCCGCCCTTGCTCCTTGGGCACCTGGGTTACCTGAGGGGCCCCCCAGAGGAGAAGGGCCCCTATCCAGGCCAGGAGGCCCGCCAGAAACAACACGGCGCCGTAGGGCAAAAGAGTAAGGGCGAAGGGGGTGAAGACCGCCCCCAGGCCGAAGGCCACGTTCACCCGGTTCAGGAGTTCCACCCGTTTCCTGGGGTAAAGTTCCCCCACCAGGCTGTTGCCGTGCACGTTCATCAACCCTTCCCCGAGCCCGAGGAGGAAGGCCAGGGCCACCACCAAGGGAAAGGAAGGGGCCAGGGCCACCCCCCATAGGGCCAGGCCCGCAAGCCCCATGGCGGCGGGAAAAAGGGGGTGGCGCCTCTCCCCCTGGGCCAGGCGCACCCCCAGGAGGAGGCCCAGGAGAAGGGCGGTGAAGAACCAGGAAACCTCCTCTCCCACCCCATAGCGCCCCCGCCAAACGGGCAGGGCCGCCCCGGGCAGGGCCACGATCACCCCCACGAGGAAAAGCGCCAGGAAGGAGCCCCAGAAAAAGCGCACGTCCGTTATTCTTCCCCTAACTGACCCTTTGGTCAATAATGGAGGGGATGGAGGAGGCCCTGGAAAAGGCTTTGGCGGGCGAGGGGTACTTTGCCTTTCCTGGCCTTTTGCTGGTGCGGGGGCCCGACGCCCTTTCCTTCCTTCAAGGCCAGGCTACCCGGGACCTCAGAAGGCTTTCCGGGCCCGTGGGGGCCCTGTTCCTCAACCACCGGGGGCAGATAGAGGAGGCGGCCACGGTGTTCGTGCACGAGGAAGGCTTTCTTCTGGCTTCCTGGGGCACCTTGGAGGGCTTAAGGGCCCGGCTGAAGCGCTACATCGTCTTTGACCAGGTGGAGCTTCTGGAACTTCCCCTTTACCGGCGCCTCCATGCCGATGGGCGGGAGGAAGTGGCGGAAAGCGGGGAGGGGGCCCATCCCGCTGGGGTTTATCCCCTTTACACCCTGCTTAAGGGCCTCCCGCTCCTTTCCGATATGCGTGGGGAGCTTCCCCAGAGCGTGGGGCTTCTCCACCTGGTGGACTACGGCAAGGGGTGTTATGTGGGCCAGGAGATCATGGCCCGCCTCGAGGGGAAGGAGGTGCACCATCACCTGGTGGGCCTAAGGGGGCTTTCCCCTGCCCAGGAAGCCCCCTTTGACCTCCTGCTGGAGGGGCGCAAGGTAGGGGAGGCCAAGCGGGTGATGGAAACGCCCTTCGGGGTTTTGGGCCTTGCCGTGATGCGCAAGGAGGTTCCCCTAGGGGCGGTGGTGGAGGGGGGTGGGGGGCGCTTTCGGGTGGAGCCCCTGCCCTTTGAGGAGGCGGCATGGAGCGGGCGGAGATCATCGGGGTAGGCACGGAGCTCATCTACGGGGAGACCCTGGACACCAACACGGCGGAGATCGCCAGGAGCCTCGAGGCCTACGCCCTCAAGGTGGAAAGGACCCTCAGGGTGGTGGACGAGCCCCTCCCCTTGGCCCGGGAGGTGGGCCAGGCCTGGGAGCGGGCGAGGCTTTTGGTGCTTTCCGGGGGCCTGGGCCCCACCC
This sequence comes from Thermus sp. KWY1, assembly GCF_057547025.1. NCBI lineage: Bacteria > Thermotogati > Deinococcota > Deinococci > Thermales > Thermaceae > Thermus > Thermus sp. KWY1. The sequence continues at coordinate 44,864 of NZ_BAAJPG010000002.1, forward strand.
CCGACGACGTGACCCGGGAGGCGGTGGCCGAGGCCTTGGGGGAGCCCTTGGTGTTGGACGAGGAGATGCTTTCGGAGATTGAGGCCATCTTCCGGGCCCGGGGGCGGAGCATGCCCGAGGCCAACCGCAAGCAGGCCTTGAGGATCCCTTCGGCCACCTGGCTTAAAAACCCCAGGGGCACCGCTCCCGGCTGGTGGGTGCGGAAGGAGGGGAAAGACCTGATCCTCCTGCCCGGGCCTCCCCCTGAGTGGCGGCCCATGTGGGAGGAGGTGTTGCCCAAGCTGAACCTCCCCCGCCGCCCCTACGCCAAGCGGGTGCTGAAGACCTGGGGCATCGGGGAGTCGGAGATCGTGGAAAGGCTCGGGGAGCTCTTCCAGCGGGAGGCGGAGGTGGAGGTGGGCACCTACCCCAAGCTCCAGGGGGTGGAGGTGGTGATCCGGGGCCGGGAGGATCGGGTGGCCGACCTTACGGAAAGGATCAGGAAGCGGCTTTTTAAGGAGATCTGGGGCGAGGGGGACCTCACCCTGGCCGAGGCGGTGAAGCGCCGCCTGGAGCTGGAAGGGGCCACCCTTGCCACCATGGAAAGCCTCACCGGGGGGCTTCTCGGGGCGGAGATCACCCGGGTGCCGGGGGCGAGCCGCTTCTATTTGGGGGGCGTGGTATCCTATTCCGTAGGGGCCAAGGCCCGCTTCGGTGTGCCGGAGGAACTCCTCGCCAAGACGGTCTCCGCCGAAACGGCCAAGGCCATGGCGGAGGCCGCCCGGGTGCTTTTCGGTTCCACCTACGCCCTTTCCACCACGGGGGTGGCGGGACCGGACCCCTTGGAGGGCGAGCCCGTGGGCACGGTCTTCGTGGCCCTGGCGGGGCCTAAGGGGACGGAGGTGCGCCGCTACCGCTTCCCCGGGGACCGAGAGGTGGTGCGGCTCCGAAGCGTTTATGCCGCCTTGGCCTTGCTCCTAACATGAGGCTCTTCTACGCGATCTTCCTTCCTGAAGAGGTGAAGCGGGCCTTGGTGGAGGCTCAGGAGCGGGTGGCCCGCTACAAGGGGTGGAAGGAGGTGGTTCCCCACCAGCTCCACCTTACCCTTCTCTTCCTGGGGGAAAGGCCGGAGGAGGACCTGGAGGACCTTTTGGCCCTGGGCCACCGGCTGGGCCGGCTCCATCCTCCCTTCACCGCCCGCATCCGGGGCACGGGTTACTTCCCCAACGAGGGCACCCCCAGGGTCTGGTTCGCCAAGGCGGAAGGGGAGGGGTTTGCCCCTTTGGCGGAAGGGCTTCGGGAAGGGGTGCGGGAACTCCTGGGGGAGGAGGCGCTTCTGGCAGGCGGGGATAAGCCCTTCAAGCCCCACATCACCCTGGCCCGGCGCAAGGCTCCTGCCCCCCGGGTGCCCCCGGTGGTCTTCGGCGTGGAGTGGCCGGTGACGGAGTTCGCCCTGGTGCGCTCGGAGCTTAAGCCCAAGGGGCCCGTCTATACCATTTTGGAAAAGTTCCCTTTGCGAGGTGACCATGGACGAGAACAAGAGGAAAGCGCTGGAAAACGCTCTCAAGACCATTGAGAAGGAGTTCGGCAAGGGTGCGGTCATGCGCCTGGGGGAGATGCCCAAGCTCCAGGTGGATGTGATCCCCACGGGTTCCTTGGGCCTGGACCTGGCCTTGGGGATCGGGGGCATTCCCCGGGGAAGGGTGATCGAGATCTACGGCCCCGAGTCCGGGGGGAAGACCACCTTGGCCCTCACCATCATCGCCCAGGCCCAGAAGCAGGGGGGTGTGGCGGCCTTCGTGGATGCGGAGCACGCCCTGGACCCCCTCTACGCCCAGAAGCTGGGGGTCAAGGTGGAGGACCTCCTGGTTTCCCAGCCCGACACCGGGGAGCAGGCCCTGGAGATCGTGGAGCTTCTCGCCCGCTCGGGGGCGGTGGATGTCATCGTGGTGGACTCGGTGGCCGCTTTGGTGCCCAAGGCGGAGATCGAGGGGGAGATGGGGGACCAGCACGTGGGCTTGCAGGCCAGGCTCATGAGCCAGGCCCTGCGCAAGCTCACCGCGGTCCTTTCCAAGAGCAACACCGCCGCCATCTTCATCAACCAGGTGCGGGAGAAGGTGGGGGTGATGTACGGCAACCCCGAGACCACCCCCGGCGGCCGGGCCCTTAAGTTCTACTCCAGCGTGCGCCTGGATGTGCGCAAAAGCGGCCAGCCCATCAAGGTGGGGAACGAGGCGGTGGGGATCAAGGTCAAGGTGAAGGTGGTGAAGAACAAGCTGGCCCCACCCTTCCGCGAGGCGGAGCTGGAGATCTACTTCGGCAGGGGCCTTGACCCGGTCATGGACCTGGTGAACGTGGCCGTGGCGGCCAACGTGATCGAGAAGGCGGGAAGCTGGTTCTCCTACGGGGAGATCCGCCTGGGCCAGGGGAAGGAGAAGGCGGCGGACTACCTGCGGGAGCGGCCCGAGCTTCTGGAGGAGATCCGGGCTAAGGTGCTGGAGAGGGCCCACGAAGTGGTGCTCGCGGGAAGCGAGGAAGGGGAGGAGTAGATGACCCTGACCCTTTTGGACCTGGGGCTTCTCCTCCTGGTCTTGGTCCTCTTGGGGGCCCTGTTCCTTCGGCGCAAGGGGGAGGACCGCACGGGGGAGGAGGCCAAAAGGCTCCTCGAGGCCGCCAGGGGGGAGGCCAGGGAGGCCCTCGAGGCGGCCCGCAAGGAAGCCAGGGAGATCCTGGAGGCGGCCCGGGCCGAGGCCAGGACCCTGCGCCAGGAGGCCGAGGAGCGGGCCAAAGTCTTGCGCCAGGAGCTGGAGGCGGAGCTTAAGCGCCGCTCGGAGGCCTTGGAGGCCGAGGCCAAAAAGCGCTTGCAAGAGGCGGAAGAGCGCCTGAGGAGCGAGCGGGAGGAGCTTAAGGCCGAACGGGAGAGGCTTAGGGCCTTGCAGGAGGAGCTTAAGGCGGAGAGGGAGCGCCTTAAGGGGGAGCGGGAGGAGCTCCGGCGGGAGGCCGAAAGGCTATCCAAGAGGGGCGAGGCCTTGGACGCCCGGGCCCTCAAGCTGGACGCCCTGGAGGAGGCCCTTTCCAAGCGGGAGGAGGCCCTTAAAGCCCAGGAGGCCCTTCTGCAGGAGAAGGAACGGGAGGTGGAGCGGAGGCTTCACGAGGTGGCAGGCCTCTCCCCGGAGGAAGCCCGGCGCCTCATCCTGGAGAGGCTGGACCGGGAGCTGGAGGAGGAGAAGGCCCAGAGGGTGCGGGCAGCCTTGGAAAGAGCGCGCCTCGAGGCCCGCAAGGAAGCCCAGAAGATCCTGGCCCAGGCCATGCAGCGCCAGGCCTCGGAAACCGCCGCTCAGCTGGCGGTTTCCGTGGTGCCCATCCCCTCCGATGCCATGAAGGGCAGGATCATCGGACGGGAGGGGCGGAATATCCGCACCTTTGAGGCCTTGACGGGGGTGGACCTCATCATCGACGACACTCCGGAGGCAGTGCTCCTTTCCTCCTTCAACCCCATCCGCCGGGAGATCGCCCGCATGGCCCTGGAGGAACTCCTCAAGGATGGGCGTATCCATCCAAGCCGGATCGAGGAGGTGGTGGAGAAGGCCAAGCAGGAGATGAAAACCTTCATCTACGAGCGGGGCGAGGAAGCTGCCCTCGAGGCTGGGGTGGTGGGGCTAAAGCCTGGCCTGATCCAGCTTCTCGGCCGGCTCCACTTCCGCTCCAGCTACGGCCAGAACGTCCTCAAGCACTCGGTGCAGGTGGCCCACCTCTCTGGGATCATGGCGGCGGAGCTGGGCCTGGATGCCGCCTTGGCCCGGCGGGCGGGGCTCCTTCACGACATTGGCAAAAGTGTGGACCGGGAGGTGGAGGGAAGCCACGTGGAGATCGGCATCGCCCTGGCCCGCCGCTTCGGGGAACCCGCGGAGGTCATAGACGGCATCGCCCACCACCATGACCCGGAGAACGCCGAGACCGTGTATGCGGTTTTGGTGGCGGCCGCCGATGCCCTTTCCGCCGCCCGGCCCGGGGCCAGGCGGGAGAGCCTGGAGGAGTATTTGCAGCGCCTCGAGGCCCTGGAACGCATCGCCCTTTCCTTCCCCGGGGTGGAAACCGCCTTTGCCGTGCAGGCGGGGAGGGAGGTGAGGGTCATCGTCAAGCCCGACAAGATCACGGACGCCAGGGCTACCCTTCTGGCCCGGGAAATCGCTAACCGCATCGAGCGGGAGATGAACTATCCGGGCCAGGTGCAGGTGACCGTGGTGCGGGAGACCCGGGCGGTGGAGTACGCTAAGTGACATGGACTGGCGTGAGCGCATCACCGTGGACCCGGAGGTCATGGGGGGGCGGCCCTGCATCCGGGGTATGCGCTTTCCTGTGGCCACGCTCCTGCAACTCCTCAAGCACCAGACGCCCGAGGAAATACTTCAGGAGTTTCCTTACCTGGAACGGGAGGACCTGGAAGCCGCTTTGGATTTCGCCGCTTATCTCGCTGAGGGGCGAGAGATGGTCCTTTGAAAGTGGTGGTGGATGTGTGCTTGAGCCCTAAGTGGGTTCCTTACCTAAGGAAGAAGGGTCTGGAGGCCTTTCACTGGAGTGAGCTGGGTGATTTACGAGCAAAGGATCAGGAGATCCTTGCCTACTGCAAAAGGAACGGGTATGTCCTCCTCACCCAGGACCTGGATTTTGCCGCCTTGCTTTTTTCGGGTGGCGAGGTTCCGGCAAGGGTGGTGCTCCTCCGGGTTTCGGACCTGCGGGTAGAGGTAGCCGGGCCCAGGGTTGCCGCGGTGCTGGCGGGTGTGGAGGAGTACTTGAAGGAGGGGGGAGTGGCGGTGGTAGAGGACCACAGGGTCCGCTACCGGGTTCTTCCTGAGTAGAATGGGGCGATTATGCTGAGGGGCGAGGACATCGGGATTGACCTGGGGACGGCGAGCGTTCTCATTTACGTGCGGGGGAAGGGAATCGTCTTGCGCGAACCCTCCGTGATCGCAGTGGTGCAGGGGAAGCGGGAAGTGAAGGCGGTGGGGGCCGAGGCCTACCGCATGCTGGGGCGCACCCCGGGGAACATCGTGGCGGTACGGCCCCTTAAGGATGGGGTTATCGCCGACTATGCCTTAACGGAGCGCATGCTCCTCCTCTTTCTGCAAAAGGTGCTCTCCCCCATGAGCCGCTTCTTCCGGCCGCGGGTCATGGTGGGGGTGCCCTCCGGGGTCACGGACGTGGAGCGGCGGGCGGTGGTGCAGGCGGTGTCCGCCATGGCCCACAAGGTCTACCTCATCGAGGAACCCCTGGCGGCGGCCATCGGGGCGGGGATCAACGTGGCCGAGCCCACGGGTAGCATGGTGGTGGACATCGGGGGAGGCTCCACGGACATCGCCGTCATCTCCCTAGGGGGTATCGTGCGCTCCGAGAGCCTTAGGATCGCTGGCAACGAGATGGATCAGGCCATCATCCGCTACGTGCGGCAAAAGTACAACCTCCTCATCGGGGAGCGCACCGCCGAGGAGCTCAAGATCCAGCTGGGGCGGGCCAAGGTCCTTCCCGGGGAGGAGAAGGAGGTGGCCGAGGTGCGGGGCCGGGACCTCATCACCGGCCTTCCCCGCACGGCGGAGATCCCCGCCGAGGACGTGGCCGAGGCCTTGAAGGAGCCGTTGGACAAGATCTTCCAGGGGGTGAAGGCGGTTTTGGAAACCACGCCCCCCGAGCTGGCCTCGGATATTTACGAGAGGGGCATTCTTCTAACGGGCGGCGGGGCCCTTCTAAAGAACCTGGATGTGGCCCTGCAGGAGGCCACGGGGGTGCCCGTGGTGGTGGCGGAAAACCCCATTGAGGCGGTGGCCTTGGGCACGGGTAAGGCCTTGGAGATGCTCCACGTGCTGGAGGACACCATCCTGTCTTCGGACGATGTCCTGAAGAGGTGAGCCGTGGAGATCGGGGAGATCCTGGCCCTCCTGCCCCATCGCTATCCCTTTTTGCTCATCGACCGGGTCCTTCACGCCGACGAGAAAACCTTCCGGGCCCTGAAGAACGTTACCTTTAACGAACCCCACTTCCAGGGGCATTTCCCCGGTTACCCCATCATGCCGGGGGTGCTGATCATCGAGGCCATGGCCCAGGCGGCGGTGGGCAGCATCGCCAAACAGCCGGGTTTCAAGCCCGGGGGCCTGGTCTTTTTGGTGGGGGTGGAGGAGGCCCGCTTCAAAAAGCCCGTGGTGCCGGGGGATACCCTGATCCTGGAGGGGGAGCTCCTCCTCTTCCGCCGGGGCCTGGGCAAGGTGGAGGTCAGGGCCTTGGTGGAGGGGGAGGAGAGGGCCAGCGCCCGTTTAAGCTTCGTGGTCCGGGAGGGTGCGGAGTAGTTAGGGTATCATCTTTCCTTATGGCGGACCTCATGGCCTACCTGAAGCGGGCCCGGGGGGGACGGGTGGTGGAAACGGGCTTCCTGGACCCGGAGGAGCAGGCCCTTCTGGAGGAAAAGGCCCGGGGGGAGGGGCTTAAGGTGGCCTTTTTCGGGGGGTTCCCCCTGGCAGAGAGGAGGCTTGCGGTGCTGTATCCCCCGGAGGTCCCCTCCGTCCACGACCCGGTGGAGGTGGTCTTCCTGGAGAAGGAGCCCCCGGATCTGGGGGAGGCCATGGGGGATTTGGAGGCCTTTGGCGAGGGTTACCTGGTGGCGGTGTCCGCGAAGGGAAGGAGGGCCTTGGAGGAGGCGGGCTACACCCTTTTCCCACCCCCGGAGGGGGCCTTAAGGGCCACCAGCGAACGGGTGCGGACCCTGGTGGTGCCCTCCTTGCGGGTGGATACCGTGGGGGCTAAAGGCTTCGGGGTTTCCCGCAGCTACTTCGTCCAGGGGGTGAGGGCGGGGAAGGTGCGGCTAAGGGGCAAGGTGGCCTCCCCCAAGGAGGAGATGGCTCCGGGGGACACCCTTTTGGCGGAGGGCTTGGGAAGCCTGAGGCTCCTGGAGGTACTTGGCGAAACCAGGCGGGGAAACTATAAAATCAAGGTGGAGGTGGAACGGTAGCGGCAAGAAGAGAAGGGTCGGGTAGGCTTGACGGCTTAAGGGATTGCCCTATAAGCTAAGGTTTGTGCTCTTTGGTCGGGCCAAGGGAGCACGGTAAGAGCCAGCCGCCGCGGGGCGCGAGGTCCCGCGGAAGAACCCTGTTAGCTTACCTCGGGCGGCCCGCTTTCCCATCCTTGAGGTGACGCATGGAGATTAAGCGGTTCGGTCGCATCCGAGAGGTTATACCCCTTCCCCCTTTGACGGAAATCCAGGTGGACTCCTACAAGAGGGCCCTTCAGGCCGATGTTCCCCCGGATAAGCGGGAGGACGTGGGCATCCAGGCGGCCTTCAAGGAGACCTTCCCCGTGGAGGAGGGGGACAAGGGCAAGGGCGGTATGGTCCTGGACTTCCTGGAGTACCGCATCGGGGAGCCCCCCTTTTCCCAGGACGAGTGCCGGGAGAAGGACCTAACCTACCAGGCTCCCCTCTATGCCCGCCTCCAGCTCATCCACAAGGACACGGGCCTCATCAAGGAGGACGAGGTCTTCCTGGGCCACATCCCCCTCATGACCGAGGACGGCTCCTTCATCATCAACGGGGCCGACCGGGTGATCGTTTCCCAGATCCACCGCTCCCCGGGGGTCTACTTCACCCCGGACCCCGCCCGCCCCGGGCGGTTTGTGGCCAGCATCATCCCCTTGCCCAAGCGGGGACCCTGGATTGACCTGGAGGTGGAGCAAAACGGCACCGTCTCCATGAAGGTCAACAAGCGCAAGTTCCCCCTCATCCTCCTCCTCAGGGTCCTGGGCTACGACGCCGAAACCCTGAACCGGGAGCTTGGGGCCTACGGGGAGCTTTTGGGGGGCCTTCTGGACGAGGCGGTGCTTGTCATGCGCCCGGAGGAGGCCCTGGTTCGCCTCTTCACCCTGCTCCGCCCCGGCGATCCCCCCAAGAAGGACAAGGCCTTGGCCTACCTCTTTGGCCTTTTGGCCGACCCAAGGCGGTACGACCTGGGGGAGGCGGGGCGGTACAAGGCGGAGGAGAAACTGGGCGTGCGTCTTTCCGGGCGCACCCTGGCGCGCTTTGAGGACGGGGAGTTTAAGGACGAGATCTTCCTGCCCACCCTGCGCTACCTCTTCGCCCTCATGGCCGGGGTTCCTGGGCACGAGGTGGACGACATCGATCACCTGGGCAACCGCCGCATCCGTACCGTGGGGGAGCTCATGGCCGACCAGTTCCGGGTGGGCCTGAGCCGCCTGGCCCGGGGGGTGCGGGAGAGGATGGTGATGGGCTCCGCCGATACCCTGACCCCGGCCAAGCTGGTGAACAACCGGCCCCTCGAGGCGGCCATCCGGGAGTTCTTCAGCCGTAGCCAGCTTTCCCAGTTCAAGGACGAGACCAACCCCCTTTCCTCCTTGCGCCACAAGCGGCGCATCTCCGCTTTGGGTCCTGGGGGCCTCACCCGGGAGCGGGCGGGGTTTGACGTGCGGGACGTGCACCGCACCCACTATGGCCGCATCTGCCCGGTGGAAACCCCGGAAGGCGCCAACATCGGCCTCATCACCTCCCTGGCCGCCTACGCTCGGGTGGACGGGCTGGGCTTCATCCGCACCCCCTACCGCCGGGTGAGGAACGGGGTGGTCACCGACGAGGTGGTCTACATGACCGCTACCGAGGAGGACCGGTACACCATCGCCCAGGCCAACACTCCCCTCGAGGGGAACCGCATCGCCACCGACCGGGTGGTGGCCCGGCGCCGGGGTGAGCCGGTGATCGTGGGCCCGGAGGAGGTGGAGTTCATGGACGTGAGCCCCAAGCAGGTCTTCTCCGTGAACACCAACCTCATCCCCTTCCTGGAGCACGACGACGCCAACCGGGCCCTCATGGGTTCCAACATGCAGACCCAGGCGGTGCCCCTTATCCGGGCCCAGGCCCCGGTGGTGATGACGGGCCTCGAGGAGCGGGTGGTGCGGGACTCCCTGGCCGCGGTCTACGCCGAGGAGGACGGGGAGGTGGTGGCGGTGGATGGCCGCCGCATCGCCGTGCGCTATGAGGATGGCCGCTTGGTGGAGTACACCCTGCGCCGCTTCGTGCGCTCCAACCAGGGTACCGCCCTGGACCAGCGCCCCCGGGTGACCGTGGGCCAGAGGGTGAGGAAGGGGGACCTCCTGGCGGATGGCCCGGCCTCCGAGGAGGGCTTCCTGGCCCTGGGGCAGAACGTCCTGGTGGCCATCATGCCCTTTGACGGCTACAACTTTGAGGACGCCATCGTCATCAGCGAGGAGCTTCTAAAGCGGGACTTCTACACCTCCATCCACATCGAGCGCTACGAGATCGAGGCCCGGGACACCAAGCTGGGTCCGGAGCGGATCACCCGGGATATCCCCCACCTCTCCGAGGCGGCCCTGAGGGACCTGGACGAGGAGGGGGTGGTGCGCATCGGGGCCGAGGTGAAGCCCGGGGACATCCTGGTGGGCCGCACCAGCTTCAAGGGGGAGCAGGAGCCCTCCCCGGAGGAGAGGCTTCTGCGCTCCATCTTCGGGGATAAGGCCCGGGATGTGAAGGACACCTCCCTCCGGGTGCCCCCGGGCGAGGGGGGCATCGTGGTGGGTACCCTCCGCCTGCGCCGTGGGGATCCCGGGGTGGAGCTGAAGCCCGGGGTGCGGGAGGTGGTGCGGGTTTACGTGGCGCAGAAGCGCAAGCTCCAAGTGGGGGACAAGCTGGCCAACCGCCACGGGAACAAGGGGGTGGTGGCCAAGATCCTCCCCGTGGAGGACATGCCCCACCTGCCCGACGGCACCCCCGTGGACATCATCCTGAACCCCCTGGGCGTGCCGAGCCGTATGAACCTGGGCCAGATCCTGGAAACCCATCTGGGCCTGGCGGGCTTCTTCCTGGGCCAGCGCTACATCTCCCCGGTCTTTGACGGGGCCACGGAGCCCGAGATCAAGGCCCTTTTGGCCGAGGCCTTCGACCTTTACTTCGGCAAGCGGAAGGAGGAGGGCTTCGGGGTGGACAAGAGGGAGCTCGAGGTCCTGGCCCGGGCGGAGAAGCTGGGCCTGGTGAGCCCCGGCAAAAGCCCGGAGGAGCAGCTTCGGGAGCTTTTCACCCAGGGCAAGGTGGTTCTCTACGATGGCCGCTCCGGCGAGCCCATCGAGGGCCCCATCGTGGTGGGGCAGATGTTCATCATGAAGCTTTACCACATGGTGGAGGACAAGATGCACGCCCGCTCCACCGGCCCCTATTCCCTCATCACCCAGCAGCCTTTGGGCGGTAAGGCCCAGTTCGGCGGCCAGCGCTTCGGGGAGATGGAGGTGTGGGCCCTCGAGGCCTACGGAGCCGCCCACACCCTGCAGGAGATGCTCACCTTGAAGTCCGACGACATCGAGGGCCGCAACGCCGCCTACGAGGCCATCATCAAGGGCGAGGACGTGCCCGAGCCCAGCGTGCCCGAGTCCTTCCGCGTGCTGGTAAAGGAGCTTCAGGCCTTGGCCCTGGATGTGCAGACCCTGGACGAGCGGGATAACCCCGTGGACATCTTTGAGGGCCTGGCATCCAAGCGGTAAGCCGCACCGCAGAAGCGGGATTGCCCTTAAGTGGAGGAGGAATGAAAAAGGAAGTTCGCAAGGTTCGCATTGCCCTGGCCTCTCCGGAAAAGATCCGCTCCTGGAGCTACGGGGAGGTGGAGAAGCCCGAAACCATCAACTACCGCACCCTGAAGCCCGAGCGGGATGGGCTTTTCGACGAGCGCATCTTCGGCCCCACCAAGGATTACGAGTGCGCCTGCGGCAAGTACAAGCGCCAGCGCTTTGAGGGCAAGGTGTGCGAGCGCTGCGGGGTGGAGGTCACCAAGAGCATCGTGCGCCGCTACCGCATGGGGCACATCGAGCTGGCCACCCCGGCGGCCCACATCTGGTTCGTGAAGGATGTGCCCTCCAAGATCGGCACCCTCCTGGACCTCTCCGCCACCGAGCTGGAGCAGGTCCTTTACTTCAGCAAGTACATCGTCCTGGACCCCAAGGGGGCGGTGCTGGATGGGGTGCCGGTGCAGAAGCGCCAGCTCCTCACGGACGAGGAGTACCGGGAGCTCCGCTACGGCAAGCAGGAAACTTACCCCCTGCCCCAAGGGGTGGATGCCCTGGTCAAGGACGGGGAGGAGGTGGTGAAGGGGCAGGAGCTGGCCCCCGGGGTGGTGAGCCGCATGGATGGGGTGGCCCTGTACCGCTTCCCCCGGCGGGTGCGGATCGACTACCTGCGCAAGGAACGGGCGGGCCTCCGCCTGCCCCTCTCCGCCTGGGTGGAGAGGGAGGGCTATAGGCCGGGAGAGATCCTGGCGGAACTCCCCGAGCCCTACCTCTTCCGGTCGGAGGAGGAGGGGGTGGTGGAGCTTAAGGAGCTCGAGGAGGGCCACCTCCTCACCCTCCTCAAGGACGAGGAGGCCGTGGCCCGCTACTTCCTGCCCGTGGGGTTGACCCCCTTGGTGGTCCACGGGGAGGTGGTGGAAAAGGGCCAGCCCCTGGCCGAGGGGCGGGGTCTTTTGCGCATGCCCCGCCACATGACCGCTAAGGAGGTGGAGGCGGAGGAGGAAGGGGATACCGTCTACCTCACCTTCTTCCTGGAGTGGACGGAGCCCAAGGACTATGGGGTGGCTCCCCACATGAACGTGGTGGTGCCGGAAGGAGCCCACGTCCAGGCGGGGGAGAAGGTGGTGGCGGCCATTGACCCCGAGGAGGAGGTGATCGCCGAGGCCGAGGGCATCGTCCACCTGCACGAGCCCGCCAGCATCGTGGTGATGAAGGCCCGCCTCTACCCCTTTGAGGAGGACGTGGAGGTAACCACCGGGGACCGGGTGGCCCCGGGGGATGTCCTGGCGGATGGGGGGAAGGTCAAGAGCGAGATCTACGGCCGGGTGGAGGTGGACCTGGTCCGGAACGTGGTGCGGGTGGTGGAATCCTACGACATCGACGCCCGCATGGGGGCCGAGGCCATCCAGGCCCTCTTGAAGGAGCTGGATCTGGAGAAGCTGGAGGCCGAGCTTTTGGAGGAGATGAAGCACCCCTCCCGGGCCCGGCGGGCCAAGGCCAGGAAGCGCCTCGAGGTGGTCCGGGCCTTCCTGGACTCCGGCAACCGCCCGGAGTGGATGATCCTCGAGGCGGTGCCCGTGCTTCCCCCGGACCTCCGTCCCATGGTCCAGGTGGACGGGGGGCGCTTCGCCACCAGCGACCTCAACGACCTCTACCGCCGCCTCATCAACCGCAACAACCGCTTGAAGAAGCTCCTGGCCCAGGGGGCCCCGGAGATCATCATCCGCAACGAGAAGCGCATGCTGCAGGAGGCGGTGGATGCGGTCATCGACAACGGCCGCCGCGGCTCCCCCGTCACCAACCCGGGCTCCGAACGGCCTCTTAGGAGCCTCACCGACATCCTCTCCGGCAAGCAGGGCCGCTTCCGCCAGAACCTCTTGGGCAAGCGGGTGGACTACTCGGGGCGGAGCGTCATCGTGGTGGGTCCCCAGCTCAAGCTCCACCAGTGCGGCCTGCCCAAACGCATGGCCCTGGAGCTCTTCAAGCCCTTCCTCCTCAAAAAGATGGAGGAAAAGGGCATTGCCCCCAACGTGAAGGCGGCCCGTAGGATGCTGGAAAGGCAGCGGGACATCAAGGACGAGGTGTGGGACGCCCTCGAGGAGGTCATCCACGGCAAGGTGGTCCTCTTAAACCGCGCCCCCACCCTCCACCGCCTGGGCATCCAGGCCTTCCAGCCGGTTTTGGTGGAAGGCCAGTCCATCCAGCTCCACCCCCTGGTCTGCGAGGCCTTCAACGCCGACTTCGACGGGGACCAGATGGCGGTGCACGTGCCCCTTTCCTCCTTCGCCCAGGCGGAGGCCCGCATCCAGATGCTCTCCGCCCACAACCTCCTCTCCCCGGCCTCCGGGGAGCCTTTGGCCAAGCCCAGCCGGGACATCATCCTGGGGCTTTACTACATCACCCAGGTGCGCCGGGAGAAGAAGGGGGCGGGCCGGGAGTTCGCCACCCCCGAGGAGGCCCTGGCCGCCTACGACCGGGGCGAGGTGGCCTTGAACGCCCCCATCAAGGTGGCGGGCAAGGAAACCAGCGTGGGCCGCTTGAAGTTCGTCTTCACAAGCCCTGACGAGGCCCTTTTGGCGGTGGCCCATGGCCTTCTGGACCTGCAGGACGTGGTGACGGTGCGCTACCTGGACAAGCGCCTGGAAACCAGCCCGGGCCGGGTCCTCTTCGCCCGCATCGTGGGCGAGGCGGTGGGGGACGAGAAGGTGGCCCAGGAACTTCTGCAGATGGACGTGCCCCAGGAGAAGAACTCCTTGAAGGACCTGGTCTACCAGTCCTTCCTGCGCCTGGGGATCGAGAAGACCGCAAGGCTTCTGGACGCCCTCAAGTACTACGGCTTCACCCTGTCCACCACCAGCGGGATCACCATCGGCATCGACGACGCCGTCATCCCCCCCGAGAAGCAGAAGTACCTGGAGGAAGCCGACAAGAAGCTTAGGCAGATCGAGCAGGCCTACGAGATGGGCTTCCTCACCGACCGGGAGCGCTACGACCAGGTGATCCAGCTCTGGACCGAAACCACGGAGAAGGTCACCCGGGCGGTCTTCAAGAACTTTGAGGAGAACTACCCCTTCAACCCCCTCTACGTGATGGCCCAGTCCGGGGCCCGGGGTAACCCCCAGCAGATCCGCCAGCTTTGCGGCATGCGGGGCCTCATGCAAAAGCCCTCGGGGGAGACCTTCGAGGTGCCGGTGCGCTCCTCCTTCCGGGAAGGCCTCACCGTGCTGGAGTACTTCATCTCCAGCCACGGGGCCCGGAAGGGTGGGGCGGACACCGCCCTTAGGACCGCGGACTCGGGCTACCTCACCCGGAAGCTGGTGGACGTGGCCCACGAGATCGTGGTCCGGGAGGCGGACTGCGGCACCACCAACTTCATCTCCGTCCCCCTCTTCCAGCCCGACGAGGTGACCCGCACCCTGCGCCTCAGGAAGCGCTCGGACATCGAGTCCGGCCTCTATGGCCGCGTTCTGGCCCGGGAGGTGGAGGTTCTGGGCCAGCGCCTGGAGGAAGGGCGCTACCTGACCCTCGAGGACGTGGGGCTCATCATCAAGGCGGCGGAGGCCGAGGAGATCAAGGAGGTGCCCGTGCGTAGCCCCCTCACCTGCCAGACCCGCTACGGGGTGTGCCAGAAGTGCTACGGCTACGACCTCTCCATGGCCAGGCCCGTGTCCATCGGGGAAGCGGTGGGGGTGGTGGCGGCGGAGTCCATCGGCGAGCCCGGCACCCAGCTCACCATGCGCACCTTCCACACGGGCGGCGTGGCGGTGGGCACCGACATCACCCAGGGTCTGCCCCGGGTCATCGAGCTCTTTGAGGCCCGCAGGCCCAAGGCTAAGGCGGTGATCTCCGAGATCGACGGGGTGGTGCGCATCGAGGAAACCGAGGAGAAGCTTTCCGTCTTCGTGGAATCCGAGGGCTTCTCCAAGGAGTACAAGCTTCCCAAGGATGCCCGCTTGGTGGTGAAGGATGGGGATTACGTGGAGGCGGGCCAGCCTTTGACCCGCGGGGCCGTGGATCCCCACCAGCTTCTGGAGGCCAAGGGCCCCGAGGCGGTGGAGCGCTACCTGGTGGACGAGATCCAGAAGGTCTACCGGGCCCAGGGGGTGAAGCTCCACGACAAGCACATCGAGATCGTGGTGCGGCAGATGCTCAAGTACGTGGAGGTCACCGATCCCGGGGATAGCCGCCTGCTGGAGGGCCAGGTCCTGGAGAAGTGGGACGTGGAGGCCCTGAACGAGCGGCTCATCGCCGAGGGCAAGACCCCGGTGGCCTGGAAGCCCCTCCTCATGGGGGTCACCAAGAGCGCCCTCTCCACCAAGAGCTGGCTTTCCGCCGCCAGCTTCCAGAACACCACCCATGTGCTCACCGAGGCGGCCATCGCCGGCAAGAAGGACGAGCTCATCGGTCTCAAGGAAAACGTCATCTTGGGCCGCCTGATCCCTGCGGGGACCGGAAACGACTTCGTGCGCTTTACCCAGGTGGTGGACAAGAAGACCCTCAAGGCCATCGAGGAAGCCAGGAAGGAGGCGGTGGAGGCCAAGGAGCCGGCGGTGCGCCGTCCGGTTCGCCGGGAACAGCCGGGCAAGCAGGCTTAATGCCATGCTGGCTAAGCTTTATTCGGCCTTTCGCCAGGTGGGGGAGGATCTTTTCCACCAGAGGCTCATCTCCGCCACCGCGGGCAACTTTTCCGTGCGCACCAAGGAGGGCTTTCTCATTACCAAAAGCGGGGTGCAGAAGGCCCGCCTGACCCCCGAGGACCTGGTGGAGGTGCCCCTCGAGGGCCCTTTCCCGGAAGGGGCCAGCGTGGAGAGCGTGATCCACCGGGAGGTGTACCGGGCGACCCCGGCCCGGGCCATCGTCCATGCCCATCCCCGGGTGGCGGTGGCTCTTTCCTTGCACCTGGACCGGATTGTTCCCCTGGACCTCGAGGGCCAGTACTACCTGAAGGAGGTTCCCGTGCTTGCCCCCAAGACCACAAGCGCCACCCTGGAGGCCGCTTTGGCCGTGGCGGAGGGCCTTAAGGAGCACCGAGCCTGCCTGTTAAGGGGCCACGGGGCCTTTGCCATAGGGCTTAAGGAGAAGCCGGAGGAAGCCCTTCTGGAGGCCTATAGCCTCCTCACCGCCTTGGAGGAAAGCGCGGAGATCCTCTTCTACTACCGCCTTTGGGGGAAGGGATGAGGGTACTCTTTGTGGAGGGCAAGGAAAAGGAGGCCCTTTTGGGCTTGGCCCGGGAGCTTCCCCATCCCTACTGGCTTCTTGCGGGGGAAGGGATTTGGCTTTTGGAGGTGTTTGGCGCCGGGGAGGAAGCCATGGCCAAGGCCAGGGCCCTGCCCGGGGTTAAGGTTTGGGCCTTTGCCCTGGAGGATGGGGTAGTCTATAGGGGATGCGGGAAGAAATCGGCTACATCCCCGTAGGGGAGGCGGAGCTTTACGTGGAGGACGTGGGGGACGAGCATGCCCCGGCCCTCCTGGTCCTCCACGGGGGGCCTGGGGGGAACGCCTACGCCCTCAGGGAAGGGCTTCAGGACTACCTGGAAGGGTTCAGGGTCATCTACTTCGACCAGCGGGGCTCCGGCCGGAGCCTGGAGCTTCCCCAGGACCCCAGGCTTTTCACCATAGATGCCCTGGTGGAGGATACCGTGGCCCTGGCCGAGGCCCTGGGGCTGGAGCAGTTTCATCTTCTGGCCCACGGCTTCGGAGCCCTGGTGGCCCTGGAGCTCCTCCGCCGCTACCCGGAGGTCCTGGGGGCGGTGCTCCTTTCCCCCTGGGTGAGCTTCCCCTGGCTTTCCGCAAGGCTTGTGGAGGCGGCGGGGCTTGAACCTTTGGCCGACCCCGAGGCGAACCTGAGGGCGGCCTTGGAGAAGGCGGAGCCCAAGCTCCTCTTCGACCGCCTCATGTTCCCCACCCCCCATGGCCGACTGGAGTACGAGTGGGTGGCGGAGGGCTCGGGCATCCTGGGGCCGGATACCCCGGCCTTGGCCTTTTGGAAAAACGGCCTCTGGCGGCTGGACTACACTCCCTACCTCTCCCCAAGCCGCAAGCCAGTGGCCCTGGTGGTGGGGGAGAAGGACGGCACCAGCTACCCCTATGCCGAGGAGGTGGCGGAACGCCTCAAAGCCCCCATCCGGGTGATACCCGGGGCCGGGCACTACCCCTGGATCGACCAGCCGGAGGCTTTTGGCGAGACCTTCCGGGAGGTCCTCGAGGGCCTGCTGGCTCCCTGGAGGGTGTGAGGGATGCCCTTCCAGGGCCAGGAAGGGTGGTAAACTCAGGGCGTCACCGGGGGTGCCCTCTTATGGGGCTGAGAGATACCCTTGGAACCTGATCCGGGTAATGCCGGCGTAGGGAAGGTGACCAAGGCCCCTCCCGGTGACAAGGAGGGGTTTTATGTTGAGGATCCTTGCCCTGCTGGTCCTTCTGGCCTTCGGCTTCGCCCAGGAGATCACCGTCCTCACCCACAGCAGCTTTTCCCTGGATAAGGGGCTCATCGCCCGGTTTGAGCGGGAAACCGGCCTGAAGCTTCGCTTCCTTAAAGGGGGGGATGCCGGGGAGACCCTAAACCGGGCCATCCTCACCAAGGGAGCCCCCATCGCCGACGTGATTTACGGCTTTGACAACACCTTCCTCTCCCGGGCCCTCGAGGCGGATATCCTCTTGCCCTACCGTAGCCCCGAGATCCAAAACCTGAAGGCCACCTTGCTTCTGGACCCTACCTTCCGCGCCCTTCCCGTGGACTACGGTTGGGTGAGCCTGAACTACGACCGGGCTTACTTCAAGGACCGTCCCTTGCCCAAGTCCCCCGCCGACCTTGCCCGGCCCGAGTATGGCAGGCTTCTGGTGGTGCAAAACCCCGCCACCAGCTCCCCGGGCCTGGCCTTTCTCATGGCCACGGTGGCCCGCTTCGGCGAGGATGGCTACCTGGACTTCTGGGCCAAGCTCAGGGATGGAGGGGTGCGGGTGGCCAAGGGCTGGAGCGAGGCCTACTACACCCACTTCACCCTTTACAAGGGGGATAGGCCCCTGGTGGTCTCCTACACCACCAGCCCCGCCGCCGAGGTCTACTATTCCGAGGGGAAGTACCAAGAGCCGCCCACGGGGAACCTCTTCCCCGAGCTGGCCTTCTTCCAGGTGGAGTTCGTGGGGATCCTGAAGGGGACCAAGAACCTGGAGGGGGCCAGGAAGGTGGTGGACTGGCTCCTTTCCAAGCCAGTCCAGGAGAACCTTCCCACGGAGATGTGGATGTACCCGGCCCGCCGGGATGCCAGGCTCCCCGAGGTCTTCCGCTTCGCGCCTGAGCCCCTTGGGAGCGTGCGTATGGACCCCAGGGCCATGGCCCAAAACCGGGAGCGCTGGATTGAGGAGTGGACCAAGGTGGTCCTGCAGGGGCAAAGCCCCGAGTCGGTGCGCCAGGGCAGGCGGTAGCGCCTCCCTCAGGCTGGGAAGGTGCCGGGCAGCTTGGGGGTTAGGCTTAGGAGGATGGCCTACGGAGGCTTTTTCGTCCTCCTCTTCCTGGGCTTAGCCCTCTTTTACCCCCTTTTCCGCATCCTGGCCCTGGGGGTAGGGGAGGGGTTTGCCCGGGCCCTGGCGAACCCCTACTACTGGGAGCGCTACCTCTGGAGCCTGGAGTATGGGCTTCTTTCCGCCCTCTTCACCTTGTCCCTGGCCCTGCCCCTGGCCTTCCTCTTCCGCCGTCGCTTTCCCCTTAGGGGGGTTTTCCTGGCTCTTTCCACCTTGCCCTTCGTCCTCCCCACCCCGGTGGTGGCCCTGGGGTTTTTAGCCCTCCTGGGCCCCAGGGGACTTTTGGGGGTGGACCTTTACGGCACCAAGGCCATCCTTTTTCTGGCCGCCATTTTTTACAACCTGGGCCTTGCCCTCAGGATCCTCCTGCCGGTGGCCTTGAACCTGGAGGGCCCCTTGCAGGCGGCCCGGGTCCTGGGGGCCTCGAGCCCCAGGGCTTTTCTAAGGGTAGGGCTTCCCCTCCTCCTCCCCGCCTTGGGTTCTGCGGGGCTTTTGGTGTTCATCTACGCCTTTTCCGCCTTCGGGGTTCCTCTCCTCCTGGGGGGGCCCCGGTACGCCACCCTCGAGGTGGAGGTCTACACCCTTTTGGCCTACCGCCTGGCCTTCCCCGAGGCCAGCGCCCTCATGCTTTTGGAGATCCTCACCCTGGGCCTCGCCGTGGCCCTCTACCTGCGCCTCCGGCCTTACCCCCTGTCCCCCGGAGGGCTTCTTCCCCCTCCTCCTTGGGCCTATACCCTGGGCCTAGGCGTCCTTTTTCTCCTCCTTTTTGCCCCCTTGTGGGGGCTTTTTCTGCGCCTGGACCTAGGGGCCTTGGCCGCCGCCTGGGCCTCGGAGGACTTCACTCCCCTTTCCGTGGCGTTGGGGAATAGCCTCCGCTTCACCCTCTTGGCCCTGGCCCTGGCGCTTCCTTTGGGAGTGGCTTATGCCGCAGCAGCCCGCCGGAGCCCCCTCATGGACCTCTTGGGGCTTTTCCCCCTCATGCTGAGCCCGGTGGCCGTGGGCCTCGGCTACCTTTTGGCTTACCCGAACCTCCGGGGCTCCTTGGTCCTTTTGCTTGTCGCCTATGCCCTTCTGGCCTACCCCCTCCTTGCCCGGGCCCTCCTGCCTGCCTTAAGAAGCCTTTCCCCAAGCCTCCTCGAGGCGGCCCGGGTCCTGGGGGCCACGCCCCTTCGGGCGTTTTTGCGGGTGGAGATCCCCCTGGTCTTTCCCGCCTTGCAATCCGGGCTGGCCCTGGCCTTGGCGGCCATTTTGGGGGAGTTTGGAGCCACCCTGGTGCTTTGGCGGCCCGAGTGGACCACCCTGACCCTGGCCATCTATGAGCGCCTGGGCCGACCCGGGGAGGCTCCCTTCCGGGAGGCCTTGGCCATAGCCGCCCTTCTGGCCCTTCTCTCGGGGCTTGCCTTCTATCTCCTGGACCGGGGAAGAGGGCGGCTGGGCTAGAATCCCTGGCACCGGGGGCAGAAGTGGGTGCCTCTTCCCGCCACCACTCTTTTGGCGATGGGTGTGCCGCAAACCGGGCAGGGAAGCCCTGTGCGGCCGTAGACGGCGTGGCGCATCTGGAAGCTTCCCGGTAGGCCATCGGGCTGCTGGTAGGTGCGGTCGGAAAGGGTGCTTCCTCCTAAGGCCACGGCCTCGGCCAGCACCTCCTTAAGGGCCAGGAAAAGCCTTTGGGCTTCTGCCTCCGTAAGCTCCCGCCCTCGGCGGAAAGGGGAAAGGCGGGCCCTAAAAAGGGCCTCATCGGCGTAGATGTTCCCCACCCCGGCGGCCAGACGCTGTTCCAGAAGGAGGGCCTTGAGGGGCTTCTGGCTTCCCTTTAGCCCCAGCCAGAACTCGTGGAACCGGAAATCTTCCGAAAGAGGCTCCGGGCCCAGTTGAAGGAGAAGGGGGATCTTCTGGTAATCCCCCTTCCTCACCACCCAGATGCGGCCAAAGCGCCGGGGGTCGTGGAAGAAGATCTCACGGTCCTCCAGCTGGAAGGCCACCCGGGTGTGGGGGCTCCTTTCCAGGCGAAAGCCCCCCGTCATCCCCAGGTGGACCACCATCTCCCACCCTTCCGTGAGGGCGAAGAGGAGGAACTTCCCCCGGCGCCGGATTCCCTCTACCCTTTGGCCTTCCGCCCGTTCCGTGTGGCGGTAGCGCCTGGGATCCCGGTGTTCCAGTTGGAGAAGCCTCTTGCCCACAAAGAGGGGAAGAAGCTTCCTCCTCGTGGTTTCCACCTCCGGTAGCTCGGGCATGGGGTCTAGTCCACGGGCACGGGCTGGCCCTTCTCGTTCACCGCCACGTAGGTGAGTTCCCCCTTGGTGGCCAGCACGCGGCCATCTTCCTGGCCGAAGTGCTCCTTATAGACCTCCACCTCCACGGTCAAGGAGGTGCGCCCCACCCGTACCACCTTGGCCACCACCTCCAGGAGGTCCCCGGTACGGATGGGTACCTTGAACTCCACGCTGCTCACCGCCACGGTTACCACGGGCTTTCTTGCCCTGCGGGCGGCGGCGTAGGAACCCACCTTGTCCATAAGGCCCAGCACGAAGCCGCCAAAGGCAGCCCCCAGGGGATTGGTGTGCTCGGGGAAGACGAGCTCTAAGGTGCGTGCCTCCATACCTTTCCCAGGCTACCCCAGGAGAAGGTCAGTGAGGCGGGCCATCTCCCGGTCTTTCTCGGTGATGCCACCGGCGCTATGGGTCCACCACTCCACCGTGACCCGTCCCCACTCCACGGTGAGGCGGGGGTGGTGGCCCTTGGCCTCGGCCAACTCGGCCACCCTGTTGGCGAAGACCATCGCCTCCTGGAAGTTGGCAAAGCGGAAGGTTTTGACCAGGCGCTCGGGGTTTTGCCGGGTTTCCCAGTCCATGCCTTAAGGGTAAGGGAAAACCCCGGGCACCCGTGTGCCCGGGGTTTGGTTTGGTTGCGGGGGCGGGATTTGAACCCGCGACCTTCGGGTTATGAGCCCGACGAGCTACCAGGCTGCTCCACCCCGCGTCGCCATCCTTAACTATAGCGGGAAGAAGGGGGTGTGTCAAGCACCTTGCCCGGGTTCAGGAACCCCTCGGGGTCAAGGAGGTCCTTTAGTTTTCGCATCAATTCCAGAGCAGCCCCGTGTTCTAAGGGTAGATACTTCTTCTTCCTCAGGCCTACCCCGTGCTCAGCGGTGCAGGTGCCTCCCAACTCCAAGGCTTTTCGCACCAGGGCCGCGGCGTAGGCCTCCGCCTTGGGGTAGTCCTGGGGCAGGATGGGGACCAGGGTGTGGAAGTTCCCATCCCCCACGTGGCCCAGGATGTTTCCGGTAAGGCCCATTTCCTCAAGAAGCCCTTGGGCGTAGCGCACCATCTCCGGTAGACGGGAAAGGGGGACGGCCACGTCGGTGATCACGAAGCGATGGCCGGGGAAGAGGTGCACCAGGGCCCAGTAGGCCTGGTGGCGGGCTTCCCACTGGCGCCTGCGCTCCTCTTCGGTCTTGGCGGCCTCCACCTTCAAGGCCCCTGCCTCCCGCATGATCTCCAGGGCCAGGGCGCTTTCCGCCTCCAGGGCCTCCCGGGTGGAGGAGTGGAACTCCAGAAAGAGGGCCGGGCGCTCCGGGAAGCCCGCCTGAAGGTAGCGGTTTAGGGCCCTTAGGGCCAGTTCGTCGAGTAGCTCCAGCCGGGCCACGGGAAGCCCGCTGGCCATTACCTTGTAGCTGGCCTCCGCCGCCTCCTCCACCCCGGGGAAGAAGACCCGCAGGGTGTGCACGTGTTCCGGCAGGGGGTGGAGGCGCAAGGTGAGGCGGGTGATGACCCCCAGGGTGCCCTCGGAGCCGATGAAGAGGTCCTTCAGGTCGTAGCCGGCGCTGGTCTTGCGCACCGGGCGCCCCAGCTCCAGCACCTCCCCGTTGGCCAGGACCACCTGCAGGGCGAGGATGTTGGCCCGCATCCCCCCGTAGCGCACCGTGGTGGTGCCGCTGGCGTTGGTGGCGGCCATGCCCCCCAAGGTGGCGTCGGCCCCCGGATCCACGGGGAAGAAGAGGCCCGTGCCCTTCAGGGCCTCGTTGAGGGCCTTGCGGGTCACCCCCGGTTCCACCACGCAGAGGAAGTCCTGGGGGCGCACCTCCAGGATGCGGTTCATGCGGCTCAGGTCTAGGCTGATGGCCTCCTGCACCGGGTAGAGGTGGCCCTCGAGGCTCGTCCCCGCCCCGAAGGGGATCACGGCCACGCCCCACGCCCGGGCCCACTGGAGGGCCTTCTGCACGTCCTCTACCCCCTCGGGGTAGACCACGGCCAGAACGGGCCTCGCCTCGGGGTAGCCCTCGTCCTTCCCGTGGCGCAGGCGCTCGCTTTCCGAGAGGTCCACCTTCCCCGGGAAGAGGCGCTTTAGGGCTTCCAGCTTGTCCATGCCTTTGAGTTTACGCCTTGCCCAGGAAGGGGACCGCGCCCAGGGGGAAGGGGAAGCCTCACCCCGGTCAAGATCCCCTCAGGTTTCGTAAAGTTGGGCCTGGAGCCGCCAAAGCTCGGCGTAGGCGCCCTTCCTCCGCAACAACTCCTCATGGGTCCCTTCCTCCACCAACCGGCCTTCCTGGAGGACGAGGATCCGGTCCGCCATGCGTACCGAACCCAGGCGGTGGGTGATGAGGATGACCGTCTTACCCCCGGCCATCTCGGCGAAGCGCCTGTAGAGGTGGGCCTCCTCTTTGGGATCCAGCGAGGCCGTAGGCTCGTCCAAGACCAAAAGCTTGGCCTTGCGGAAGAAGGCCCGCGAGAGGGCGACTCGTTGCCACTCCCCCAGGGAAAGCTCTGTGCCGCCAAAGGCCTTGGACAGGAGGGCCTGGGGGCCAAGCCGCTGGAGGAGCTCCCAGGCCCCGCCTAAGCGTAAGGCCTCTGCGACACGGTTAGGGTCGGGCTTCACGTCCGGGTCGGAAAGGGCGACGTTTTCCTCGAGGGTTAGGGCGTAGCGGCCAAAGTCCTGGAAGACTGCGGTGATGAGGGCGCGCCAGGCCTTCAGGTCTATTTCCCGGAGGTCAATCCCGTCCACCAGGATGCGGCCCTCCGTGGGGTCGTAGAAGCGGAGGAGGAGCTTTACCAGGGTGGTCTTGCCCGCCCCGTTTTCCCCCACCAAAGCCAGGCGCTCCCCCCGTCGGAGGGCAAAGGAGACTCCCGCAAGCGCCCGCTTTCCGTTGGGGTAGCAGAACCCCACCCCTTCAAACCGGATCTCCTCAAAACCCTGGACCTTCCTGCCCGGGCCAGTCTCCGCCATGGAAGCGGGCCTGGCTAGGAAGCTTTCCAGCTTTTCAAAGTACAACAGGCTTTCGTACAGCATGCCCCCGTCCTGGACTAGGGCGTAGAGGTTTTGCTGGAGGCTTCCCACCGACTGCAAGAGGAGCACCAGACTGCCCAGGCTCCCTCCCAAGAGGGTCTGGCGCAGCCCCAAGAAGAGGGCAAGAGCCGTGAAAAGGGCGCTCAGTAGCACCAGCAGGCTGGTCCCTAGGGCCTGGCGGCCTCGAGCACGGCGCAGGCTTTGGTAAAGGCTATGGAAAACCTCGAGGTAACGTCTGCGGAAGAAGGGCAAAAGACCGAATAACCGCACCTCTTTGGCAGTCTCGGGGCTCAAGAGCACCTCGGCGAAATAGCGCATTCGCCGGGCCTCGGGGGCCCCGAAGAGTAGGGCCTCCCACACCCCCTTCTGGAGCCGAAAGGTGAGCCAGGCTTGGGGCAGGGTGGCCAAAAGCAGGAGTAAGGGGAAGAAAGGCGCCAGCCCAAATAGCAGGAGAAGAACCCCGAGAGCGGCGAGGACCTCCCGGAAAGCGTTGCCCAGGAAAACCAGCAGGTTGAGGGGCTGGTAAGGGGCCTGGTCGCGTAGCACCTGAAGCTCATCGTGAAAGCGGGGATCCTCAAAGGGGGTCAGGTCCGGCGTGCCGGCCACCTTCTCCATGAGGAGCAGGTGAACCCGAGCGGTGAGCTTTTCGTTCACCGAACCTTGCAGGTAGACCACCCAAGGGGTGAGGAGGAAGTCCAGGCCAAAAGCCAGCGCTAACCCCACCAGCGGCCAAAGCAGGGTTGGGGTAAAGGGACTACCCCCCAGTGTGGTCGCCAGCTGGTCCACCAAGGCACGGGTGAGGCCCAGCACCGCCACTGGCACGAGCCCTCCCAGGACCAGGAGCCCAAGCAAAAGGGCGCTCTCCCTGGGGCTTGCGCGGAAGATGTGCCGCAGCGCAGGGAGCAGCAGGCGCCAAAGGGATCTTTTACCCAGCCCCAACCACCTCCTGCGGACGAGAAATCCAACGCGTGGGGTTGATGTAGTTAGAAACCGTTGTAAAAGTCTCCTCCTCCAGCTTATGCGGCCCTGGCCAGCCGCTTCACCAGCAAGCGTATCATGCCTAAATACAGCCAGGCTTCCGTTACCTCAGGGTGGTACTCGTAATCTTTCCCCAGCCGTCGGTTTCGCCCCATCCAGGCAAAGGTCCGCTCCACCACCCACCGCTTGGGCAGGGGCTTGAACCCACCCTCCCGCGGGATCTCCGGCACCTCCTCCCCCTCCCGCACCCAGACCCCCCGCACCCCCGCGTAAGGACGGGCCACCACCTCCAGCTCCAGTCCCAGCCCCCTAGCCACCTCCCGCAAACCCCGGTAGCCCCAGTCCACAAAGAGCTTGCCTACCCGGGGCCACAAGGAGCGGGGAGGTTACGCGGAGGTTACGTGGAAAGGGTGCCACGGCCAGCATCCCGCGTGGCTCCCCGTAACCAGGGCCCCAAGCCCTTGCCAAATCCGGCCGGCCCCTCCAGCGGCGGGGCTCCTGACGGGCTAGCCGGGCCGTGGGGCCGAGGAGGAGAAAGGAGGCGAGGCAGAAAACGCTCCCAGGAGATCACCGGGTCCGTTTCTCCATTTGGCCGAGGAAGCCCCAGGCGACCAAGGCCAGGAGGAGAAATCCAAGCCCCGCTCCCAGATAGACCTCCTCCAAGCCCACCTTTCCCCCCACTGCCCCCGCCAAAAGTGCCCCCAAAAGCCCGGCCGAGCCGCTAAGGAACCTCATTCCACCCCCTACCCGGCCCAGCAGGGCATCCGGGGCCAGGGCCTGCCTTAGCACCACCTCTTGGACCCCCAGGAGGATGGCGCTTATCCCCAGGAGGGCCACGAGGAGCAGGCCCAGGGGAAGGGGAGGCTTGAAGAGCAAACCCAGGACGGCCCCGGCGTCCATGAGGAAAAGGAGGCTAAGCACCCTTTGCGGCCTTTTGCCTTTAAGTTTCCCTGCCAAAAGCCCTCCTAAGGCCCCCCCAAGGGAGAAGGCGGTGCTGAGGAGCCCATACCCTATGGGTCCGTACCCGGCTTGGAGGGACCAGAGGGGAAGAAGGGCGAAGGGCATGACCCGGAGGAAGCTGGCTCCAAGGACCGCTCCGGCTAGCCGACGAAAGAAGGCTTCCTGGTACAGCCACCTCAGGCCAGCCAGCACCCCCGGGGGGGCTTTTCCAAGAGGCGGTATGGGAGGGAGCCTAGCGGCGAAGTGAATGGCCACAAAGCCTAGCGCGCCCCCGAGGAAAAAGGGCCAGGAGGGATTCTGGACGAAGAGAAAGGCGCCTAAGGGGGCGCCGAGAAGGTCAGCAAGGAGACTTGCCGTGTAAAGACGCCCATGGGCCTTCTCCCGTTCCTGCGGCACGAGTCTAGGGACCAGGACCCGGACCTCCAGAAGAAGCTCAAGGATGTTGTCTACCAGGTAAAGGCCGAGAAAGGTCCATGGACCAATGAGGCCGAGGCTTGTTCCTAAAAGAAAGCGCAGGAGACTGCCAGAGAGAAGCCCGAAGCTGAGGGCTTTTTTGCGGTCCGTCCGATCTAGAAGGTAGCCTGTGAAGAGGGCTAAGACGGAGGCACCCCAACCGATGGCGTGTTGCAGACCCAGGTAGAAGGGGTTGTCTAAGCGAGCGAGGTGGAGGGAGGCCGCGGTGCCTACGGCCCCCCCAGCGCAGCTGGCCAAAAACAGGATCGTGGCTAATAAGAACATCCTCAGCTAAGTCAAGAAACCCTCTACTTCCCAGACCACCCCGTCAGCAGAGGAGCAAACGTACATTTTCTCCGAGTCCTGAGAGAACCTTACGCAAGTAGGCATCCTTAGCCCTCTCACAACGGGAGGCTGGAAGTGGTAATTGCCAGGTTGAGCGGGGTCTACGGCAATGACTTCTCCCATCTCTGGCTGAACGGCAAAGAGCAATCCGGATGAGGGATGAAACCGCATCCCTCCTAGGCGATGAAGCCCCCAGGCTACCAACGCATTCGGATGGGCAACCAACTCAGAGTAGGTAATTTTCTCCGGCAATTCATCCGGATTTATGCGGAAGATTTGGCCCAGGCTTCCTACAGCGAGGTAGAAGAAGCCCCTTCCAGCAGCATCGTCAATCCAATTTTTGACACATCCTGCTGCTGCATACTTTTCCCACTTGTCGGGCCATGACTCTGGGGGGGTCAGCCCAGGCTCACCATGTCGGGCAGGTATGTCTAGGATAAAAGCTTTGGGCTCTCGCTCATGGTCACCTAGACTTAGACGGGTGATTTGTGTCATGAAGGAAGAGGAACTTTCGCTTACAAAAAAGGTCTCCCCCTTTTTCCCTAGGTTCAGCACGGCTAGGGTGTAGGGGCCCTTTAGGTTTTCGGCTAATTTAGGTAGTTTTGTTGCATCACCCCCTCCGGCGATATCCGCAATAGCTCCTCCCCACGTTTCCACAACGAGAACCTTGCCGTCCTCAGTAGGGCGAATAGCAGCGGGACCCTGTAGATTGTACACCAAAGGTTTAGCCTCCGAAGTGTCCCCCCCTTTTGTAATGTCCCGAACAGTGCCCGCAGTGTGTTCGGAAACCAAAAGCCTGCCGTCTGGGGTCCACTCCATGTGGGAGGGATTCTTCAAACCCCAGGCGAAGGGCCTCACGTAAACCCGCCGCGTCCGGCCGCCGACCTGGACCTCCTGCACTTCCTTAAGTGCCTCCTTCACTGAGGTCTTTGGAGCTAAGCCTCCCCCATCCCTTTGCCTTCTTGCCAGTCTCTCGCCGTTATCCCATAGATTTCCATGTCTTCCCATCGCCCAAATCTCCAAACGGCATCCCTCCGCCTTCCTTCCCACGTAAAGCCGACCCGCTTTAGCAGGCGGGTGGAGGCTTCATTGGAACTCAGCACGTTAGCTTCCACCCGGTTTAAATTGAGCCCCTCAAAGGCATACCGAAGTACCAAGCGGCTGGCTTCGGTTCCTAAGCCTTCACCCCGCCTAGACTCTTCGCCCAGGATTATGGCAAAGAATGCGGAGCGGTTTCGCCAGTCTATCGGCTGAAGGGCAACCTCGCCCACGATCTCTTCCGTTTCGCGGTGGATCACGGCAAGGACCCTG
The DNA here is from genome assembly GCF_057547025.1 of Thermus sp. KWY1. NCBI lineage: Bacteria > Thermotogati > Deinococcota > Deinococci > Thermales > Thermaceae > Thermus > Thermus sp. KWY1. Next base: position 72,250 of record NZ_BAAJPG010000002.1, read on the forward strand.
GCGTTGGGGTTGGCTCGCAACTGCTGAAGCCAGGCCTCCATCTCCTCCAGCGATTTGGGCAAGGGGTCGCCGAAGAAGGCGCGTGCGATAACTTCCTCCTTGTACATCCATGCGATGATTTTTGGCAGATGAGCTCGCTGTATCGGATCTAAGCGGACTTTTTCCCCCACGAACATTCCTACCCTCCCGGGGCGACGTAGCGGCGCAGGCCTACCCAGAAGCCTACACTTCCCAAGGCGAGGAATCCGAGGCCAGAGGCCCAAAGCGTGAGGAGGCCAGAACCCTCCAAGACGGCCCGTGCCGGTAGCGGCCCCAGCCAAAAGGCTGGGATCAGGCTAAGCAGAAGCGCCTTGATGGTGGGTTTGTACACGTTGGGAGGCCAGGTGGCAAACTGAACGAGCCCGGCGTAGGCCACCGGGAGCAGGCTTTGCACCCTGAGGCCCCAGAGGGATAGGGAGGCCAAGGCGAGGAAGAAGCCCAAGGCCACTAGGGAAGCGCCTATCAGGGCGCATAGGGCGTAGAGCCAGTTCACGCCGAGGAATACCAGGGTCCCCATGGACCAAAGAAGGTCACCTAGACCTGTGGGCTGGAGGCGAAGGGAAAGGAGGTAGGGCAAGGGAGGAACGGGAAGCGCAAGGTGGACTTCTAGCTCCCCCGTTTCCGCCAAACGGGCTAGGCCCAACACCCCGCCCCAGAGCACCTGCAAAAGCCCCAAGGCGCCAAAGGCCATCGCCCAGGTGAGCACTAGGTCCTCAAAGCGGAAGCCCCGTACCTCAGGGAAGCGCAGGAAGAAGAGGTAAAAGACCAAGAGCCAGAGGCTGTTGTTGATCCCTCTAGCCAGGATGCTTGCCCAGAAGCCCGTGGAGTCCTGCCACGCCTCTAGGAAACGGCCTCTCAGCAGCAAAGGCCAGGCTCTAAACCACCGGGACCAGGCCTCCATCTACACCTCCCCTCTTTCCGATAAAGCGGCCAGGGCTCGAGGAAAAAGGCGGGCCAGAAGCCCTAGGAAAACCAGGATCCAACACAGGCTAACCAGAAGCCAAACCGGTTCACCCCCAGCGGCCACACGGGCCGGCAGGTAGAAGGTCGCGGCCAGAGGTTGGAGGAGGAGGGCTCCACCTTCGGGCCAAAACTCCAAGGGCAGCACCACGGCTCCCCCCAAGAGCCGCAACATCTCCAGGAGGACTCCCAGGGCCATGGGTGAGGTAGACCGAAAGGTCAGCAAGGCGAAGGTGAGTTCCAAAAGGAAGTTCAGGATGAGGCCCAAAGCCAAGGCCGGAAGGCTCCAAAGGCTTAGGGAGGCAGATAGTCCTAGCGCCCCAATGACCGCGCCCCCCACGGCGGCCACCAAAGGGATCTGAAGGAGGGCGGTGGCCAAGTAGCGTTGAAAGCGAAGGAAGACAAAGGGGTACGGAAGGGCCAGGCGTAGGCCTAACTCTCCCCTCTGGGCCTCCTGGTGAAGCTGGCCCCAAAACCTGGGTACCCCCATGTAGAGGGCCTCTGCCGCCCAGAGGTACCCTAGGACCCACGGCGGCGCTTCCAGGCTTCCCCAAAGGGAAAAAAGCACTACATAGACGATTAAGGTGTAGCCGAGGTATAGTGCCATTCCCGGCCAACCCCGCCAGGCCTCCTTGAGATGGAATCCCAGGACGGCTAGGTGCGAAGCCACTCCTCCATCACCTCCTCCAGGCTGGGTTCCTGGACGGAGACTTCCCGCATGCTCCCGAGGGCCAGCATCTGCGATAAGAAGCTAGGAATTTCCTCCGGGGCAACCTTAGCTTCTAGAACATACCCCCCCTCGGAAACGTTGGCCCCTGGGGGAGGGTTTCCCTGGAAGGGATCCTGGAAGAGCACCCTGACGCGGCGGAAGTTCAAACCCCTTCGGAGGGTGGCGAGGTCCCCTAGAAAGGCCACCTTCCCGCGCCGCAGCACCAGGGCTCGCTCCAGGACCCCTTCCACTCCCGAGAGCTCGTGGGAAGCCAGGATGAGGGTAGTACCCCGGTTGGCCTTAAGGGTTTGTAGGAGCCCTAAAACAGATTTGCGCCCCAAGGCGTCTAATCCGATAAAGGGCTCGTCCAAAAGGAGGAGCTCCGGTTCGGGTAGGAGGGCCAAGGCCAGTTCCGCCCGGTTGCGTTGTCCCAGGGAAAGGCGGGAGGCGGCAACCCCGAGGAGGGAGGTGAGGCCCAGGGCCTCCGCCACCTCCTGGATCCTACGCCTGGTGTGCGCCCGGGAAAGCCCGTAGAGCGCTCCCCAGAGCTTTAGGTTTTCCTCCACGGAAAGCAGGGGCGAAAGGCGGGATCGCCCGCCCAGAACAAGCCCGTAGCGGCGGGCCAGCCGAGTGCGGAAGCGCCAGGGATCCAACCCCCAAAGCCGGGCTTCTCCTTCTTTGGGCAGGAGAAGTCCAGCCAGAACCCGGATCAGGGTGGACTTGCCAGCCCCGTTCCCTCCAAGAAGGGCCAGGCCCTCCCCGGGACCAAGGCGAAACGTGACCCCCTGGAGGGCCTGCACTTCCTCCTTAGCCCTCCGGAAGGTCACCCCTAAGCTGCGGGCTTCTACGGTGGGCTTGATCTCGTCGTGGATCACCGGGCTAGGGCCTTAGCGTCCGCAAGAGCGAAGGCTTCTTCACGGGCAATGCAAGGGTTGCATGCCCCACACGGGGCTTCCCCTGAGGCAACGCAACTCCACGTTTCTTCAAGCGGCACTCCGAGCTCGTGGCCCAGAGCCACCACTTCTTGCTTGGTAAGCCCTGAAAGGGGCATCTTGAGTCGAACTTGGTTAAACTCCAAAAATTTCTTCACGAGGGCAAGGTACGCCTCCAGCCTGGGGTGAGAAGCAAAATCGTCCTTGATGACGCCCAGGTAGACTTCCTCCACGCCCATTTTGGCCGCTAGGGATCCCGTGATGGGGGTCATCGTACAAGGGTCTGTCCAGCCAGCCTGTATCGATTCCCTTCCAGGGAAAGCCAGCTCCGGTGGGCTGAAAAGACGATCTCCGAGCTCAAAGTGAGGCACGCGGTTCCGGTAAATGGCAACGCCAAGGCGCGAAGCCACCTTTTCCGCTGCCCTCCACTCCTTTTGGGTGGGAGGCGTACCCAGGTCCAAGTAAACCGCCGCGAGACCTTCTAAGCCGTCCTGCTTCTTGAGCTTGTACAGGAGAACGCTGGAGTCTAGGCCACCGCTGAGCATCACCAACCTTTTCATGCCCTATCTCTCCTTGTACCCCTGGGAAGGGGTGCTCCCCTTCCGGGTACCCCCAAAGTAGCAAGGGGAAGGTTACGCAGGGTTACGTGGAAGGGGTTCCACGCTTGGCCTCCCGCGTAACCTCTGGCCCCCCGCGTAACCCTCCTCGTGGCACCCTAGGGGCATGAGGGGCAAGGTTCTTCTCCTCCTCCTGGCCTGGCTCCTCTTCCGGCCTTCCGAGCCCCATCTGGCCTGCTGGGACCCCAACTGCTTTCCCCCGGCCTCACACCCCGTACTCCCGGCGGAGCCTCGCCACCCGGGCCTGGGCGATGGGGAGGCGGGGGTCTTCGGGGGGAAGCCTCTCCAGGAGGGCCTCCCAAAGCTCCAGGTCCTCCCCCAGGCGCTCCGCCAGGGTGAGGAGGAGGTCTAGCCTCCCGCTGGCGAGCACCGCTTGCCTCAGGGCCTCCTCCAGCTCCAGGCGGAGTTCCTCCACCCCTGGGGCCTGGCTCCAGGGGAGGAGGGGGCCCCGGTAGAGGGCTAGGGCCCCTTCCAGATCCCCCTGGGAGAGGGCCTTTAGGAAGGCCGAAAGGTCCGAGGGGGGAGGGGTTTCCAGGCGGTAAGGAGCGCAGGAGACCCGGAGGCCTTTTCCCCGCAGGCGGTGGAGGAGGGCCTTCAGAGCCCCCAGGTTGGGCTCCCCGTAAAGCGCCTCCGCCAGGGCCACTCCGGAGAGGCCCTCCTTGTGGGCGAGGAGGAGGGCCA
>NZ_BAAJPG010000002.1:76265-76783 GCF_057547025.1 Thermus sp. KWY1
AGGGGGAGGACCGCGGCGGTTCGGAGCGCTCGAAGGAGCAGGAACCGCGGGACCGGGACCTGGGGGGCCTCCAGGCCGAAGAGGATCTCCCCCGGGTCCAGAAGGAGGGGGCCCTCCCGACCGGGACCCCCAAAATGGAGGAGCGGGCCCCCGAACCTCTCCCCCTACTCCGGACGGAAGAGCGGCGGGTGCCGGAAAACGCCCTTCTACCCCGGGAGATGCGGGAGGACCGGCTCAGGGCGGATTTCCGGGAACCGCACCTCCACCTTCGGGGGGACCGGGGCCCCGAACGGGGGCCGGAGGCGGGCCTCCGGGCGCGGAAGGAGGACCCGGTCCGGCTTCGCGGGGAGGAAGCGGAGGAACCCCTTCCGGGGGAAGGGAGGGATCCGGGGTCCCCGTGGCTCCGGAACCGGGAGGAGGAGCGGGTGTTCCTCCCGGAGAGGCCTCTCCGGGACCGCCTCCGCGAAATGCCCCTCGGGTTGGACCCCCGAGACTTCCGGGAGGAGGTGGCGGACGCC
>NZ_BAAJPG010000002.1:76856-94872 GCF_057547025.1 Thermus sp. KWY1
GCCTCGGTGCCCCTGGGGCCTAGGGAGGGAAGGGGGCCTTCCCCAAGGAGGCGAAGGAGGGGCGCTTCGGCCTGGCCCAGGAGGAAGGCGCGGGCCTCCGGGCGGAGGCCGGGGGCAAGCCCCGGGGCCAGGGGGGCTTCCACCTCCACGCCAAGGGCCTTTAGGCGGGACTCGGCCAGGAGGGCGTAGAGGGCCCCATCTTCCCGCAAAAGGCCGTGGGCGGCGAGAAGGCAGGCCTCATCCCCCTCTCCAAGCCCCCGGGCGAGGAGGTAAAACCCCCAGGGCCAGCCCTCCCGGGGGAGGAAGACCTGGGCCCCCTCTAGGAGAAGCCGGACCTCCGGGGGGTCCAGGGCCAGGGCGCCAAGGACGAGGAAGCTCGCGAGGCTTGGCGGCGCCAGGAGGGGGATGAGGCCCCGGAGGAGGTTCCCCGCCCTCCCCCGGTTTCCCCGGAGGAGGTGGGCCAGGGCCAGGGTGTGCCCCGCGAGGAGGCGCACCCCGGGGAAGGGGTGGGGCAAAAAGGGCTCCGCCTCCTCCAGGACCGAAGGGAGGGGGGTGGTGCCGAAGAAGAGCTCGAGGCGCAAGTGATGCAAGGTGGTCCAGGGGGAGGGGTCCTTGAGGCGGGCGAGGGCCGCGTGGGCCAGGGCCTCGGGCCGGCCCAGGCGCTCCAGGGCCATGGCCAGGGCCAGGTGGAGCCGGGCCTCCCCCTTGGCGTCCCCCTGGAAGCGGCTTAGGGCCTCCTCCAGGGCCAAGGCCCCCGCCCTTGGGGGAAGGGCCAGGCCCAGGTGGTAGAGGGTGAGGGGGGTCTGGGCCCTCTGGGCGGCCTCCCAGGCCAGGGCCCGGTAGGCGCTCGAGTTCCCCTTGCGGGCCTCCACGAAACCTAAAAGGGCCAGGCGTTCCGCCTCCGGGAGGTCCTCTTGGGCGCCTTGCAAAAGGGCCAGGGCCTCCCCGTCCTTCCCCTCCTCCAGGAGGCGGAGGGCCGGGGCGAGGAGAGGCTTCCCCATAGGGGAAACCTACAGGCTCCCCCTTCCCTTGGGAGGGAAGGGAGGCACATTGCAGGGGCACCCCTTGGCCTTGCTCCGGCGTCCGGGCCCGATCACGTCGGGGGCGCGGGCTCCTCCTTTGCCAGAACGGCGCCGCCCTCTTTCCGGTTCGCCAGGAAGAGGGCCAGGCCCGCTACCTCCTCCACCTGGACCTGGCCTTAAGCCCCCTAGGCCTCCCCCTTGAGGATGGCCTCAATCCGCTCCAGGGCCTCCTTGGGCAGGTCCACCCCGGCGACTCCCAGGCTTTCCTTGATCTGCTCGGGCCGGGTGGCCCCGGTGATGGCGCTACTGATCCCGGGAAGCCTCAGCACCCAGGCCAAGGCGAGCTGGGTGCGGGTGAGGCCGAGCTCGTCGGCCACCGCCTTGAGCTTGAGCACCTTCTGGCGGTTCTCCTCGGTGAAGTAGCGCTCCCGGAACTGGTCGTAGCGGGCGAAGCGGCTACCCTCGGGAATGCCCTCGTCGTACTTGCCCGTGAGCATCCCCTGGGCCAAGGGGCTCCACACCACGAGGCCCATCCCGAAGCGCTCCGCCTCGGGGAGGATCTCGTTTTCCACCCGCTCCCGGTAGAGCATGGAGTACTGGGGTTGCTCCACGATGGGGGGGTGGAGGCCGTTTTCCCGGGCAAAGGCCACCGCCTCGGCGATCCGGGCGGCGGGCCACTCCGAGGTGCCCCAGTAGAGGGCGTAGCCCTTCTCCACGATGGTGTGCATGGTGTGGACGATCTCCTCCATGGGGACCTCGGGGTCATAGCGGTGGGCGAAGAAGATGTCCACGTAGTCGGTCTTTAGCCGCTTCAGGCTTTGGGTGATGCTCTCCAGGAGGTGTTTCCGGCTTAGGCCCCGGTCGTTGGGGTCCTCCGACATGGGCCAGTAGGCCTTGGTGGAGAGGACCAGGGTGTGCCGGGGAAACTCCTTAAGGACCTCCCCCATGATCTCCTCGGCAAGGCCCTTGGCGTAGACGTCGGCGTTGTCAAAGAAGTTGACCCCACCTTCATAGGCGATCTTGACGATCTCCTGGACCGTCTCCTTGTCCTTGACCACGTCCCCGAAGGTGACCCAGGCCCCCAAGGAGATCTCCGAGACCTTAAGCCCCCATTTGCCCAGTTTCCGATAGCGCATCTCGCCCATGGCTACCGGAGTTTACCCCTCGAGGCCGAAATTGACCAGCGGGTCAGTCCCCCATCTCCAGCTCCCCTCCCGGGGCCTGGAAGCCGATTCGCTTGTGGGTGCCGTCGCAGAAGGGCTTGTTCCCCGATCCCCCGCAGCGGCAAAGGGAAACCCTTCCCTCTCGAACCTCCTCCCGTTCCCCGATGCGCACCACGATGCGCTGGCCTTCCAAGCGGATGGGCCCGTTTTCCACGAACACCAGCCTCATGATTCCTATGATATATGATAGTGGTATACTCGGTCCAACTATGAAACGCCTTTTGCGGGTTTTTGCCTGGCTTTTGGGCCTGGCCATCCTGGCGGTTTTGGGGGTGGTTCTGGCGGCCTATGTCACCCTGCGGGCCTCCCTGCCCCAGGTGGAAGGGCGGATGGTTCTGAAGGGGCTTTCCGCACCCGTGGAGGTGGGGCGGGATGCCCGGGGGGTGGTGCGGATCCGGGCCCAGACCCTAAAGGATCTCCTCTTCGCCCAGGGCTTTGTTCACGCCCAGGAAAGGCTTTGGCAGATGGAGTTTCAGCGGCGGGTGGGCCAGGGAAGGCTTTCCGAGGTGCTGGGGGAGGCCACCCGGGCCCAGGACCGCTTCCTGCGCACCTGGGGCTTTTACCAGGCGGCAAAGAGCGCCTACGAGCGGCTTTACCCTGAGGAGAAAGAGGCGGTGGACGCCTACGTGGCCGGGGTGAACGCCTTTTTGCAAAGCGGGGCTCCTCTTCCCCCCGAGTTCCGCCTCCTGGGCTTCCGCCCCGAGCCCTGGACGGGGCCGGATGTGTTGGTCTGGGCCAAGATGATGAGCTTTGACCTTTCCGGGAACTGGGAGGAGGAGCTTCTGCGCCACCGCCTCCTGGCCCGGGGGATCAGTCAGGAAAGGCTTTTGGAGCTCATTCCCCCTTACCCGGAGGATGCCCCCACCATCCTGCAAGGGGAGGACCTGGAGCTTCCCCTGAAGCGGGAGGAAGCCCCGGCGGCCCTGCTTAGGATGGCCCCGCCCCGTTTCCTGGAGGCCAGCAACAACTGGGTGGTGGCGGGAAGCCACACGGTCACGGGAAAGCCCTTCCTGGCCAACGACCCCCACCTGCGCCTGGGGGCTCCCAGCCTCTGGTTCCTCATGGCCCTTGAAGCCCCCGGCTACCGGGTTATCGGGGCCAGCCTCCCCGGGGTTCCCGGGATCGTCATCGGGCGCAACGACCGCATCGCCTGGGGGGTCACCAACGTGGGGGCGGATGTACAGGACCTCTACCTCCTGGAGGACGTGGGGGGGAAAGGGTACCGCTACAGGGGCCAGGTGCTTCCCTACCGGGTGCGGGAGGAGAGGATCCCGGTCAAAGGGGGAAAGGAGGAGGTCCTTCGGGTGCGGGAAACGGTCTATGGACCGGTGATCACCGACGCCCTCGAGAACCCTCCCCAGGTTCCCATGGCCCTTCGCTGGGTGAGCCTGGATGAGGAGGACCACATCCTCATGGCCTATCTGGGGATCAACCGGGCGCAGAACTGGCAGGAGTTCGTGGCCGCCCTAAGCCACTACTCCGCGCCCAGCCAGAACTTCGTCTACGCCGATGCGGACGGCAATATTGGCTACATCGCTCCCGGAAAGTTTCCCATCCGTAAGGAAGGGCACACGGGCATGGTGCCGGTGCCGGGGAATGGGGAATGGGACTGGCAGGGCTACCGCAAGCCGGAGGACTGGCCCAAGGTGCTGAACCCCAAGGAGGGCTTCCTGGTCACCGCCAACAACAAGGTCACTCCCCAGGGCTTCCCCTACGCCCTCACCTACGACTGGGCCGAACCCTACCGGGCGGAGCGCATCCGGGAGCTCCTCCTGGCCAAGGAAAGGCTTGCCCTCGAGGACATGAAGGCCATTCAGCAGGACCAGAAGACCCTCCTCTTCCGGGACTTCCGCCCGGTGCTGGAGCTTCTAAACCCCCTCTCCGAAAGGGCCAAGGCCGTTCGGGAAAGGCTTTTGGCCTGGGATGGAACCATGGATAAAAGTTCGGAGGAGGCCCTGGTCTTCGCCCTGTGGTACACGGAGCTCACCCGCCTGCCCAAAAGGGAGGTGGGGGAGGAGTTCTGGGACGAGCCCCGCTACCTCCTGCGGGCCATGCGGGAAGGGGATCCAAACTGCGACCAGCCGGACACCGAGTACCGGGAGTCCTGCCTGGACTTCGCCGCCTTGGCCCTGGAGAGGGCCTTGGACCGGAAGGAGGCCTTGAGGGTACGCTCCTGGGGCGAGGTGCACCGAGCCACCTTCCCCCATGCGGTCCTCACCCATACCCCTTTGAAGCGGTTTACGGACCGGAGGGTTCCCTTTGGCGGGGACCGGTACACGGTGAACGTGGGCCCCTTTGACCCTGAAACCCTTCTCATGTCCCACGGGCCCAGCTACCGCCAGATCGTGGATCTGGCCCATCCGGAGGCCTCCCTCTTCATCCACCCCATGGGCCAGACGGGGCACTTCCTGGCCCCCGGCTACGGGAACCTCCTGCCCCTTTGGGCCGGAGGGGAGTACCTGCCCATGGCCTTCGCCGCCCCGGCCCGGGAGAGGGTGTTGCTTCTGGAACCCGGGCGTTAGCCGAAGCCGCCTTACGGGGAGGGGTTCTCCTCCCCGTTTTCCATCTTGCGGAACTCCCCCAGGACCTCCCGCACCTTGTCGTGGACCCAGTAGGCCTTGCGGCCGAAGAGAAGCTCTATGGCCTGGTCCACCTCCTCCACCGCATAGAGGTGGAAGCGCCCCTGGGCCACCGCCTCCACCACCTCCTTCCGCAGGGTCAGGTGGGCAAGGTTGGCCCTGGGAAGCACCACTCCCTGGCTTCCCGTGAGCCCCAGGGTCTGGCAGACCCGGAAGAATCCCTCCACCTTCTCCGCCACCCGGCCCACGGCCAAAACCCTTCCCGTCTGGTCTATGGCCCCGGTGACCGCCAGGTCCTGCCTTAGGGGAAGGCCAGAGATGGCGGAAAGCACCGCCAGAAGCTCCGCAAGCCCCGCCGAATCCCCCTCTATGCCCCCGTAGCTTTGCTCAAAGACCAGGCTCACCGTGGCGGAAAGGGCCCCCAGGCTGGCGTAGCTTCCCCGCAGGTAGCCCGCCAGGGTGAGGACCGCCTTGTGGAACACCTGTCCCCCCAGGCCCACCTCCCGGTCGATGGAGAGGATGCCTTCGCGCCCGGGGCCCGCCTGGGCGGTGATGCGCACGGGCCGTCCCCGGGGCAGGGGGCCTTCCACCACCACCAGGCCGTTGATCTCCCCCACCCGCATACCCTGGACCTCGAGGGCCACCACCCCCTCCTCGAGGTCCTTCAGGTACAGTTCCTCCTCCAGGCCGAACCGCTCCTCCCTTGCCAGTAGGGCTTTTTCCACCGCCTCCCGGTCCAGGGGGTGCTTGAGGGCCGAGGCCTCCCGGGCCAGGTCCAGAAGGCGGTAGAGCCTGGCGTCCAGGCGTTCCTTGTGCCCGGTCCAGCGTCGGGCTTCGTCCGCCAGGGCGGAGAGACCCTCAGGGGTCAGGGCCACCCCCTCGGCTTGCAAGAACCCCCCCAGGTAGGCTACGTTCTCCTTTGTGTAGGGGATCTCCGGGCTGAACTCCACGCGGAAGGGAAAAAGCTCCAGGAATTCCTCGTCCTCCTCCAGGAAGGCGATCACCTCCGGGGGGCCCACCAGGAAGACCTGGGCCTTGAGGGGGGCGGGTTTGAGGCGGGGGCCCTTGACCTCGGGCCGGGGGGAGAGGGGTTCCACCTCTCCCGTGGCCAGGGCCCGCTTCAGGAGGGTGTAGCTTCCCAGCTCCCACACCCGGTGGGCCTCGAGGACCAGCACCCCTCCCGTGGCCCGGTGTAGGGCCCCGGGGCGCAAAAGCCCCAGGTGGGTGGAGAGGAGGCCCTCCTGCATCTCGTACTCCAGGTGGCCGAAGAGCCTTTCCGGGCTGGGGTTGGGCTCATAGACCACCCGGTCCCCTCCCTCCACCAGAAGCCGGGGCAGGAGCTTTTCCAGCTTGAGGGCTTCCTCCAAAGCGGCGGCCCGCAACAGGGTTTCCGTGATCCAGTCCAGGTAGCGGCCCGCCTGGGGGAAGCGCCTTTTTAGCTCCTGGGCCTTGGGAAGGAGGAAGCGTTCGGCAAAGCCCCGCCTCAAGGCGGCCACCTCCGCTTCCGCCCGCTGCCGCACGTCCACGTAGGCCAAGACGGTTTCCTCCAGCTTGGCGGAAAGCTCCGGGGGCAGGGGACCCTTTCCCGATAGCCTAAGGCCCTCTTCCCCCTCCAAAAGGGCAAACCCGTAGCCCTCCGCCTCCTGGGCCAGGGCTTTCAGGAGGGCCTCGGCCTCCTTCTCGTACCGGGCCTCCACCAGGCTTTTGGCGTAGAGGAAGCCCTTTTCCCGAAAGAGGGCGGGGGTGAACTCGGCGAGGAGGGCCTCCACCCCTTCCACCAGGGCGCGGCCCTGCCCCTCGGGGAGGAGAAGGGGGAAGGCTTCCTCCCCCATGGGCAGGTAGACCAGCTCCTCCTTGGGGAAGGGGCGGTCCTGCAGGTAGGCGAGGAGGCGTTTTCTTTTGCCAAGGCCGCTTGGCCCCACCAAATAGCCGTGCCCTCCCTGGCGGAAGGCGGCCTCGAGGGCCTTTAAAGCCCGCTCCTGGCCGAAGAAGGGAGGGGCAGGCTCAGGCTCCGTGGGTGGGGTGAACCAGGCAAGAGCGCTAACCCGCATCGGGCTCACTATACCCGGACCCACGCCCTGAGGGGCCTGGGGTAAACTAGCGGACAAAGGAGGGATTTCATGGTTAAGGTGGAGGTCCTGGGCATGATCCTGGCAGGGGGGCAGGGAAGCCGCCTCTACCCCCTCACCGCCAAGCGGGCCAAGCCGGCGGTGCCCTTCGGGGCCAAGTATCGGATTATTGATTTCGTCCTGAACAACTTCGTGAACTCGGGTATCTACTCCATCTACGTCCTCACTCAGTTCAAGGCCCAGTCCCTCACCGAGCACATCCAGCGCTACTGGCGCTTCGGGGCTTTCCTGGAGGACCACTTCATCCTCCTGGTGCCCGCCCAGATGTACCGCTACGAGGAGCTGGGCCCCGTGTGGTACCGGGGTACCGCCGACGCCATCTACCAGAACCTGCACCTGGTGCACAACCACGCCCCCATGGCCGTGGCCGTCTTCGGGGGCGACCACATCTTCAAGATGAACATCCGCCACATGGTGGAGTACCACTACGAGAAGCGGGCCGACATCACCATCGCCGCCTACCCTGTGCCGGTGGAGGAGGCCCGGCGCTTTGGGGTTTTGCAGGTGGACGAGGATTGGCGCATCACCGAGTTCCAGGAAAAGCCCCAGAACCCCAAGCCCATTCCCCGCAAGCCCCACCTGGCCCTGGCCTCCATGGGCAACTACATCTTCCGCACCGAGGCCCTCTTTGAACTCCTGGAGGCCGATGCCAAGGAGAGCGCTTCCAGCCACGACTTCGGCAAGGACGTGATCCCCCGGGCCCTCAAGGAGGGGTACCGGGTGTTTGCCTACGACTTTCACCGCAACCCCATCCCCGGCCAGGAGGGTCCCAACCTGTACTGGCGGGACGTGGGCACCCTGGACGCCTACTTTGAGGCCAGCATGGACCTGGTGAAGGTGGTTCCCGAGTTCGACCTCTTCAACCCCGAGTGGCCCCTCAGGACCGCCAACCTCTTCAGTCCCCCCGCCAAGTTCGTCCACGAAACGGGGGAACGGATAGGGCGGGCGCTGAACAGCCTTCTGGCCGGGGGGGTCATCGTGAGCGGGGGAACGGTGCGGGAGTCGGTTCTTTTCCGGCGGGTACGGGTAAACTCCTACAGCCTGGTGGAGCGCTCCGTCCTCTTTGACGACGTGGAGGTGGGCCGCTACTGCAGGATCCGCAACGCCATCATCGATAAGGACGTGAAGATCCCTCCCCATACCGAGATCGGCTACGACCTCGAGGCCGACCGTGCCCGGGGCTTCACCGTTACCCCGGAAGGGGTGGTGGTGGTGCCCAAGGGGTACCGCTTTTAGCCATGGAGAAGCATCCGGGTAAGCTTTTCTATCGCCTTTCCCGCCTGGCCCAAGGGGAGGAGCTTCCCCTAAAGCGGAAGCCCAAGTCCAAGGTTTACGCCAATCCCCTGGAAACCCAGGCCCTGCCTCCCTTCCGGGAGGAGGGAGGGCCGCCTTTGTTCCGGGTTCTTTCCCAGCTCAGGCCCCTCTTGCCCGAGGTGGGTTCGGCCCTGACCCTGAAGGATCTCTCCCAGGTCCTCTATCCCCTGGCGGAGCGCTCGGGGAGGCGGGGTTTTCCCTCGGCGGGGGAGGCTTATCCCGTGGAGGCCTACCTGGTGGTGCGCCGGGTGGAAGGGGTTTTCCCAGGGGTTTACCACTACTTCCCCAAGGAGCACCAGCTCTTCCAGATCGCCGCCAGGGTGGAGGAGGCTTCCTGGTCCGAGGCGCTTTTGGGGCTTGGCCTCGAGCAGGTGGCGGCTCTTTTGGTCTTCACCCTGGTTCCGGAAAGGAGCGAGGCCCTTTTCGGCCTCAGGGGATACCGGTATGCCCTCCTCGAGGCGGGCTACGCGGCGGGCTTGGTGCTTCTTTCCGCCATCGGTCAGGGACTGGCCGCATACCCGGCCGAGACCTTTTATGATGAGATGGTGGCTCACCTCCTGCGGTTGCCTGAGGGGGAATACCCTGGGGTGGTGGTGATTTTAGGACGCTAAAGGGTATTTGGGGAAGGATTTATGGCACGGATTCTCTTGGTGGAGGATGATCCCCAGGTGGGGGAGCTGGTCAAAAGGTTCCTGGAAAAGGAGGGGCTTTTGGTGGTGTGGGCCCGCACGGGGAGGGAGGCCCTGAAGCAGGCCTGGGAAGGGACCAAGCCGGATCTGGTGGTCCTGGATCGAGGGCTTCCCGATTTGGAGGGCCTCGAGGTCCTCAAATCCTTGCGGGACCTGGATCCGTTGCTTCCGGTTTTGCTCCTAACCGGTAAGGCGGACGAGGATAGCCGGGTGGAGGGGCTTTTAGAAGGGGCGGACGATTATCTGGGCAAGCCCTTTTCCCTGAAGGAGCTTTTGGCCCGCATCAAGGCCCTCCTGCGCCGAAGCGGAAAGGAAGGGAGGCGGTACTTCGGTCCCCTGGAGCTGGACCTGGAGGCCAGGAAGGCCTACCTGGACGGTCAGCCCTTGAAGCTTTCCGCCACCGAAACCAACCTCCTCTTCGTCCTGGCCCAGACCCCGGGAAGGGTGTACACCCGGGAGGAGCTTTTGGAAAGGGTTTGGGGGCCCGAGTTTGAGGGTTCGGAGCGGGTGGTGGACGCCTATATCCGCCTTCTCCGCAAAAAGCTCAAGGATGACCCCCAGGCTCCCCGGTTCATTGAAACCGTGGTGGGGATGGGGTACCGCTTCGTGGGCGAGTGATGGAGCGGGTTTTCGTCTACGGAACCCTGAAGCGGGGGGAAAGGAACTACCCTTTGGTGGAAAGACGGGTGGTGAAGGTCCTGCCCGGGTACGTGGAGGGGTATCGCCTCTTCCACCTGGCCGAGGGGCCGGGCCGTCCTTACCCTTATCCCGGCATGGTTCCCGGGGAGGGAAGGGTCTACGGGGAGGTCCTCTTTTTGCCGGAGGAGGCCCTCTCCCTATTGGACGAGCTGGAGGAGGAGGGGGTGGAGTACCGGCGGGTTAGGGTCCCGGTGGAAACGGAGGAGGGGCCCCTTCTCGCCTGGACCTACCTCTACCTGGGGGACCTCGAGGGGGCGGTTTGGCTGCCCCAAGGGGTGTGGCCGGCCTAGGCTTCCCCCGGGTCGGGGAGGCCGGGAAACCCTTTCCTAAGGGCTGCTCCCGCCAAGCGCGCATCCAGGGTGACAAAGGGAAGGTCCTGGGGCTGGCCCCGGCTGGCCACCCAGGCTGCGGCCAGCTGAAGGGCATCCCCGGTTCGCAAGGGGTGGGAGAAGAGGAGGCGGCGGTATAGTGCAGCCATGAAGGTCCTCATGGTGGCCCCCGAGGCCTATCCCCTGGTGAAGGTGGGGGGGCTCGCCGACGTGGTGGGGGCCCTGCCCAAGGCCTTAAGGCCCCTGGGGGTGGAGGCTACGGTGCTTCTTCCCTGGCACCGCTTTGTGGAGGCGCAGAGGGTGGGGGAGGTAGCCTTTGCCTTCGCCGGACAGGAGGAAAGGGCTCCCCTGGGGGAACGGTGGGAGGGAGGGATGCGGTTTCTCCTTCTGGGGGTGCCCGGGTTTGAACGGGACCGGGTCTACGGCTACCCCGACGACGTGGAGCGCTACCTCCGCTTTGCCGTGGCGGCGGGCCGGGTGGCCCTGGGGTTTGACCTGGTCCACGCCCACGACTGGACCGCTGCCCTCCTGCCCCTTACCGCCAGGGTGCCTGCCGTCTACACCATCCACAACCTGGCCCACCAGGGCCTGGTGGACCCCGCCCTCTTCTTCCACTGGACGGGGCTTCCCTGGAGTCTTTTCCACATGGAGGCCCTGGAGTTCTACGGCCGGGTGAACCTGATGAAGGGGGGTATTGTCTTCGCCCGGGCCGTGACCACGGTGAGCCCCTCGTATGCGGAGGAGATCCAGACCCCGGAGTTCGGCATGGGGCTGGATGGGGTGCTGAGGCGCCATGCGGGTAAGCTTTTCGGCATCCTGAATGGATTGGACCTCGAGGTCTTTGACCCGGCCAAGGACCCCCACCTTCCCGCCCCCTACTCCCGGGAGGATGTAAGGGGCAAGGCCCTGGCGCAAAAGGCCCTTTGGGAGCGCACGGGGCTTAAGGGGCCCCTCCTCGCCTACGTGGGCCGGCTGGACGGGCAAAAGGGCCTGGACCTTATCCTGAAGGCTGTTCCCCGCTTGAAGGAGCTGGGCTTTTACCTCCTGGTCCAGGGGGTGGGGGACGAGGGCCTAGCGCAGGCCCTCAGGCAGGTGGAGGAGGAGAATCCTGGCTTCGTGCGCTTTGTGGAGGCCTACGACGAGGCCTTGGCCCGCCTGGCCTACGCGGGGGCGGACGCCCTTTTGGTGCCGAGCCGCTTTGAACCCTGCGGCCTGGTGCAGATGATCGCCCAGCGCTACGGCACCCCGCCCGTGGCCCGGGCGGTGGGGGGGCTTAAGGACACCATAGAGGATGGCCGCACGGGGGTACTCTTCCAGACCTACCACCCCGAGGGCCTCCTCTACGGGGTCTTGCGCCTTTTCCGCTTGGGGCCGGAGGCCCTGGGCCTGAGGGGCATGGAGAAGGACTTCTCCTGGGAAAGGCCCGCCCGGGCCTACCTGGAGGTCTACCGAAAGGCCCTGGGCTAATATGGGGGGGATGCTTTCGGACCTCGAGGCCAAGGCCCTGGCGGGCGACCCAGAGGCCCAGGCCCTGCTCCACTTTCTCCGGCTTCTAAGGCGCAAGGAGTACCAGGAGGCCAGAGCCTATGCGGAAGGCTTCCCCGAGGAACTTAGGGAGAGGCTTTTGGCCGGGCTTAGCCTGCTGGAGGAAGCCCCTGAGCGCCTGGAAGACCCCCTGTTCGCTGCGGAGCGGGAGGTGCTCTTGGGGGTAAGGGCCGTGAGGGAGGGGAGAAGGGAGGAGGCCGAGGCCCGTTTTCAAAAGGCCCTTGCCCTGGATCCCCATCACCACCGGGCCCTCAGCAACCTGGGCAACCTTTACCTGGAAAGGGGGGAGCTGGAGGCGGCCTTGGATCTTTACCAGCGGGCTTTGAAACTGGCCCCGGAGGACCCCCTGATCCACGAGAACCTGGCGGCCCTTTATAAGAGAAAGGGCGACCTGGACAGGATGGTAGCCCACATGAAGCAGGCCACCCGCCTCAAGATGCGCCCGCCTGTTTCCCTAGATCCCCTGACGGGAAAACCCCAGCGCCCCCCGCTTTACCGCCGCATTCCCCTTTGGGTCTGGGTGTTCCTCCTCACCCTCCTGGCCTACCTTCTCCTGAAGAAGCCCTAGGGCCTGGTCCAAGGCGCCCAGGGAACGCCCTTCCGAAAGCAGGCGTCGCCAAAGCCGCCCCCCAGGCTGCCCCCGAAAGAGGTTCAACATGTGCCTCAGCACCGCCCACGGAGGGGTACCCTTTTGCGCCTCCGCTTCCAGGTAGAGCCGCATGCGCCGGGCCACATCCAGCCGGCTTGGCCTATGCGCCAGGCCGAACACCCGCCGGTCCGCCTCCGCCAGCACAAAGGGGTCCTCGTAGACCGCCCGGCCCATCATGACCCCGTCCACCTTCTCCAGGTGGGGAAGGGCTTCCTCCAGGGTTCGCACCCCTCCGTTCAGAATGAAGGTGAGGTGGGGAAAGTCCGCCTTTAGCCGGTGGACCCAGTCGTGGCGCAAGGGGGGAACCTCCCGGTTTTTCCGGGTGGAGAGGTTAAGGAGGGCGCTACGGGCATGGACGATGAAGACCCGCACCCCGGTTTCCCCATACGCTTCCACCCAGCGGGCGAGGAGGGGGTAGCTTTCCCCTTCCACCCCCAGCCGGAGCTTCACCGTGACGGGGATTCCCACCGCTTCCACCATGGCCTTGAGGATCTCCCTCACCCTTATGGGGTCCAGGAGGAGGCAGGCGCCAAACCTCCCCTCCTGGGCCTTTTCCGAGGGGCAACCCAGGTTTAGGTTCACCTCGTCGTATCCCCAGGCCTGGCCGATCCGCGCCGCCTCCGCCAGGCTTTTGGGATCCGAGCCCGCAAGCTGCAGGGCGATGGGGTGCTCCTCGGGGTGGAAGGCAAGGAGCCTTTCGGCTTTTCCCCGGAGCACCGCCTGGTCCACGGTCATCTCCGTGTAAAGCCGCACCTTGCGGCTAATCTGGCGGACCAGGTAGCGGAAGTGCCGGTCCGTCCGGTCCACCATGGGGGCCACGGACAGGCGGTGGTCAGACACCCTGCAAGACCTCCTCCGGGGACAGGACCCTGGGCTCGCGGAAGGCGATGTCCTCTTCTTCCCCTTCCTCGATCACCTCGAGGCCCGGGTATTTTGCCCGGAGCAACTCCACCAGCTCTTGCACCAGGTCCTCGGGGGTGCTGGCGGCGGAGGTGATGCCCGCGCTTTCGGCACCCTGAAGCCACTCCTCCTGGAGATCCCTGGCGCTTTCCAAACGGTAGGCTCTGCCGGTAAGGCTTTGGGCCAGTTCCAAAAGGCGCATCCCGTTGGAGGAGTGGGGGCTGGTGAGCACCAGGAAGAGGTCCACATGGGGGGCGATGCGCCGCACCGCCTCCTGACGGTTCTGGGTGGCGTAGCAGAGATCCTTTCGCCTGGGCACCACCAGCTTGGGGAAGCGGGCCTTGAGGATCTCTATGGTCTTTAAGGTGTCCTCCACGCTCAAGGTGGTCTGGGTGAGAACCACCACCCGTTCCGGGTCGGGGACCTCCACCGTGTGCGGGTCCGCCAGGCGGGGGTCCTTGCCCACGTGGGTGTGCACCGCCACCAGGATGGTCCTTTCCGGGGCCTCCCCGTAGGTGCCCTTCACCTCCTGATGGTCGGCGGAATCCCCCACCAGGAGGATCCAGTACCCTTCCTGGGCATAGCGTCTGGCCTCGATGTGCACCTTGGTGACCAGGGGACAGGTGGCGTCCAGGATGTGGAAGCCCATCTCCGCCGCCTGCCTGCGCACGGCCGGAGGGTGGCCGTGGGCGGAAAAGACCAGGGTGCCCGCCAGGGGCTTTTCCCGGCGAAGGCTATCAATCTCGGAAAGATCCTCCACGAAGTGCACCCCCTTGGCCCTAAGCCGCTCCACCACCGCCCGGTTGTGGACGATCTCGTGGTACACCACCAGTTCCCCCTGGGGTTTCAGGGCCTCCGCCCAGCGCTCCACCGTCTGGATGGCCATCACCACCCCGGCGCAGAAGCCCCTGGGCCGGGCCAAGTAGAGGCGCTTTAGCCCCCTCTCCATGCCCTCCATTCTAGGCGTCCGCCTCCTGGGCCTTTGTGTCCCGGGCGAGGAGCCTTTCCGCTACCTCCCGGGCGAAGGGGGTCTTGGCCCTTTCCAGGGCCTTCCTGGCGGTTTCCCGCCCCTTGCCCCCAGGGCGGAAGCCCTCCTGGGCCAGGGCCAGGAGGGCCAAGGCGGTGGCGGGGAAGGGGAGGCCTTCCTTCTCCAGAAGCCCCAGGCCCTCCCCGTAGCGGTGGAGGGCCTCCCGGTACGCCGCCCTTAGGAGGGCCTGGCTGCCTTCCTGGAAGGCCCGGGCTACCCTCAAGAGGCCTTCGGCCTCGGCCAGGGGTTCGCCTTCCTGGGCGGAGAAGTGGGCCGCCTCGAGGAGCCTTTCCAGGGCCAGGGTTCGCTCCTCCTCGGGCAGGAGGGAGGAGTATTCCCGCTGGAAAAGGGGGGCGAACCAGGAGAGGCGGAGGGGTTTTCTCAGGCGAAAGGTTTCCCCTTGGGCTTCCACCTCCTGGTCCAGGGCCTTGAGCAAGGGCACCAGCTTGGGGAAGCGGGCCCGCACCTCCTCCCGCCGGGCTTCTCCCCTTAGGGCCAGGAAAAAGAGAAAGGCCTCTACTCCTTCCACGCCTCCACTTCCTTGTAGTGCACCAAGGCGGCGAAGAGGGGAGACGACCCCTCGGCCACGGAGAACTTCACCTCCACCAGGACCACGTCCTCGGGAAGCTCCTCCACAAAGCGGTTGAGCCTTTCCTGAAGGATATCGGGATCGTTGGCGGTGATCACCTTGAACCTAACCCCCTGCATGGCCCCATTATGCCCTGCGCTCCACCAGGGCGGTGAGGAGGTTTTGCAAATGGGAGGTGGCCTCCCGTCCGGGGAGGGTGTCCAGGTAGGGAATAAGGGCACCCATCCCCTCCTGGGCAAGTCTCTTGGCCTCCTCCTTGGCCCAGGCCACGGCTCCGGAGGCCAGGAGGTTTTGCCAGAGCCAGCGCACCTCGGCCTCGGGCTTGGCCTCCCGGGGAAGGCTTAGGAGGGCCTCGGCCCGGATGCGCTCCTCCTTGGGGGCTTCCTGGAGGTAGCGGATCAGGATGAGGGTGCGCTTGCCCTCGTAGAGGTCCCCGGCGAGCTCCTTGCCGTAAGCCTGGTCCCCCTCGAGGTTGAGGACATCGTCCATGATCTGGAAGGCTATCCCCAGCTTTAGCCCTGCTTCCTCGTAGAGGGCAGGGGGTGTTTTCCCGGAAAGCAGGGCTCCAAGCCTCAAGGGAGCCACGGCGGTGTAGTAGGCGGCCTTGTGGGCCACCATGCGGAGGTAATCCTCCGGGGCCAGATCTAAGCGGCCGGAAAGAGTCCAGAGGAGGTCCAGGTGTTGCCCGTAGGCGGTGCGGTGCACCACCTGATGGAACTCGGCCAGCACCTCCGGTCCAAAGAGGCCTTCGTTCAAGCCCCGGATCAAAAGCCCCCACATCTCCCCGTGCAGGGCATCCCCGGCATTCAAGGCCAGGGGCATGGGGTAGAGGCGGTGCAGGGCGGGCCTTCCCCGGCGCTCCTCGGAGCCATCTTCGATGTCGTCGTGGATGAGCACCCAGTTTTGGAAAAGTTCCAGGGCAGTTCCTGCCCAAAGGCTGGCCTCGAGGGTAGCACTATGGGCCAGCCCCGCGTAGACCACCAAAAGCCCCCGGAGCATCTTTCCACCTCGGGATGGATACTCCTGAAGAAGCGCCTGGTAAGCGGGATCGGGGTGGGTCAGGTGGCCCAGGAGCCTTTCGTGGAGGGCATCCTTCACTTCCTGGGGAGAGGGCGCCATGCTATACACTTTAGGCCATGCGCGGCTACGCCTTGGGCCTCCTGGCCCTCAACCTCCTCACCCTTCTTTGGGGCACCACCTTTGTGGTGGTCAAGGGGGCGGTGGGGGAGATGACCCCAAGCCTCCTGGTCTTCCTGCGCTTTTTTTTGGCCAGCCTCTTCTTCCTCCCCTGGGCCTTTCGCCTGCCCAAGGGGGTGTGGGGCCCGGGGATGGAGCTGGCCTTTTGGCTCCTTCTGGGCTATGCCTCCCAGGCCATCGGCCTCATGCACACCTCGGCGAGCCGTAGCGCCTTTATCACTGCCCTGAACGTGGTCTTGGTGCCCTTGATCCTGGGCCTGGTGGGCCGGAGGCTTGGGAGCGTGTGGCTGGCGGCCCTTTTGGCCTTTTTGGGCGTGGGGTTTCTTTCCTACGATCCCCGCCAGCCTCCCTTGAACGTGGGGGATCTCTGGACCCTCCTCACCGCATTCACCTACGCTCTCTACATCGTGCGCCTCGAGGTGCACGCCAAGGCCTTTCCCTCCTTGCCCCTCACGGCGGTTCAGATCTTCGGCACGGCATTACTTGCCCTGCCCTGGGCCCTTTGGGAGGGGGTGAGGTGGGAAGGGATACCCTGGGGTGCCGTCCTCTACCTGGGGGTGGTGGCCACGGCCCTCACCACCTGGCTCCAGACCTGGGGACAGAGGTACGTGCCTGCACCCCAGGCGGCCATCCTTTACACCATGGAGCCCGTCTGGGCCACCCTTTTTGCCTTTGCCGTCTTGGGGGAAAGGTTGGGCTTTCTGGGGGGCCTTGGGGCCTTTCTGGTGGTCCTGGCCACCTTCCAGGCTATCCGCCGATCCCCAGCATGACCCGCTTCCTTAAGGTGGGGAGGGTGTTGCCGAAGGCGGGCTTGCGGTTGGTGGCGATCAGGATGGCATCCACCAGGGCCTCCACCGGCTCCTCTGCGGCAAAGGCCCAGGAAATATCCATCTCCAGATCGGTGAGGAGGCAGGGCCGGAGCTTTTTGTCAGAGGTGAGGCGAAGCCGGGAGCAGTTGGAGCAGAAGGGCTCGGTGACGGGGTTGATGAACCCCAGGGTGCCCTGGGCCCCGGGGATCCGAAAAACCCGGGCCGGGGAGGTGGGGTCATGGGGAACGGGTTCCAAGGGGCCAAAGACCGCCTCGATCCGCGCCCGGATCTCCTTTCCTGACACAAAGCGGCGGCGGTACTCCTCGGGGTCGGAGTTGTCCAGGTGCATGTACTCGATGTAGCGCATGTGCAAGGGACGGTCCAGGGAGAGGCTGGCTAGGGGCACCACCTCTTCCTCGTTCATCCCCCGGATGACCACGGCGTTGAGCTTGACAGGGTGAAGCCCCAGTTCCAAGGCGGTCTCTATGGCTTGTAAAACCCGCTCCACCTTTCCCCCACGGGTGATGCGGGTGAAGACCTCAGGGGTGATGGCGTCCAAGGAGATGTTCACCCGGTTCAGGCCTGCTTGCACCAGCTCCTTGGCCCTTTTGGCGAAGAGGAGGCCGTTGGTGGTGATGGCCACGTCCTCGATGCCCTCCTTGCTCCGGGCCCGTTCGATCATCTGGGGAAGCTCCTTGCGCACCAAGGGTTCCCCGCCCGTGAAGCGCACGGCGGAAAGGCCAAGAAGGGAGGCGGCCTCGAGGAAGTGGTCCACTTCCTCCACCGTGAGGGTCCCTGGGGGTTCGGCCATCTCGAGGCCTAGGGGATGGCAGTAAAGGCAGTGCAGGTTGCACCGGGGGGTGACGGAGATGCGAAGGTCTTTGATAACGCGCCCGTAGTTGTCCAGTAGTTTCATGCCTTTCCCCCTTTGGGCCACCATACTACGCCCTAGGCCGGAGGGCAAGGGATAAAAAAACAAACCCCCAGGCCTAGGCCTGGGGGTTGGTGTGGAGCGGGAGACGGGACTTGAACCCGCGACCCCGACCTTGGCAAGGTCGTGCTCTACCAACTGAGCTACTCCCGCACGCGCCACACGCGGCGCGTAGTAAAAATCCCCCGCACCGACCTACTCTCCCAGGACCCTGCGGTCCCAGTACCATCGGCGCTGGCGCGTTTCACTTCCGTGTTCGGAATGGGAACGGGTGGTTCCACGCCGCTATGGGCACGGGGGATTCTCGTGTTTTGCTTTTCAAAATCCCACGCCGCCTTCGGGCGGCAGGGGATCCAGGCTGGGGTGGTCATCAGGGCAAAAAGGG
>NZ_BAAJPG010000003.1:0-2094 GCF_057547025.1 Thermus sp. KWY1
AAAAATCCCCCGCACCGACCTACTCTCCCAGGACCCTGCGGTCCCAGTACCATCGGCGCTGGCGCGTTTCACTTCCGTGTTCGGAATGGGAACGGGTGGTTCCACGCCGCTATGGGCACGGGGGATTCTCGTGTTTTGCTTTTCAAAATCCCACGCCGCCTTCGGGCGGCAGGGGATCCAGGCTGGGGTGGTCATCAGGGCAAAAAGGGTCAAGACCTCGGACGATTGGGACCGGTCAGCTCAACGCCTCACGGCGCTTACACCTCCGGCCCATCCACCGGGTAGTCTTCCCGGGTCCTTACCGGCTTCACACCGTGGGAGGCCTCATCTTGGGGCGGGTTTCCCGCTTAGATGCTTTCAGCGGTTATCCCTCCCGCACATGGCTACCCAGCTTATGCCCCTGGAGGGACAGCTGGGAAACCAGAGGTGCGTCCCTTCCGGTCCTCTCGTACTAGGAAGAGCCCCCCTCAAGCCTCCTGCGCCCGTGGCGGATAGAGACCGAACTGTCTCACGACGTTCTGAACCCAGCTCGCGTGCCGCTTTAATGGGCGAACAGCCCAACCCTTGGGACCTTCTTCAGCCCCAGGATGCGACGAGCCGACATCGAGGTGCCAAACCTCCCCGCCGCTGTGGACGCTCGGGGGAGATCAGCCTGTTATCCCCGGGGTAACTTTTATCCGTTGATCGATGGCCCTTCCACACGGGACCACCGGTTCACTAGGCCCGGCTTTCGCCCCTGCTCGGCTTGCAGGCCTCACAGTCAGGCTCCCTTCTACCCTTGCGCTCTCCGGCGGATTTCCGTCCCGCCTGAGGGAACCTTTGGGCGCCTCCGTTACCCTTTAGGAGGCGACCGCCCCAGTCAAACTGCCCGCCAAGCGCTGTCCCCAATCCCTTGGGTTAGGCCCCCAGCCGCATCAGGGTGGTATTTCACCGGCGCCTCCACCGCCCCCGAAAGGGCGGCTTCACAGGCTCCCACCTATCCTACGCAGACGCGACCAAGAGCCAACACCAGGCTGCAGTAAAGCTCCACGGGGTCTTTTCGTCCTGCCACGGGTAGGCCGCATCTTCACGGCCAGTTCAATTTCACCGGGTCCCTCGCCGAGACAGCGCTCCGGTCGTTACGCTTTTCGTGCAGGTCGGAACTTACCCGACAAGGAATTTCGCTACCTTAGGACCGTTATAGTTACGGCCGCCGTTCACCGGGGCTTCGGTTCAGGGCTTGCACCCCTCCCCTTGACCTTCCGGCACCGGGCAAGCGTCGCTCCCTATACCTCCTCTTACGAGTTCGCAGAGAGCTGTGTTTTTGGTAAACAGTCGCCAGAGCCTGTTCACTGCGGCTCGCCCAAAGGCGAGCACCCCTTCTCCCGAAGTTACGGGGCTAACTTGCAAAGTTCCTTGGCGAGGGTTATCCCGCGCGCCTGAGTGCTCTCGCACCCGCCCACCTGTGTCGGTTTCCGGTACGGGTTCCCATGGGTTGTGCTTAGAGGCTTTTCTCGGCTCCCTGGCTTCGGAGGGTTGTCACCCTCACGGGCTTCCCCACCACGCAGAGCACACGGGAGGCGGATTTGCCTGCCTCCCACCCTGCGCTTCTGGCCGGGCTCGTCCATGGCTCCGGTCCCCCTAGCCTAGAGCGTCCCCCCATCGCACCCATGGGAAGGGCCGGAATATTAACCGGCTGCCCTTCGGCTACGCCTCTCGGCCTCACCTTAGGCCCCGCCTAACCCTACGCTGACGACCATTGCGTAGGAACCCTTGGGCTTACGGCGACAGGGATTCTCACCCTGTTTATCGTTACTCATGCCGGCATTCGCACTTCCCTTACCTCCAGCCGCCCTCGCGGACGACCTTCATCGGCATCGGGAACGCTCCCCTACCGCCTGAGGGATCACCCCTCAGACCCGCAGCTTCGGCGCTGGGCTTAAGCCCCGATCATTTTCGGCGCAGCGTCACTCGACCAGTGAGCTATTACGCACTCTTTAAAGGATGGCTGCTTCTAAGCCAACCTCCTGGCTGTCTCAGCAACGCCACATCCTTTCCCACTTAGCCCAGACTTCGGGACCTTAGCTGGCGGTCTCGGTTGTTCCCGCGCTTGGA
>NZ_BAAJPG010000004.1:0-210 GCF_057547025.1 Thermus sp. KWY1
TCACCCCTCAGACCCGCAGCTTCGGCGCTGGGCTTAAGCCCCGATCATTTTCGGCGCAGCGTCACTCGACCAGTGAGCTATTACGCACTCTTTAAAGGATGGCTGCTTCTAAGCCAACCTCCTGGCTGTCTCAGCAACGCCACATCCTTTCCCACTTAGCCCAGACTTCGGGACCTTAGCTGGCGGTCTCGGTTGTTCCCGCGCTTGGAC
>NZ_BAAJPG010000005.1:0-113870 GCF_057547025.1 Thermus sp. KWY1
TTGGGTACGGGACGTTCTCCTCCACGAGGATGCCTGCCAGGTGCGGGGGGTGGGGGCACAGGTCTTGGCGGCCCTCCGGGCCTTTCTGGTCTCCATGCTTCACCGCCAAGGGGTCAGGGAGAAGAAGGCGGCCTTGGAGGCCTTCTCCTTCAACCCCCTCTCCGCCCTGCGCTTCCTGGGGCTCTATGCGGCATAGCGGTCAAGTCTGCACCGGCAGCCCATGCCCCCAAAAAACCTTAAGGGGAGGTATACTAAAGAGAGGGCGATGGAGTCCGCCTGAACCGCCCGAAACGGGCTGATGACTCCTACCGGGAAACCGGTAGGAGTTTTTCTATTAGGAGGTGGCCGTGGCCAAGGAGGAACTTCTAAGATGGATGGGGAGGCCAAGCCTTTTGGGATCGGAGGAAGAGGTCCCCCCGGAGGTTCCCCCGCCTCCTTACTTCCAGGATCTGCTTCTGGACGAGTTGGAGGGGCTCTTCCTTGCTTCCCAGGACGGCTTTGGGCTCCTCAGCTTCTTCCGGAACCTTCCCAATCACAAAACGGCAGTGCTCCACCGCCAGGCGGTATGCCGGGAGCTGGAGGGAAAGGCCTCCTCCTTGCGGGGCTTCCTTCGCTCCATGGAGGAGGTGCGGGGGCGGCTTGGGCTTTCGCAAAAGGCCCGGCACCCCTGGCAAAAAGCCCTCTACCACCTGCAGGCCGCCCGGGCCTACCTTGCGGGGGTGGGGGCCTTGGGCCGGGACTGGTCCCTCCTTCCCCCCCATTCTCCAGGGTTGAGGGCGTACGCCGCCCACCTCGAGGCCTACTTACAATCCCCTGGCTTCTCCAACCTACGCCGGGAAGCAGAAACCGTCTGGCAGGACCTGCAGGGGCTCCGTTACGTGCTCCATGTGCACGAGGGGCGGCTTACCCTTCGCGCCTACCAGGGGGAAGGGGATTACGGCCGGAGGATAATGGACACCTTCAGGCCCTTCTTCGGCCCTTCTTCCCCCACCTTCCCAGAGCCCGGGATGGAAGAAGGCCCCATCCTCAACCACATAGAGGAGTGGCTCCTGGACCATCTGGCCCTTCTTTTCCCGGGGCCCTTTGCCCGCCTTCAGTCCTTTTTTGCAACCCATCAGGGGTTTTTGGACCCCGTTCTGGCCCGGCTGGAGCGGGAAGTGCGCTTCTTTCTGGCCTATCTGGACTTTCTTTCCCCCTTGCGTGCCGCGGGGCTTCCCTTTACCTACCCGGAACCTGCGGACACCCCGCCCTTTTTCGTGGAGGGAGCCTTCGACCTGGTCCTGGCAGCCAAGCTGGTGGCCGAGGGAAAAGTGCCCATACCCAACGACTTTCGGGTGGAAAGGGAGCACATCCTCGTGATCACCGGGCCCAACCAGGGGGGAAAGACCACCTTTGCCCGTATGGTAGGCCAGGTTCACCACCTCTTCTCCCTGGGTCTTCCGGTGCCCGGAAGACGGGCCCGCCTCCTTCTACCCGACCAGATTCTCAGCCACTTCGAAGTCCGGGAAAACCCCGAGGACCTTAGAAGCAAGCTGGAATCAGACCTGTTGAGGCTAAGGGATATCCTTGAGCAGGCCACGGCTCGTTCCCTCCTCATCCTGAACGAGCCCCTGGCCTCCGCTACCCTCGTGGATGCAAGGATGATAGGCCGCTTTCTGCTGGAAAAGATACGCGACAAGGGGAGCTTGGCCCTGGTGGTCACGTTCTTGGATGAGCTTGCCCGTCTTCCCGGAACCAGGAGCCTGGTGGCAGAAGTGGATCCCAGTGACCCCTCAAGGCGGACGTTCCACATCCGTGAAAAGCCTGCGGAGGGTAAGGCCTACGCCCTGGCCTTGGCGGCCAGACACGGACTGACCGACGAGGCGCTGAAGCGCCGCCTAGGAGGCGGGGCATGAGGGTGGGACTCCTGCACCCGGACGAGGACCTAAGCCTGGCCAAGCCCCTCCCCTACTCCTGGGCCGAGGTGGAACACGACCTCGGGTTGGGAACGGTCCTGGAGGCCATGGCGGAGGGCGACACCTACCTGCTAGACGTAGCCCGCCAGGTCCTGGCCCAGGGATTATCCCAGGAAGCCCGGGTCATCCACCACCGTCAGGAGGTGCTCCGCGAGGCTTTAGAGCATCCCAGGCTCATAGAAGCGCTTTACCGCCTGGCCGGGCAAACCCTGCAAGAAAAACGCAAGGAGTCCTGGGGTCTTTTCCGGCGGGATCGCCCCGATCTCTACGGGGGCATCAAGGCGATGGAGGCCCTTCTGAAGGGCTTACGAGGGGTACGGGAGCTCCTGGAATCGGCTCACCTGGCCACGAGGGGCTTTCGGAGTCTCAAGGATCAGCTGGCTGCCCACCTCACCCCGGAGTTTTTCCGGGAAGCGGAAGGGCACCTTCGAGCCCTGCGCTTTCCACAAGGAATCTGGATGACGGCTTCCTTGGGCCCAGGGGGAAGGAGCCGGGACTACACCCTCTTGCTCCCGAAAAGAAACCCCATCCCCTGGCCCTTCGGCAGCAGGCCGAAGGCCTTCACCCTCACCCTTCACCCCCGGGACGAGGCTGGGGCAAGGATCCTGGGGGAGTTTCGGGAGAGAGGGGTGTTTGCCGCCGCACGCGCCTTGGCGCTGGCGGTGGAAGAAGTCACCCGGTTCTTCGAGGCTCTCCGAGCCGAGGTGGGCTTTCTCCTGGGAGCCATCCGGCTGGCCAACAGGCTTCGGGCACTAGGCCTGCCTTTAGCCTTTCCCGTTCCTGCCGAAGGGGTTCGCCTAGCCTTCCGCAACCTCTACGATGTGGGCCTTGCCCTTCGGCAAGGGTATGCGGTGGGCAACCATCTGGAAGCCCACGGCAAGAACCCGATTCTGATCACTGGGGCAAACCGCGGGGGCAAGACCACCTGTTTGCGTAGCCTAGGCCTAGCCCAAATCATGATGCAGGCCGGGCTTTTCGTGGGAGCCGAGTTCTTTGAAAGCGGGCTGGTGGACGGCCTATTCACGCACTTCAAACGGGAAGAGGACCCATCCCTCGAGGCGGGGAGGTTTGAGGAGGAGCTCAGGCGGCTTAGCGACCTGGTGGACCACCTGACCGCCCGGCCGCTCTTTCTCTTCAACGAGAGCTTCGCGGCCACCAGCGAGCCCGAGGGATCGGAACTGGGGGCACAGGTGATCCAAGCCCTGGTGGAACGGGGGATACGGGTGGTGTTCGTCACCCATTTCTACACCCTGGCGGCAGCTTTCTTAGGCAACGCCAAGGCCCTTTTTCTAAGAGCCGAGCGCCTCCCCGACGGCCGGCGCACCTACCGCCTCAAGGAGGCACCTCCCGAGCCCACCGCCTACGGCCTCGACCTTCTGCGCCGGATCTTCGGCTAGGCAAGGCCTAATTGGCCCCCGCCCAAGAGGAGAGGGCCTTGGCCAGGAGCTGACGGAGTTCCTGAAGATGCTCGGGGAACCCGGCAAGGGCTTCCCCGGGCCGCTCCGCCCTCCGGATTTCCTCCCCTAGGATCCGCTCCACAGCTACCAGGATGCCGACAAGGCGCAGACGGAGAAAGCGCTCCGGATCAAACCCCTGCGGCCCATCCAGGGAGCGCTTGGCCAGCGCTTCCGCTTCGTAGAGTTCCCTGACCTCCACCCCCAGGCGCCGCCCCACCTCCATCAGATCCAAAAAGGCCTGGAGCACAGCCTGCTCCTTCGGGGGTTCGCCCGGAGCCAAGCGGGCTAAAAGGGCCAGAGCCCCTCCCAGCTCGGCGCGCAGGCCAAAGAGGTGGAACTCCAACACCTGACGGTCCGTTTGGCACTTGAAGAGTTCGTAACGCAACACCGCGTTTTCCTTCAAGGCGGGCGCCGCTTCCTGGCTTAGACGATCGTTTTGCGAGCGCAGAAAGGCGATTTCCTCCTGCGCTTTGGCCAGGCTGGCCCTGAGTTCCTCCACCATGCGGTCGCTTTCCGCATCCTTGGGTTTCGGACGATTCCGGCTGAAAAACCCCATGGTCTCTACCTCCGTATGCGAGCCAGAAGGGCAAGGAGGGCAAGGAGGGCAAAGACCTCGCTGCCGCCTACGAAGGCCATCGCACGAACCGGCGAGGTCTCGTAAAGGAAACCCATGGCCACGCTTCCCAAGAACCAGGCAAAGCCGAAGGCCGTGTCGAAAACCCCGTAGGCAAAGGCCGAACCCCCTAGGTGGCCCACCCCGGCCCGCAGGACGCTTTCCTGCAGCCCCAGAGCCCCTCCCCAAAGGAAGCTGCCCGTCCACCAAAGGGCCGGGTTATTCCCCAGGAGGAGGAGGGGGGCTGCGAGGGCGAAAGGGGGAGCAAAGAACAAGCTTCTTAGGCCCAAGCGGTCAAAAGCCAGGCCACCCAGGAGGGCAAAAAGGGCATCCGCACCCATGGCTAAAGCGTAGAAAAGGGGGATATGTACCGGCCCGGCCCCCAGCTTTTCCAGATGAAAGGCCAGAAGCTGAAAGTGCACGAATCCCAAGGCGAAGAGAGCGCTGTAAAGCAGGTAAAGGGAAAAGCCCGAGGGCAGGGGCTGGACCTGAAGGACCCTCTCCTCCTGGAGCTCGAGGCCGCGCGCCCGAAGGAGGAAGCCTAAGGCCAGGAGGGCGGGAAGAAGAAGGAAGGCAAAACCGAGACGGTAGCCTCCCAGGGCTACCCCCAAGGCCACCAGCAAGGGGCCCAGAAAGGCACCTATCTGGTCCACCGTCTCGTGCAGGCCAAAGACCCTACCGTGACCCACCTCCTTCCCGGCCCTAGCCAGAAGGGCATCGCGGGCAGGAGTGCGCAGACCTTTCCCGAGGCGTTCCAGAAAAAGAAGCAGGCCCGCCCCCACAGGACCTTGGGCCAAGGCCAGAGCCGGCACCGAGAGCAGGTTCACCCCGTAGCCCAGGTAGAGAAGGGGCCAGTGAAACCGAAACCGGTCTGCAAGCCCTCCGGAAACCAAGCGCACCAAGTAGCCTAGAAATTCCCCAAACCCGGCAACAAAGCCTACCAGGGCTGCAGAGGAGCCGAGGGTTTCCAGGAAGGCTCCAGCAATACTGCGCCCTCCCTCGTAGGTAAGATCAGCAAAAAGGCTCACCAAGCCGATGGCCACCACGAAACGCCAGGCGGGGTTCATCTCGCCTCCGGCGAAGATCTGATCACCTCCACCCGCTCCAGGGTGGCCAAGCCCTCCGCCAGCATCCCCTTCAGGACGTTCAGGAAGAAGAGGATCTTCTCCTGCGTATCCACTACCTCCACCATAACCGGCAAGTCCTCGGAACGAATAAATCTAGCGCTGTGGATGCGGGAGTGGACCCCGTATCCCAGAAACCCCTTAAAGGCTGTGGCTCCCGCCAGACCCCGATTCCTGGCTTCTAGGATTATAGCCTGGTAAAGGGGCCGACCCTCGTAGCGATCCGATTCACTCACAAAGATCCTCAAGAGCACGGCTTCCTCATGCCCCCGCATGCTTTCACCCAGCCCGTTCATATAGTCGGCGAAGCTCCGCCCTTTGCTCTTTGCCTAACGGCAAACCTTCCAGGGCCCCGAGAAGCCCCTGAAGGTCGTACTGTACACGGTAAAGTTGCGCACGCCCCTCCTCGTAAAGGACAAAGCTGGCCCTGGGATCCCCGTCCATGGGTTCATCCACGGACCTACGCAGAACTTCCAGCACCTGGGGAAGTGGCTGGGGGTGTGGGGACAGGAAAAGTAGGGTACGGTGGAGGTCTTCGGGCCCCACCAAGACTAGCCTTTGGACCACGGCCACCTCCTTCTTCGGGAGTCGGTTTTCGGGGGCACCAAGGGAGGATACCGGGGCTCCTCGCCCTTAAGCACCCGGCGGTAGCGGTCTTGGAGGGAGCGGAGGTCGCGGATCCATGCCTCCTCCGGGGCCCGGGGGAACCAGTAGGGGCAGGGGCAAAGGCACCTCCAGTCCGCCACCGCAGGTTCCCTGGCCCAGGTGAAGGTGAAACGGCAGGCGAATAGAGCCGTTCCTTCCATGCGGAAGGGAACCAGGTACAGGCACGCCTGTGGATGGGCCAAGGCCTCGGGAATCGGGCAACGCCAGCAGTCCTCCGGGGTGATGGGTCGGTCCTCTTCGGCGCTACAGCGGCCCTCCTGACGGTAGGGGCAGGGAGGCAGTTCCATCAGTGCACCACCATCACGGCAGAGGGGGCGTAGCGCAACACCCTCTCCGAGACCGAGCCCAGCATCCAGCGCTGGACCGGGGTTAGGCCCCGCCGCCCCAGTACGATGAGGTCGAAGCCTTCCTCTTCCGCCACCCGCACCAGGGTCTCCGCCGGATGCCCCACCTGGCTTCGGGTTCTCAGGACCACCCCCCGCCGTGCGGCCTCGCGCTGGGCAAAGCGAAAGGCCTCGGCCAAGGGCCCTTTGGCCTCCTCCAGTACCCCTTCCAGCTCGATCCCCAGCTCTGCGAACTCCGGTGGCCGGACCACCGCCAACGCCAATACCTCCCCCCGGAAGGCCTGGGCCAGCTCCAGGGCAGCGATTAAGGCCTTCTTAGCAGGCTCCGATCCATCGTATCCTACCAAAATCCTACGAAACATGCCTTCTCACCTCCTCTTCCCTCAGCCCCAACCTATCCTTCATTCCGCACCTCCTCGAGGCCAATCCGCGCTGCCTGAATGTGATGGTGGGGCAGGAAGAAGCGGTTGGCGATCCAGGTGGGCACCACGGCGCTGGCGATGACCGCAGCCACCAGCAGGGAATACTGGTCTTCACTGATGATTCCATGGGTTAACCCGTAAAGGCTGCTGATGGTGCCGAAGGTGAGCCCTGTGGACATGAGGAGGGTGGTGTAGGCGGCATCCCTTCTCCGGTAGCGAAAGACCAGGGTGATGGGATAGACCCCAAGAACCTTGCTTACCATCTTGGTCAGCAACAAAACGAAAAAACCCCCCAGGCCGAGCAGGAGGGCGGGAAGGCTCACCAGGCTACCCGCCCTGATGAAATAGAAGGGCGTGAGAAGCCCCAAGGTAAGGGTACGCAGGCGGCGGATCAACGCGTGGTCCTTGCCCACACTTCCGGCCAAAACCATACCCACCAGGTAGGCGGGAAGCACCGCCTCCGAGCCGCTCCAGGCAGCTAAGGCCCCCAGGGCGAAGAGGGCGAAGAGGAGAAACTTGGCCTCCAGTTCATGGGTGCTGCCGCCGTAGCGAGCGAACAGCCATGGGGTAGCCCGGATGAGCAGGTACAACCCTACCCCAAGGCCTAGGGCAAACACCCAGGTGGCCGTCCCAAAGGGGGCGAATAGGAGGCCCAAGGCCAGAACCGTCCCCAGGTCGTTGACGAAACAAGCGGCTAAAATCACCTTGCCAAAGGGAGTCTGGTTCAGCCCCAGCTCCAGCATCACCGCATAGACCACGGCCACGCTGGTGGTGGACAGGGCCACACCAGCAAGCCAGCTGGCCCGGGGATCCCAGCCCAGGAGGGCATGGGCCACGAAGGCTGACCCAAGAAACGGGGCAAAGAAGCCCGCGAGCCCTATGGCAAAGGCCTCCTTCCAGCTTCGCTTCAGGGTTTCCGGATCCAGCTCAGCCCCAGCCAGAAAGGTGAGGACAACGCTTCCCACCCCTGCCAGAAAGGTTACCCAGGATGCCATGGTGTGAAGGGCCTCCTTGCCTATAAGGGCTCCTGCGGCTACCCCCACCAGGATCTCCGTTAGGGCCACGGAGACCCGGAACCAGATGGAAAGCAGGGCCGCCACCACCGCCAAGCCCATCCAGATTGCCGCCGCACTCCAGTCCATGGGGTTTCCTCCTTTCCGGGGTAGGAGAAAAGGCCCCTACCCCTTCTGGGTAGGAGCCATCAGCCCGGCTGGGCGGTTTCAGGCGGGCCCCATCGCCTCGAGGACATTATACGGAGGCGAGGCTGAAAGCGAGGTGAAGGAAAGCGAAGAGCCCATACCCCGTGGCAAGACCTACGTTCAGCCGCCCTGGCCAACGGGCTACCGCCAAACCCCCTACCGCCCCAGGTGGACCAGGTACCGGAAGCCCAGGGGGGGCAGGCTCACTTCCTTCCGGTAGGTGCGCCCCTCGAGGGGATCCCGCCAGCCCCCAGGAGGCAAGGGCAAGGTGACGGCCTCCACCCCGTTATTGAAGGCGGCAAGCACCTCCCCTTCTCCCGGCTCACCCCGGAAGAAGGCCAGAAGATGGCCCTCTCCGAAGTAGGTCCGGAACACGGCGCTCCTGAGGGCCGCAAGCTCCCGGCGCAGCCCCGCCAGCTCCTGGTAAAAGGCTAGGGTTTCCCCATGGCATTTCTCCCACTGGAAGGGATACCGGTTGAGCTCGTGAGGGGGGTCGGCCGGCCTTTCCCCGGTGAAACCGCACTCATCCCCCTGGAAGGTTACGGGGAGGCCGGGAAGGGCGTAGAGCATGGCCGCCGCAAGCCGCTGCCGGGCCCTGGCTTCCGGGCTGGGAACGTCCTTCAGGCCCCCGCCCCCAAGCTCGGTAAGGAGGCGGGCCGTATCGTGGGAGGTGATCAAGTTGAAGCCCATCCCGGCCACCGCCTCCGGGTAAAGGGCGTAAACCCGGGCTAGGTCCGCCAAGGCTCGGCGGGCGTTGTACAGGGCCAGGCTTCCCCCCTTAGCAAAGCGGAGGAGGATATCCCGGCCGATGGCGTAGTTCATCAGGGAGTCAAACTCATCCCCCCGAAGCCAGCTAGGATCCCTCTGCCAGATCTCCGCCACCAGGTAGGCGTCGGGCTTGATGGCCTTCAGTTCGGCCCGCATTTCCTTAAAGAAAGCGTGAGGATTTAGCACATCCCCGGGCACATCCACCCGCACCCCGTCAAAGCCGAAGCGTACCCAGTACTTGGTCACCTCGATCAGGTAGCGCTTCACCCCGGGGTTTGCGGTGTTCAGCTTGGGCAGGCTCCCTAACCCCCACCATCCCTCGTAGGCCGATCCGTCACCCGGCACAAAGGGCCACCGCTTGATGAAGTACCAGTTCCAGTAAGGGGAACGGGGACCCCTCTTTACCACATCCTGAAAAGCCCAAAAGCCCAGGCCAGTGTGGTTGGGGACGAAGTCAAAGATCACCCGCATGCCGAGGCGGTGGGCCTCGTCCAGCAGCTTGCGCAAGAGGGGTTTGTCGCCGAACTTGGGGGAAACCTTGAGGTAGTCGTGGGTGTCGTAGCCGTGGGCCGACCCGGAATCAAAGATGGGATTCAGGTAGAGGACGCTAACCCCCAGGGCCTTCAGGTAAGGAAGCTTGGCCAGCACCCCGGCAAGATCCCCCCCGAAGTACTGGTGGCAGCAGTGCAGGGGCGAGGGGGGATCGCCCCAGCGGGAAAGATGGGGCTTGGGCCCAGAGGAGCGCTGCCACACCTGGTTAAAGCGGTACTCGTCGGTTTCCAGGGCCAAGGCGTCGTTGCTGGAATCCCCGTTGTAGAAGCGCTCGGGGAAGATCTGATAACCCACCCCCTCGCCCACCCATGCCACCTCGGCGAAGGGCCTTTCGGGAGGGTTAAAGGGGCCGAACACCTCCTCCTTGCCATCCTGGGTCCGCACCAGGATGCGGTAGGCTCCCACGCCTCCAGGTAAGGTCCCACGCCAAACCTCGCTTCCCGGAAAACTCAGCTGCAGGTGCATGGGGAGCCTCTTTCCCTGCACCTCGACCCAGGCGGCCGCCACCGCCCCCTCCCCTGCCCGGAAGCGCACGGAAAGCTTGCCGTCGGCATGGGACACATACTGGGCGTCCAACGGATCATGGGTGAAGTCCAGGGCCACGGGCCCCGCAGGAGGGGTGGGGGCTACCGGGGCCTGGACCACGATCACGGCGTTCTGACCCCCAAAGCCATCGTCCACACACCCTGCCGCCTTCGGGTCCACCATGGGCGTGCCGAAGGTGGGATCGTTGCACATGTCCCTGGGCCACTGGCCGTTGATGAAGAACTTGTACTGGTGCTCCCCTGGATCCAGGTCCACGGTTACCGCCCAGGACCCGTCCTCCTTCTGCATGGGGGTTTCCCCCCAGCTGTTGAAGGAGCCCCGGAGGCTTACCGAGCGCACCTCGAGGCCCGAAGGAGGTGTGTAGCGGAAGGTCACCGGGACCGCCAGGGCCAGGCTAAGCCATACCCACACCGCCAGGATTCTTCCCATATTGCCTCCTTTGCCTACCCGCATAGAAGCGCTTCCATCATACTGCCTCCACCCCGGCAGGCAACCCTCCACCTGGCGTAGCATGAAGCCATGCGCTTCATCGGTGTCGCCACCCAGTACCGCATGGCCGAGGGCCTCCTGGCGAAAAGATTCTGGGGCCTTTTGGAGTTCTATCTGGAAGCCCTCTCCTCCCAGGGCCTGGCCTATGTGCTCCTTCCACCCCAGGGCCCGGAGGCCTTGGAAAGAATCCTTCCCCACCTGGATGGGCTCCTTCTTCCCGGAGGGGGCGACGTGGACCCGGATCGCTACAGGGAGGAACCCCATCCAAAGCTGGGCGAGGTCAGCCCCGAGCGGGACGAACACGAGCTCTTCCTGGCCCGCTACGCGGCGGAGAAGGGGCTTCCCACCCTGGGGATATGCCGGGGAATCCAGGTGATGAACGTGGCCATGGGGGGAACCCTTTACCAGGACCTCGAGGCCCAGGGCTTCCGGGAGATCCAGCACACCGAAAAAAGTCCCCCTCCTGCCCTGGCCCACGGGATGAAGCTGGTGGCCGAAAGCCCCCTCGCCCGCCTCTTCCCCCCTAGCTTCCGGGTGAACTCCTACCACCACCAGGGAATCAAGGACCTGGGAGAGGGCTTAAAGCCCATCGCCCTGGCCCCGGACGGCCTGGTGGAGGCGGTAGCCCTGGATGGGCATCCCCTTTTCCTGGGGGTCCAGTGGCACCCGGAGCTAATCAAGGAGCACTGGCCCCTTTTTGGCCTTCTGAAGGTCTAGGCCCAGGTGGGTGGGGTACCGGGCGTTTACGATCCGTTTACGGGAATGGGTTAGGGTGGCTACCGGAGGTGAACCATGGCTAAGGAGGTGCGCTTTTCGCGGCTGGTCTGGCTGGCGCTGGGCCTAGCCATCCTGGCATCCTGCCAGCTGAACCCCTCGGGGTCCATTCCCCAGGCAGTCCAGGTGGCGGGGGTGGTGGGGGGCACGGAAACCAAGCCCACCCTTCTGGGGAAGCCCTTGGACCTGCAAGGAACATCCCTGACCAAGGAGGGGGAACCCTATGGCGGCTCGGTCCTGCCGGGTATGGTGGTGGTGGCTCAGGGCACTGACCAAGGAAACACCCTCCGCCTCCAGAGCCTCGAGGTGCAGGTAGAACTCAAAGGCCCCATCGCTGCCCTGGACGTGAACGCCGGAACCCTCACGGTCCTTGGCCAACAGGTCCTCACCGATGCCAACACCCGGATTTATGAAAAGGTGGGGGGTTCCTACCGCACCCTGCTCCTTGCCGATCTCGCAATAGGAGATGTGGTGGAGGTCCAGGGAACCACTACAGAAACCGGCATCCTCGCCACTTATATTGAACGCCACCCCAGGGGAAACAACGAGGTGGAGCTGGAAGGCCGGGCCACCAACCTGGATGAGCCGGCCAAGCACTTCACCCTGAACGGCTACACGGTGGACTACGGCCAAGCCCATGTGGTGGGAACCCCCAGGGAGGGGGCGTGGGTGGAGGTGAAGGGAACCCTTTCCGGTACCCTCATTCAGGCTACAAAGGTGGTGTTCAAGACCTCGGGGAACAACCAGTTCGGAGCCTCGAGGCGGGTGGAGCTGGAAGGACCCATCCTCGGGCTCGATCCCACCCAAAAGACCTTCCAGCTCCTTGGCTACACCGTGGACTATAGCGCCGCCAACGTGGTGGGCACTTTGGTTGACGGGGCCTACGTGGAGGCCAAGGGCCAGGTGGATGCCAACGACCCTACCCTCTTCCACGCCCAACTGGTGAAGGTAAAGTACCCCAAGAGCTACCCGGCCAAGGCGGAGGCCAAGGGAACGGTAAGCGCCATAGATCACCAGGGCAATACCTTCTCCCTGGGGAGCCTTGGCTTCTACGTGGACGCCAACACCGTCCTCAAACGCGATGACCCCGACGGCCCCATCGCCTTCACCGACATCCAGGTGGGGGACTACGTGGAGGTGCAGTACGACCCCACCCGGACCGATGCCGATATGCGCTACTATGCCGTCAAGGTGGAGGTGAAAACCAGCCAGGACGGCGAGGGGATGGAGGAGTGGGAGGGCCCAGTTTCCCACCTGGATGCCACCAGTTACACCTTCCAGCTACTGGGATATACCGTGACCACCACAGAGGCTACCCGCTTTGAGTGGCGCGACCAAGCCTATAGCCGGGCGGACTTCTTCGCCCTCTTGCAGAACGGAGACCGCGTGGAGGTAAAAGGGACTCTTTCGGGAACCACCATCGCCGCGGAGAAGGTGGAGCTTAAGGGCCGCTAGGCATAAGGGCCTGGGGGCGGGGCCTTGAGCCCCGCCCCTTGTTTACGACCCGTTTACGCTTTCCTTCTAACCTCGAGGTGGGAGGTAAGGCGATGTTGCGGGGAATAGCGCTTCTTTTCCTCCTGGGATGGGCGGTGGCTGCCACCTATCAGGTAGGCGGCGAGGCCACCTACGAGGCCCGGGCTCCCCTGGGGGCTTTCCGTGGGGTCAACCCCACCCTCGAGGGGCAGGTGGTTTTTGAGCCTACCAAAGGATTCCTACAGGGACGGGTCTCCCTGGATCTTTCCGCCTGGGATTCCAAAGAACCCTTAAGGGACCGGCATACCCGGGAAATGTTCCAGGTGGACCGGTACCCCCGGGCCTGCCTGAACATTCAGGGCTTTGATCCTGGTCAGAGCCTGGTCCAGGGTACCCTGAGCCTTCACGGCGTGGAGCGCAAGGTAGCGGTTCCCGTCCGCTACACTTTGGAACAAGGGGGGCAAACCCTGCGCTTTGAGGCCGAGTTCGAGCTCCTCCTCAGCGACTATGGGCTCAAGGCCCCCAGCTTCATGGGCATGCGGGTCCAGGACCGGGTGGTGGTGCGGGTCAAGGGCCAGGGGGTGGCAAGGTGAAGCGGCTCTGGCTTCTTCTCCTTTTGGGCTTAGCCCTGGCCAGCGAGGGAGAGCGCTACCTCTATGTGCGCTGGGACGCAGACCAGAACAGGGCCTTCCTCTCGGATGGCTCTCCCCTTCCCCCTGGCCTTGCGGTGGTGCCTGGACAGTACGTGGAGCTGGAGCAGGGACGGATCAAGCCCAAGAGGCAGTGGCAGCCACCCCAGGACCTGGTCAAGGTCTACCTGCCCCGGGAGGTGGGCCGCGTGGTCTTCAGCCACGAACGCCACTTCGCAGCCCTGGGGGCCAAGGGAAGCACCTGCGAAACCTGCCACACCGTCCTGGACGAGAACAAGGTATGGAAGAGCGGGGCCCAGGTCCCAGCCCTCGAGCCCCACGGGGCTACCTCCCTAGGGCGGTTCTGCGCCACCTGCCACGACGGTAAGACCCAGCCCGCCGCCATACGGGGAAGCCAAACCTCCCTTAAGGACCCCATCTTCACCGCATGGGGCCGCAAGGGCGACGCCTCCTGCTCCCAGTGCCACGCTCCCAAAAGCCACGGCCGGGACTTCACCTCAAGCCACGGAGAGTGGGCCGAGGAAGGAGGGGCCA
Source organism: Thermus sp. KWY1 (assembly GCF_057547025.1). Taxonomy (NCBI): domain Bacteria; kingdom Thermotogati; phylum Deinococcota; class Deinococci; order Thermales; family Thermaceae; genus Thermus; species Thermus sp. KWY1. The sequence goes on from NZ_BAAJPG010000005.1 coordinate 13,567, forward strand.
GGGAGTGCGCCACCTGTCACCGGGGAGCTTCAAGCCTTTCGTCCCAAGAGGCCCTGAAGGTCCAGGCCTTCCAGCGGGCCCAGCTGGCCCTGATCCAAAATCCGGAGGACGAAAAGGCCTTTAACGTCACCCTGCCCCCCAACTTCTGCGCCTATTGCCACGGGCTGGACGGAAAAGCCTGGGGCAAGCGAGACTAGGGAGGAAGGTCATGGGCGAAGTGCTGCAAAAGCGATTTCCCGATATGGTGGCCCTTTTCACCGGCTTGGGTTTCCTCACCGTCTTAGCAGAGCTGGTTCTGACGGACCACACGGAGGGTATCCGCATTCTGGCACCCCTGGCCGCCGGGATGGGAGCAGGGGCGATCCCCCTCGGCCTCGGGTTCCCGAGAGGAAGGGTCTGGGCCACGGGGCTTCTCCTCCTGGTGGGGGGCATAGGGCTTTTGGGCCTGGTAGAGCACATACAGGAAGCCCTGGAGGCCTCCTCCCCTTCCGTGGTCCGGCTGGTGGACGAGGAGGGGTGGGAATACCCCGCCTACCCCGGGCCTTTGAGGGAAGGGGAAAAGGAAGGCTCTCCCCCACCCCTGGCCCCCCTAGCCTTGAGTGGGCTTGGGCTTCTTGGAGCCTTAGCCCTTCACGCCCGGAAGCCATGAGGATCTTGGTGGTGGAAGACGAGCCAGGCATTCTGGAGCCCATCCTGGCCCTCTTGCGGCGGGAGCGGTACGAGGCCCTCGGGGCCAGGAGCCTGGAGGAAGCCTGGAGCCTCTTGGCCGAGGGGGAACCCGATGTCCTCATCCTGGACATCATGCTGCCCGAGGGGGAGGACGCGGGCTTCCGCTTCGCCGAGGCCCTGCGCCAAGGGGGCTTCCGCGGGGGCATCCTATTCCTCACCGCCAGGGATGCCCTCGAGGACCGAATCCATGGCCTGGAGCTGGGCGGGGACGACTACCTGGTAAAACCCTTCCACCTGGAGGAGCTCCTGGCCCGAATCAAGGCCCTCGCCCGCAGGCATGCCGACTTCAAGGGGCGCATCCTGCGAAGGGGTTCCCTCGAGGTGGACCTGGTGGCCAGGCGGGTGATCCTGGGTGGGAGGGAGGTGACCCTTTCCCCCAAGGCCTTTGCCCTCCTGGAGCTTCTGGCGCAACACCCCGACAGAACTTTTAGCCGCGAGGAACTCCTCGAGCGCCTCTTCCCGGGAGCCGAAACGGATGCGGTGCTCCGGGTGTACGTGCAAAAGCTCCGTCAAAGCCTTGCCCCCTGGGTGGTGGAACGGGTACCCGGGGGCTACCGCCTGGGGAAGCCATGAGCCTGAGGGCGCGCTTAGCCTATGCCTTCTTCCTTTTGGCCGCCGCCATCGGCCTCCTCTCCCTCCTGCTGGGGTACCTGGTCTTTCGTAACCTGGTGGAGCGGGACATCGCCTTGGATCTCTCGGAGGTCACGGGGCGGGTCCTGAAAGCGTTGGAAATCACCGAAACAGGCCCCAGGCTCAGGCAGGGGGATGTCTTCCTGGGAACCCACTACGTCTTCGGCTTCCGTCTTTCCCGGGATGGAGTGCCCGTTCTGGAAGGAGGCTTCGCCCCCAAGGAAGGAGAGGCCTGGCGCACGGCCAAGGTCCCCTGGAAGGAGTACGTGCTGGAGGTCCACCTCCGGGTTGAGGAGTACCGGCGAGCCCTTGGCACCTACCTCAGGGCAAGCCTGAGCCTCCTCTTGCCCCTGCTGCTCCTAGCCGCCCTTCTCGGGTCCTACTTCGCCGGGGTTCTTTCCAGGCCTCTCCAGGAGCTGGCCCAAGCGGTGGAAAGCCTCTCTGCCCTGCGCTTTCCCAAGCCCCTGGCCCCGGTCCGGGAGCGGGAACTCGCCCGGGTCATCCATAGCTTCAACCGCCTGGTGGAAGCGGTGCGGGGAGCGCTGGAACGGGAAAAGCTCCTCACCCGCTACGCATCCCACGAGCTTCGGAGCCCCCTGGCGGTGCTACGGAGCCAGGTGGAGGCACTCAAGGGAGGCCTTCTTCCCCTGGAACAGGTTCTCCCCCACCTGGAAGGCGCCTTGGCCCGCATGGAAGGGACCCTCGAGGGACTCCTGGCCTTGAGCCGGGCGGAGGGGGACCTGGAGGTGGACCTGCTGCCCCTGGAGCTTACGAGCTTTCTGAGGGACTACCTGAAAGGTCAGGCGGGAGTGCGGTTTCGGCGCCTTCCCTCCAAGGAAGGCGGCCCAGGGCCAGGCCAGATGGACCCAGGACCTGCCGAGCAAGCCTGGATCCTGGCCCATCCCCTTCTGCTGGAAAGGATGCTGGATAACCTCTTGGAAAACGCCCTTCGCCACGGGGCACCCCCCGTGGAGATCGGGCTTGGTGGGGGAAAGGAGGAGGTGGTCATAGAGGTGAGGGATCATGGGCCCGGAGTCACGGAAGAAGCCCTGCCCCACCTGACCCGGCCCTTTTTCCGGGAGCGTAAAGAGCGCGAAGGGCTAGGCCTGGGCTTGGCCTTGGTGGAGCAAGGGGTGAAGCGGCTGGGCGGGAAGCTGGAACTGGAAAATGCCCGCCCGGGCTTACGGGTACGCTTGAGGCTTCCGAGGTGGCGCGGTGAAGCGGCGAACCTTTCTCGTTAAGCTCCTCCTCCTGGCCGTGGCCTTCTTGGCCCCGGTGTGGGGAGAAGAGGAGAAGGAAGGGGAGAAAAAGAAGGGCGAGGAGGGGAGAAAGCGCAGGGACGAGGCCAAGGAGGAGAACCGGCCCACCCTCCGTTACTACGGCCAGGTGGAGGGGGTTGAGGAGGACACCCTATGGGTTGGCGGCCGGGCCCTGCGGGTGCGCACCTCCCTTCTTCCCTACTTGGCTCCTGGCATGGTGGTGGAGGTGGGCCCGGAAGGCCTCGCCGTGTTGAGCCCGGCCACCTGGGCCTACTACCAGGGTCCTGGAAACCTGGTGGGCCTGGGCCAGGGACCGGTGCGGGCCTGGTGGGGGGAGGGCGGAGTACTCTGGCGGGTTCTGCCCGGGTATAACGGACAGGCCTCGCTGGTGGCCCGGTACCGGCAAGGAACCTGGCAAGCGGTGCCCAAGGGCCTAAGCCTCCCCCGCCCTCCGCAGGAGGGATGGTGGCTTTTAGCCCTGGAGGGCAAAACAGGAAAGTTGATCCGGCGGCTGGAGTGAAGGGGCTAAGCCTCCTCCCCCTCCCAAAGCCGCTCCCAGGGCTCCCGTGTCCGAAGCACCTCCCACCCCGCCCCGGTCCAAAGGAGCTCCAAGGGCCTTGGAGTGTCCAGGTAGGTAAGGCTCATGCTGGCCCCGTAGGCTCCAGCCTCGAGGATAGCCAAGGCTTCCCCCTCCTGGGGCACGGGCAGGCGCACCTCCCGCTCCAGGATGTCGCCTGCCTCGCAGGCGGGACCCGCCAGGTCAAAAATCCCTTCCTCCCGGCCTTCCCGAGGGTAAAGGGGCAGGATGGGGTGGCGGGCCCCGTAAAGGGCAGGCCGGATGAGACTGGTCATCCCGGCATCCAGGAGCACATACCGCCTGCGGGTTTCCTTCAGGCCCACCACCCTGGACACCAGGACCCCTGCCTCGGCCACCAGGTACCTTCCCGGCTCCAGCCAAACCTGGGCCCCATAAAGCCGGGCCAGGCTCTTCATGGGTCCTTGGAGAGCCTCCAGGGGGAGGTCCAAGCCGAAGCCCCCTCCCAGGTTCAAGACCTCCACCGGCCCCACCTGGGGATAAAGAGCCTCGAGGACCCCGTAGCCTTCCAGGAAATCCTCCACCCGGCTCAAGGCCGAACCCAGGTGCAGGTGAAGGCCCAAAAAGGTTAACCCCTTTTCCCGGATAGTTCTCACCAGCCCCGGCACCGCCTCTGGCAACACCCCAAACTGGCTTTCCCCCCTGCCCGTGGCCAGGTGCCCGTGGGTGTTCACCGGGAGGTCCGGGTTCACCCGCAACAACACCCTGGCCCCGGGAAGGTACCGGGCCACCCGCCCCACATCCCCTTCGGAGTCCAGGACCACAAGGGGTTCCCGCCCCTTTAGGGCGGTAAGGGCCTCCGGGGTCTTAACCGGGCCGTTCCACACCACCTGGTCCGGGCCAAAGCCCGACCGGTAGGCCCGGAGCACCTCCCCCAGGGAAACCGCCTCGGCCCCGAGGCCAAGGTCCCTGAGGCGCCGAAGAAGCCCAAGACGGGGGTTGGCCTTCAGTGCGTAGAAAAAACGGGCAAAGGGGAAGGCCTCCCTCAGGCGCGCCAGCTGGGCCCGGACCCGCCCCCAGTCGTAGGCGTAAAAGGGCGTGGGATACCGATCCAGGGCTTCCAGCAAGGCTTCTTGAAAGGTTGGATCCAGCATGCTACCCCTTCAGGCTTCCCAGGGTAAGGCCCTGGATGAAGTAGCGCTGGGCCAGGAGAAAGACCAGGATGGGCGGAATGGTGCCCAGGGTAAGCCCGGCCATGAGTACCGTCCACTCCGTGGAAAACTGTCCCTGGAAGACCGCCAAGCCCACGGTTAGGGGGCGCATCTCCAAGGAGTTGGTGACGATAAGGGGCCAGAGGAAGCTGTTCCAGCCCGCCAAAAAGGTGAAGGTGCCCAAGGTGGCCAAGGCGGGGGCTGCCAGGGGCAGGGCCACCTTCCAGTACACCTGCCAGGGAGTAGCCCCGTCCATGATGGCCGCCTCCTCCAGCTCCCTGGGCAGGTGCAGGAAGTGCTGGCGCATGAGGAAGATAGCGAAGGCATCGAAGAGGCCGGGAAGAATAAGGGCGTAGTAGGTGTCCACCCAGCCCAGGTTCCGCATGAGGATGAAAAGGGGGATGATGAGCACGTGCACGGGGATCATCAAGGTGGCGAGGAAGAGGAGGAACAAGGCCCCCTGCCCCCTAAAACGGAAGCGGGCGAAGGCATAACCCGCCATAGCCCCGCTGGTCAGGTTTAAGAAGGTGAGGCCCAAGGCCACCACCAAGGAGTTCAGGTACCAGCGGCCGAAAGGCACGCTGGTGAGGACCCGCTGGTAGTTTTCCCAGTGGAGCTCCTTGGGCCAGACCTCCACAGGGAGGTCAAAAACCGCCCCCGGCGCCTTCAGACTGGTGGAGACCATCCAGAAGAAGGGCACCAGCATGCTCAGTCCCCCGGCCAGGAGGACCAGGTAGACGAGGGAATCCCAGAGCCTCCCCAAAAGCCTCATGCTTCCTCCACCACCCACCGCTTGCGCAGGGTCCACTGCAGGTAGGTGAGGGCAAACAGGATGAGGAAGAGGACCCAGGCGATGGCCGAAGCATACCCCATCTCGAAGGGAAAGACGCCGAAGGCCTTGCGGTACAGGTAAAGCATCAGCACGTTGGTGGAATCCAAGGGCCCTCCTCCGGTCATGGTGTACACCAGGCCGAACATCTGGAAACCGCCGATCATGGCGAGAAGGGTGTTCAGAAACACCGTGGGGGAAAGGAGGGGCAAAACCATGTAGAAGAAGCGCTGCAGGTTGTTGGCCCCGTCCAGGCTGGCCGCCTCCAGGTATTCCTTGTTGATGTTCTGCAGTCCCGCCAGGAAGATCAGCATCCTTAACCCTACCCCCGCCCACACCGAGGCCAGGATCACCCCCCACATGGCCCAGGCTGGATCGGAAAGCCATCCGGGTCCCTCCCGGGCCAGCCACGCCACCCACGAGGGAGGGGTTAACCCCAAGAGGCCATAGGCACCCTCCATCCTCTCCCCCACCCAGCGCAGGAAGAGGTTCACTGGCCCCACGGTGGGGTTCAGGATCCAGCGCCAAAGGAGGCCCACCGCCACCACGCTGGTCACCGTGGGCAGGAGGTAGAGGGTGCGGATGAACCGCACCCCGGGCCAAGGGCGGTTCAAGCCCAAAGCCAGGAGCAAGGCCAACACGATCTCCAAGGGCACCGCCACCGCCACGTAGAAAAGGGTGTTGAAGAAAGCCTTGTGGAAGACGGGGTCCTCGAGGAGCCGGCGGTAGTTCTCCAAGCCCACCCAGCTCTCCCGGAAGGTGGCCAGGCCAAGGGGTCTTAACCCATCGTAGGCGACGAAGGAAAGGAGGAGGCTGGTGAGGATGGGCCCCAGGTTGAAGGCCAGGAAGCCCACCAAGGAGGGCAGGAGGAAGAGGAGGGGGAATCGGTAATAGGCGCGCATGGGGGCCTCCTGGCCTTAGGGTCTAGCGCTTCTTGCGCTCCGCCTGGACCTCGTCCAGAATCTTCTGCACCTGGGGGGCCACGCCGTCCAGGGCTGCCTTCAGCTCCGCCTTACCCTGCCACACGGGTTCCAAGGCCTTGTTGATGAGTTGCAGGGCCTCGTTCCAGCGCTCGAAGGTTTCCGTGGGCCTTGCCGTGCGGTTTACCGTGAGGAAGTATTGCTGGTTCTTGGGAGGCGGAGGCACGAAGAAGTCCTTGAGGCTTTGGATGCTGCGGTCCACATTCTTCACATCTACCCCCCGGGCGGGGATGATGAGCCCGGTCCTGGTGAAGATGCGGCTGGCCTCAGGGCCGGCCAGGAAGGAAAGGAGCTTCCAGGCGGCCTCCGGGTTCCTGGAACCGGCCGCCATCACCCAGCCGGAGCCGTCTATGTCCACGATGCTTCCGGCCTTGCCCCGGGGGAAGGGCACCACGTCGAAGTCGAACTTGGCCCGGGCCTTAAGGGTGGGTACCCGCCAGCGCCCGTCCACGATCATCCCCGTCTGTCCGTTCAGGAACATGGTGAAGGCCCCGCGGTCCTGGGCCTCCTCGGGAGTGGGGGCCACGTGGTGCTTGTAGCGGAGGTCCAGATAAAACTGCAAGCCCTCCAGGGACGCCGGGCTATTCAGCAGGAACCGGCTGTGGTCAGGGGCATAAAACCGCCCGCCCGCACTCCAGACCCAGGGTTCCCAGAAGAGGTAGAAGGTCTGGAAGGAAACCCCCCACTGGACCCTTTTGCCATCCTTTTCCACGGTGAGGGCCTTGGCGTAGCGGAGGAAATCCTCCCAGGTCCAGTCGGGCTTGGGATCGGGCAGGCCCGCCTTCCGGAGGAGGGTGCGGTTATAGAAGACCACCAGGTTGGACACATCCCGGGGCAGGCCATACTGCTTCCCCTCCCACTGGAAGGCCTTGAGGATGCCCGGGAAGATGTCGGCGGTGGGGTACTTGTCCCGCTGGATAAAGGCGTCCAGGGGAGCCAGCACGCCCCTCGAGGCCATCCCCGGGAAGTCTATGTTGTTGAGGAAGAAGACATCCGGCGGGGTACCGGCCGCCATCATGGCGGTGATCTTGGCCAGGTACTCCCCGGAGGGGATGTTGATGTACTCCACCTGGATACCCGGGTTCCTCTCCTGGAAGACCTTAAGCACCTCCTGGTATGCCTTGATCTCCTCCTGGCTCCCCCAGCTGGCCAGGACCAGCTTCTGGGCAGACGCAAGCCCTAGGAGCACCGCCAAAACAACCACAACCCACCTTCTCATGGTTCACCTCCAAAGACCCATTGCCCCGTAGGGGCATACACCCCTGCGAGGGCCTCCAACGCGGCCCGGACCTGGACCGCGCGGTAGCCGTGGGTAGCCAGATAGCCCGTGGGCTTCCCTGGAAGGAAGCGAAGGTCGTCGGGGTTGCCCAAGGCCACCAGGTATAGGGGTTTGCCCAGGGCCAGGAGCTCCTTCACCAAGGTCCTTTGCCCCTCCTTGAAACCGCCAAGCCAGCGGTAGGTGGAGGCCACCAGGCGCTCCGCCTTCCTGGCCTCCGCCAAGGCCTTCTGGATCTCCACCGGGGTGGGATCCTCCGAAAGGATGAGCCCCCGGCTTCCGGGAAGGTACTGGGGGGCAAGGTCCGCCAGGGTGGGTTCCACCCCGTAGCGGTCGGAGATCCTCAGGCCCAAGACCAAGGTTCCCTGACCGGGTATGGGCAGGGGGCCAAAGCGGTGCACCACGCCCCGCCGGGCCGCCTCGAGGGCCAAAGCCTCCTCCTCCTTCGGGGTGAAAGGGCATTCCCCCTGGCCTGCCTTAAGGCCCTGGGCCCGCCTTCTGGCCTCCTCCGCCCGGGAAAGGGGAATCTCCTGGCCCAGGGCCTGGGAGAGCCGGGCGTGCACCTCCCGGATGGCCGCCTCATCGGGTTCCAGCAGGAGCAAATCGGCCCCGGCCTTCACGGCCAGAACCGCCGCCTCCCCCGCCCCGTAGTGGCGCTTGATGGCCCCCATAGCCATGTCATCGGTAAGGATGGCCCCGGTAAAGCCCATCTCCCTCCGGAGCAAGCCTGTGAGGATTTTGGCCGAAAGGGTGGCGGGGTATTTGGGATCCAAGGCGGGAAAGAGGATGTGGGCGGTCATGAGGGCCGGCATCCCCGCGGCCACATAGCGGCGGAAGGGAAGGAGCTCCGCTCCCTCCAGGGCCTCCTTGGGCTTATCCACCCGGGGCAGGTCCAGGTGGGAGTCCACCCCCGTGTCCCCATGCCCGGGGAAGTGCTTGCCCACGGGCTTCGCCCCGGAGCGCAAAACCCCCCGGGCAAAGGCCAGGCCCATGCGGGCCACCCGCTCGGGGTCGGCGCCGAAGGAGCGGAGGCCAATGATGGGGTTGTCGGGGTTGGTGTTCACGTCCAGAACCGGCGCCAGGTTCACATCCGCCCCAAGCCGCCGCACCTGGCACCCCAGGGCCCAGCCCACCCGCTCCACCAGGCCCTCATCCCCGCTGGCGGAAAGGGCCATGGCCGAGGGGAAGCGCACCACCCCCTCCCGGTAGGAGGTAAAGGGTCCCCCCTCCTGGTCCACCAGGAGAAGAAGCTTGGGATCCAAGGCCCTGAGACGGGCCACCACCCCCTGGGGATCCCGGCGGAGGTTGGAGGGGTAAAGGATGACCCCGGCGGGACGGATCTCCTTGAGAAGGGCCACCGGCACCTCTTCCCCCTTGAAGCTCACGATGAGAAAGTTTCCCGCCTGGGCCGCCGCCATGCCCATTCCCGCCAGGATGGCCAAAAGCCTCACCTCCTCACCTCCGCCAAAGCCCCCCTGACCCCCTTTTCCTCCAGGAGGGCCAAGGCTTCCTCCGCCCCCAGGCCCAAGGCCACCAAGGCCGCCAAGGCGGGGTCCCGGTAGACTTCCAGAAGCCTCTTCGCTTCCTCCCCCGAAACCCCCGCCATCTCCTTCACCATCTCCGCGGCCCGGGTCCGGAGCTTGGCGTTTTGCACCCGCATGCGGGCCATGCGGTTCCCATACACCCGGCCCAAACGCACCATCACCAAGGTGGAAAAAAGGTTCAGGGCCACCTTCTGGGCCGTGCCTGCCCCCAGGCGGGTGCTCCCGGCGATGGGCTCGGGCCCGGTGTTGAGAAGGATGGGATGGTCCGCCTCCAGAAGGAGGGGAGTTCCCGGGTTGTTGGCCAGGGCCACGGTCAGGGCTCCCTGTTCCTTGGCCCCCCGCAGCACCCCGAGGGTAAAGGGAGTCTGGCCGCTGGCCGCCACCGCCAGGAGGACATCCTTAGGAGCCACACTCCTTCCCAGGGTTAGCCCCCCCTCCAGGTCGTCCTCCGCGCCCTCCACCGCCTCGGAAAAGGCCCTTTCCCCACCGGCCAAGAGGAAGCGCACCCGGCTGAAGCCAAAGGTGGGCAGGAGCTCCACCCCATCCAGCACCGCCAGCCGCCCGCTGGTCCCTGCCCCGGCGTAGGCCAGGTAGCCCCCTGCCCGTAGACGCTCCACCGCGGCCCCGGCGGCTTTCTCCAGGGCAGGAAGGGCCTCCTTAAGGGCGGCCACGGCCCGGAGCTGGGCCTCGTAAAGGGCCTCGAGGACCTCCCCTGCGGGCCAGAGGTCCAGGTCCCGGTAGCGCTGGGCCACGCCTTCCGTCATACCACCTCCGCAGCCAGGGCATTTCCCACCGCCCGGCGCAGGGGGGCCAGGGAGGACCGGTGCCGGGTCGGGTGCACGGCGTTGGTCAGAAGAGCCCAGGCGTACCCCCGCTCCGGGTCCACCCACACCCCCACCCCGGTGAAGCCCGTGTGGCCGAAAGCCTTTTCCGAAGCCAGGCTCCCCCCTTGCCAGCCAGGCCTCTTCCTCTCCCAACCCAAAAGCCTTTCCCCGTGGGGCCTCTGCATTTCCTCCAGGGCTGCCCGCGAAAGCCAGGTGCCCCCCAGGATAGCCGCAAGCTGGTCCAGAACGCCCTCCAGGGTGCCGAAAAGCCCTGCATGCCCGGCCGCCCCCCCAAGGGCAAAGGCGTTTTCATCATGCACCTCTCCCCGGAGCACCCGCTTCCTCCAGGGGCAAAGCTCCGTGGCCACGCTCCGCTCCGGAGGCGGGGAGAAGCTAAGGCCAGGGGGCAAGGGAAACGCCCCAAGGGGCTTACCCCTTAGGCGTTCCAGGAGAAGGCCCAGGAGAATGTAGCCGATATCCGAGTACTGAGGTTCGCCCAAGGGCCAGGGGTGCTGGAGCACCCGGGCCTTTAAAACCTCCCCTTCCCCCCAGGTGTACAAAGCCTCCCAGGCGGGGAGGCCCGCTGTATGGGCCAAAAGAGCCCGCACGCTTACCCCCTTAAGGGGATGGTCCTGAAGCCAGAGCATCTCGGGGAGGTGCTGGGAGAGGGGGTCATCCAGATCCAAAAGGCCCTCCTCCACCGCCCTCAGCACCTCCCGCAAGGTGAAAAGCGGTTTGGTAAGGCTCGCCAGGTCAAAGTAAAAGCCCTCCTCCAGGGGAACCGGTTCGGGTATCCTTTGGGCCAACCCCAGGTGGAAGACCTCCTTACGGCCATCCGCATGGACTATCCCAAGGGCCGCCCCAGGAACCACACCCCTGGCCACCGCCTCCTCCAAAAGGGCCCTGGCCCGCATGGCCCCAAGTGTATAACGGCCTGCCATTGGTAGGCAAGTGGTAGAATATCGCCATGGCCCACGGCCCCCTTTACCTGGAACTGGCCCGACGGCTCAGGGAGGGCATCCTTCAGGGCAACTTCCAGGACGCCCTCCCCCCGGAACGGGCCTTGTCCGAGGCCTTCGGGGTATCCCGGGATAGCGTGCGCAAGGCCTTGGACCTTCTGGAGGAGGAAGGCTTGGTGGTCCGCCGGCAAGGAAGCGGCACCTTTGTGGCCAAAAGGGCCACCTTCCGCACCCGGCTCAGGGGTTTCAGCGAGGAAATGGAGGCCCTGGGCATGAAGCCCAGCACCAGGATCCTGGGCGTGGAGAAAGGCCCTGCCACCCCAGAGGAGGCCATGGCCCTGGGGCTTTCCCCGGGGGAGGAGGTGCTCCGCCTGGTGCGCCTTAGGCTTGCGGACGGAGAGCCCATGGCCCTGGAACGGGCCACCCTGCCCGCCTGGGCTCTGGATGAGGTCCCCCCAGGTTCCCTCTACCAGGCCCTCGAGGCCAAGGGCTTGAGGCCCGTGCGCGCCCTGCAACGCCTCCGGGCCGTGGCCGCCCGGGAAGAGGCCAGGCTGCTTGGGGTGGAGCCGGGAAGCCCCCTCCTTCACCTGGAGCGGATAAGCTACCTCCAGGACGGAAGGCCAGTAGAACGGGTGAAGAGCTGGTACCGGGCGGACCGGTACGAGCTTTTGGTGGAGCTCTCATGAGGGTACTGGGCCTCATGTCGGGAACCAGCGCCGACGGGGTGGACCTGGTCCTGGCGGAGTTCACAGGCTCCCCTCCGGAGGTGGCTCACCGGGTCCTGGCCCACCGGGAGGTGGCCTACCCGGAGGAGCTAAGGATGCGGGTACTCCGGGCCATGCGCCACGCGGACACCCGGGAGATCGCTCTCCTCCACCACGACCTGGGGCGGTTCTATCTGGAGGCTGCGCTCCCCTTCAGGGGAAGTGCTGAGCTGGTGGCCCTTTCGGGCCAGACCATCTGGCATGAGCCACCCAGGGCCACCTTCCAACTTGGGGAACCCAGCCACCTGGCCCTGGGCCTCGAGGTGCCGGTGGTCTACGGCTTCCGGAGCATGGACCTGGCCGCAGGAGGCCAGGGGGCTCCCCTGGTGGCCTATCCAGACCTCCTTCTTTACGGAGAGGCGGGAAAGCGCAAGGCCGTTCACAACCTCGGGGGCATCTCCAACCTAACCTATTTCCACGGAAAGGATCCCAGCTCCCTGCTGGCCTTTGATACCGGGCCTGGGGTCTGCTTTTTTGATGAGGCTGCTGGTATCCTGGGGCTCATCTGGGAAGAAGCCACGGCCCTGGCCGAGAAAGCCAAGCCCGATGAGGAGGCCCTTAAGACCTGGCTTTCCCATCCCTACTTCCAGGCTCCCCCACCCAAGACCACGGGCCGGGAGGTCTGGCGGCTTGCGCACCTCTCGCCCTTGCCCCAGGATCCCGGCCGCCTTCTCCGTAGCCTCTTGGAACTCACCGCCCGGAGCATCCTCGAGGCCTACCGGCGCTTTGTGGGCCAGGTGGACGAGGTCCTCCTGGCCGGGGGTGGAGCGAGAAATCGGGTTTTGGTGGCGCTTCTTTCCCAACATCTCCCCGTATCCGTGATGGAAAACCCCAAGGTGCGGGAAGCCCTGGCCTTCGCCCTATTGGGCTACCTCCACGCCATAGGTGAGGTGAACGTACTGGGCCGGGCCACAGGTGGCCGGGACCTTAGGGCCGGGCAACGGGTGGAACCCGGATAAGGAGGTGGTTGTGCTAGCAGGCTCCATCCTGACTCCCCAAGGCTTCGTACGGGGCAGGCTCCACTTCGGCGAGCGCATCGAGGCCATAGAGGAGGCTCCCGTGGAGGGCCCCTACATCCTCCCGGGCTTCCTGGACCTCCACGTGCACGGGGGAGGCGGAAGGGAGGTGATGGAAGGCCAGGAGGGAATAGAAGCCACCTTGCGCTTCCACCTCCAGCACGGCACCACGGGCCTCCTCGCCACCACCGTCACCGCCCCCCTGGCCGACCTGGAAAGAGCCCTCAAAGGAGCGCAGGCGGCCATGGAAGGCCCTTGGGGAAAGGCCCTTCTGGGCGTTCACCTGGAGGGTCCTTTCATCAGCCCAAACCGCCTGGGAGCCCAGCCCCCCTTCCCCCTTCCCCCGGATAGGGAAATAGCCAGCCATCTTCTCTCCCTGGCTCCCGTGCGGGTCATTACCCTGGCCCCCGAGCTTCCCGGGGCCCTAGAACTCATCCGCTTCCTGGCGGAAAAGGGCATTCGGGTCCAGCTCGGGCACACGGAAGCCCGCTACGAGGAGGCCCTATCCGCCCTGGAGGCAGGGGCGGTGGGCTTCACCCACCTCTATAACGCCATGACCGGCCTGCACCACCGGGCCCCGGGGGTGGTGGGCCTGGCCCTGGAACGGGGGGAATGGGCCGAGATCATCCCCGATGGCCTGCATGTGCACCCGGCCGCCATCCGACTGGCTCTGAAGGCCATTCCCGGGCTGTACTTTGTGAGCGACGCCGTGGCCGCGGCGGGGATGCCGGAGGGCACCTATCCCCTGGGGGCCCATCGGGTGGAGAAGCGAAAGGAGGGGGTGTGGCTGGGGGAGTCCCTGGCGGGGAGCACCCTTACCCTGGACCAGGCCTTAAGGAACCTGGTGGCCTGGGGCGTGCCCCTGGAGGAGGCGGCCAAGCGGCTATCCCTGTACCCGGCCCGGTACCTGGGCCTTTCGGACCGGGGGGAGATCGCCTTGGGGAAGCGGGCGGATCTCGTGGTGCTGGACAAGGCCCTAAGGGTGCTGGAGGTGTACCTGGAAGGGGAACAGCTGGCCTAGTGTCCCCTGGGGTCCAGCACATCCCTAAGCCCATCCCCCAGGAGGTTAAAGGCCAAAACCGTGAGCAGAATCCCCACCGCCGGGGCTGTGGCCGCCCAGGGAGCCTCGGCCATGTAGTTGCGGGTTTCCGCCACCATGGCCCCCCACTCCGGGGTGGGGGGCTGGGCGCCAAAGCCGATAAAGGAAAGTCCCGCAGCGGTCAGAATGGCGGCCCCCACCTCGTAGCTGGCCTGCACCAGCACGGGGGTAAGGGCATTGGGAAGGAGGTGCCGGAAAAGAATCCGGCCTTGGCCTGCCCCCAAGGCCCTGGCTGCCTCCACGAACTCCCGCTCCCGCAAGGCCAGCACCTGGGCCCGCACCAACCTGGCGTAGATGGGCCAGGTAACCAGGGCCACAGCGATGACGGTGTTGGTAAGGTTCGGGCCCAAGGCGGCGGCGATGGCCATGGCCAGAATCAGGGAGGGAAAGGCAAAGAAGATGTCGGTGAGGCGCATGAGGAGGTTGTCCCACACCCCGCCAAGCCCGCCCGCCAAGAGGCCCACGCTCACGCCCAAAAAGCTGGCCAGAAGGACCACCCCGAAGCCTACCCCAAGGCTAATCCTGGTCCCATGAACCACCCGGGCCCAGACATCCCGCCCAAGCTGGTCGGTGCCCAGGGGATGCCCAGGACCCGGGGGCTTTAACCGCTCCAGCAGGTTCTGTTCCAAAGGATCCCCGGCCACAATGGGTCCCAAAAGGGCCACAAGAATGAGAAGAATCAGCAAGGCGAGGCCCAAAACGGCCCCAGGGTTGCGGAAAAACCGGCGCAGGAACTTACGCATACCGGATCCTCGGGTCCAGAAGAGCGTAAAGGAGGTCCACCACCAGGTTCAGCAGCGAGTAGATGACCCCTACCAGGAGGGTCACCCCCATAACCGCAGGAAAGTCTAGGCTGGTGGCCGACTGGGTCACGTAACGGCCTAGGCCGGGCCAGGAAAAGATGGTTTCCGTGAGCACCGCTCCCGACAAAAGCCCACCCATGAGCCCGCCCAGAAGGGTAAGAACGGGCAGGGCAGCGTTTTTCAAGGCGTGGCGGAGCACCACCTGGCGCTCAGAAAGCCCCTTAGCCCAGGCGGTACGCACATAGTCCTGGGAAAGCACCTCCAGCATGGCCGCCCGCACCATGCGGGCCAGCAAGGCGGCCGAGGCGGAGCCCAGGACGAAGGCCGGCAGGAAAAGGTGGGCCAGGGCATCCTGAAAGGCTGCGAAGTCGCGGGCCAGGAGGGCGTCCACGGTCACCATGCCCGTAACCGGCGGAGGAGGGATGAGGTAGGGATCCAGCCTTCCTGGACCCGGCAAAACCCCAAGCCTACGGTGCAGGAGATCCAGAAGGAGGATGGCCAGGAAAAAAACAGGGGTGGAGCCGAGGAGAAGGGCCATAAGCCGTACCAGGAGGTCCGGCACCCGGTTCTGCCTTAAGGCCGCCCACACCCCGGCGGGTATACCCAGGAGGATAGCCACCCAAAAGGCGGCCAGGGCCAGCTCCAAGGTGGCGGGGAAAAACTCCCGGAGGTCCTCGGCCACCGGGCGCCCCGTGCGCAGGGAGCGCCCTAGGTCCAGGTGCAAAAGCCGTTGCAGATAGATGCCATACTGAACCAGCAGGGGCTTGTCCAGGCCGTAGCGCTCCCGAAACTCACGGATCTGCTCCTCCCTGGCATTCTCGCCCAAAGCCGCTGCCGCCGGATCTATGGGGATCACCTGGGCGATGAAGAAGGTGATGAAGGTGATGCCCACCCCCACGAAGACCACCATGAAAAGCCGCCTCAGGATGTAAGCGCCCATAGCAGAAGCCCGCAAGCCAGCGCCTGCGGGCCTAACTATACCCCATCCCTTTAGGGTTGCTTGCTCACCTGCCAGAGGGGTACGGACATCATGGGGTTCTTCACAAATCCCTCCACCTTGGCCGAAAGGCCGATGGGCAAGGCAGGCTGGTAGAGGACCACGTAGGGGCCCTCCCGCAGGACCTTTTCTGTGAGCACCTTGTACAGGGCCTTGCGCTTGGTGGGGTCTGCCTCGAGGGCCGCTTGCCGGGCCAGCTTGGCCGCCACCTCGTCGTTGTAGCTGTTGCGCCAGGCCAAGGAGCGGGCCCCATAGTCCGCCCAGGGGGTGGCGTTGCCGTCGGGATCGGGGAAGTCCGGGCTCCAACCGGCCAGGACCATCTGATGGTTCTGGGCCCGGTAGATGTTGAGCACTTCAGCATTGGCAATGGCGCGGATCCTGGCCTTCAGGCCTGCCCTGGCCATGTCGGCCTGCAGCTTGGCGGCCACATCCGGGCAAGGTACCCCACCGCCGCAGATCCCGGTGCTGGTAAGAAGTTCAAACTCCAGGCCCTGGGGGTAACCCGCCTCCGCCAGAAGCTTCCTCGCCCGCGCTGGGTCATAGGTGTAGGGAGCGATAGGGTTATATCCCAGAAGGCCCTTGGGGATGAAGGTCTGGATCTTCACGGCATTGCCTTGGAGGAGACCCTGGATGAGCTCATCCTGGTTCACCGCATAGCGCACCGCCTCCCGCACCTTCGGGTTAGCGAAGGGGCTTCCTGGCTTCATGTTCATGCCCAGGTACTGAAGGCGCAGGGTTTCCGCCCGGACCACCTTGAAGCGGGGGTTGTTGGCGATGGCCCGCAAACCCTCCGGGGTGAGGCCCTCGGCGATGTCGATCTCCCCGGACTCCAAGGCCGTGCGGAGAACCGCGGGCTCCTGGATGTAGCGCAGAACCACCCGCTGGACCTTGGGCTTGATGCGGGCGTAGGGGTTGGCCTCGAGGATCACCTGGTTTCCCCGGTCCCAGCGCACCAGGCGGTAAGGGCCGGACCCGGCGGAGTTGTTGGTGAGGAAATCCTTGCCGTAATCGTTCCCCTTAGCGTTTTTCTGGGCCTCCTCCGAGTCCACAATGCCCCCCAGGGTAAAGGTAAGGATGGAGAGGAAGGACTGTGGCGAAGCGGTCTTGGGGATGCGCACCTCCACCGTGTAGGGGTCCAGGGCCTTGGTCGCCCCCGGCTTGAGCTGGGCGATCTCGGTGAACAGGAACGAGCCGGGCCCCTTAAGGGCTAAAGCCCGTTCAAAGCTAAAGACCACGTCCTTGGCTGTGACCTCCCGTCCGGTGGAGAACCGGCTCCCCTTACGGAGCTTGAAGGTGAGGATCCAGTCGCTGGTGCCCCGCTCCACCTTCCAGCTTTCCGCCAGCCCTGGGCGCAGGGTGGAGAGGTCGTTCCCCTCAAAGCGCACCAGGGTTTCATAGAGGTTATCGGCGATCATCACCCCGCTGAACTCGTAGACCACCTGGGGATCCAGGGTGATCAGGTCCGTCCAATCCCCGCCGTAAACCAGCACCTGGGTCCGGTCCTGGGCTACGGCCAAGCCCAGGAACGCCAACAGCCAAACCGCCCATCGCTTCATACGCTCCTCCTTCCCGTTCAACCTTCAGCCTAAGGGGCCACCAGGCCCTCGTCAACATCCGGACGTAAAATGAAACCCGGAGGAAGCCGTGGACAAAAAACAGAAGGAGCTGGCCCGGAGCTTTTTCTCCCGCCACGCCCAGGGGTATGCCCAAAGCATCAGCCACGCCGGGGGCCGCGATCTGAAGAGGTTGCTGGAGCTTTTAGAACCCAGGTCCTCGGAAAGAGCCCTGGATGTGGCCACGGGTCCCGGCCACACGGCTTTGGCCCTGGCCCCTTTTGTGCGGGAAGTCATCGGGATCGACCTGACCCCAGAAATGGCCATACCTTTCAGCCAGGCGGCCCGCGAACGGGGCTTGCGCAATGTCCGCTTCCTGGTGGGAGACGCCGAGTCCCTGCCCTTTCCTGAGGGGGAGTTCCATCTGGTCACCACCCGGAGGGCCGCCCATCACTTTCCCCGCATCGCCAGGGCCTTAGCCGAGATGGCCAGGGTGCTGAAGCCAGGAGGCCGTCTGGGAATCGCCGACATGGTGGCCCCGGAAAACCCAGAAGCCGCCCAACTCTTCAACGCCCTCGAGGCAGCCCGGGATAACTCCCACGTGCAGGCGTACACCGTGGAGGAATGGCAAGGGCTCATTCAAGAGGTGGGCTTAAGCCTCCTCCACCTGGAGGCGTTTGAGGAGGAAGTGACCTGGCCTGAGTGGCTCTATCCCCTGGACCCAAAAGGGTGGGAAGCGAAGCGGGTGGAGGAGGTTTTGGCCCAGGCTTCCCCCGGAATCCGCCCCCTGGTGGTCCAGGAAGGGCCAGGGGACCGCATCCTCATCAAGCGCCGGATGGTCCTGGTGGCCCTGAAGGGCTAGGGCCCAGCTTGGCTAAAGGGGCGGGGTAAACCGCCCGTCCACCGCCGTCCAACCCCCATCCACCAGGAAGAGGGTGCCGGTCACGTAGCTGGAAGCCGGCGAGGCCAGGAACACCACCGCCATGGCCACTTCCTCGGGCTTTCCCCAGCGCAAGAGGGCGGTTTTCTCCGCATAGGCCCGGTACCAATCGGGATGGGTTTGGATGGGAGCGGTGAGGGGGGTTTCGATGGGCCCAGGGGCGATGGCGTTGGCCCGCACCCCATAGGGCCCAAGCTCCGCGGCCAGGGTACGCATGATCTGGAGGATCCCCGCCTTGGTGGCCGCATAAACCCCCTGCCCTGGTTCCACCACCAGGGCCCTTATGGAGGCAAAGGCGATGAGGCTTCCCCCCCTTTGCTCCCGCATCACCCGCCCGCCAGCCCTCAAAAGCCGCAAGGTCCCCTTCAGGTTCAGGTCCACCACGCGGTCGATCTCCTCGTCGGTGTAGTCCAGAAGGGGTTTGCGCACGTTGATGGCCGGGGTGGACACCAAGGTGTCCAACCGGCCATGGGCCCGGTGCACCCTCTCCACCAACGCCTCGGCCTGGCCCCTGGCTGCCAGGTCGAGGAGGTGGGCCTCCGCCACCCCGCCTTGCCTGCGGATGGCCTCGAGGACCTCCTCCAGACCCTTTTCATCCCGGTCTGCCAGCACCACCTTGGCCCCGAAGGCCGCCAAGGCCTCCGCGGAGGCCCGCCCGATTCCGGAAGCCGCCCCCACCACCAAAGCCACCTGCCCTCCTAGGTCGAAAAGTTGCCGGTAGTTCACCCGCCACCTCCTTTCGTTTAGGCCAGCCAATCGCAGTATAATCCCCCAGGGGACCCCCTTATGGAAAAGGCCCTGCTAGCGGCGGAGGCGGTGGACGAGAAGGAGGTGGTGGACCTCCTGAAGGCCCTGGTGCGGATCCCCAGCCACTACCCGGGGCCCGGGGAGGAAGGGGTGGTGGCCTTCCTGGAGGAGTACCTGAGGGAGCGGGGTTTCCGCCCCTTCCGGCAGGAAGCGGCTTTGGGCCGGCCCAATCTGGTGGCGGACCTGGGGGAGGGGGAAGGAGGGTTGATCCTCGAGGGGCACACCGATGTGGTCACCCCCGGCCCAGAAAGCCTATGGCGCTACCCTCCCTACGAAGGGGTGGTGGAGGGAGGCCGGCTGTACGGCCGAGGAGCCTGCGACATGAAGGGAGGCCTCGCCGCCTTGATAGGAGCCCTGCTGGCGGTGAAGCGAACCCTAGGCCATCCCCGGTACCCCCTACGCCTCGCCGCTTTGGCCGATGAGGAGGGAATGATGCTGGGGGTGAAGGCCTTCGTGAGAGGAGGGCTGGCGCGAGGCTTCCGTGGTGCCTTGGTGGCCGAGCCTGAGGCCATGGAGGTCTGCCTCTGGCAGAAAGGAGCCATGCGCCTATCCCTCCGCTTCCCCGGACGCATGGCCCACGGGGCCATGCCCTACGCCGGGGAAAACCCTATACCCAAGGCGGCTCGCTTCATCCTGGAGCTGGAAGGCCTCCAACGGGAGCTTCAGGAAGTCCATTCCCACCCCTTCCTGGGCCTTCCCTACCTCACCCCCACCCGCATCCTGGCCACCGCCGGGGAGGGGCAGCTCAACGTTATCCCCGCCGAAGCGGAGGTGGCCATGGACGTGCGCACCGTACCGGGGTTGGACCACGGGGAGTTGGTGGCCAGGATCCAGACCCTGGCGGGAACCCAGGTGGAGGTCCTGGAGGACCGCCCCCCCGTGGAGACCCCCAGGGAGGATCCTTTGGTGCAGGCAGCGGAGGAAGCCCTAAGGCTTCTCGGCCTTCCCGTGCGCCACGGCGGGGTACCCGGGGCCACGGACGGCACCTTCCTCCAGGCATGGGCGGGTCTTCCCGTGGTGGTCATGGGCCCTGGGGGGAAAACCCTGCCCCATCAAGTGGACGAGTGGGTGGACCTAGGGGAAGTGGTCCAGGCAGCGCGGGTTTACGCCGCCTTGGCGGTGCTCTATCTGGGGTAAATGCCCTTGGGCATAGTATGGGGAAAGGGAGGGAAGACATGAAGAAGCGGTTGGCGTGGTTCCTTCTTTTGGGCCTCAGCTTTGCCCTGGCCCAGCCCAAAGGAGGAGAGCTTAGGGTGGCGATCCTGGCCGAGCCTCCTGTCCTGGATCCCACGGCCTCCACCAGCCAGGAGATTCCCCGCATGCTCTACGACAACGTCCTCCAGGGGCTGGTGAAGTTCAACGAGAAGGGGGAGATCGTCCCCGCCTTGGCCGAGCGCTGGCAAGGAAGCCCTTCCAGCCTCACCTGGACCTTCTATCTGCGCCGGGGGGTTCGTTTCCACAACGGTGCCCCTTTCACCGCCGAGGACGTGGTCTTCAAGTTCAACCGCGCCCGGGATCCCAAGTCCGGCCACACCCACCCCGAGTACTACCAGGACATCCAGAGCGTGGAGGCCAAGGATCCCTACACCGTGGTCTTCCGCCTGCGCCAGCCCAACCAGGACTTCCTCTTCAACCTGGCCCGCCCCGATTCCGTGATCGGCCCCAAGGGCAGGGTGGAGGAACAGAAAACCCAGCCCATTGGAACCGGACCCTTCCGCTTCGTGGCCTGGGAGCGGGGGGTTGGGGTGAGGCTGGAGCGGTTTGAAGGATACTATGAGCCCGGCCTTCCCTATCTGGATCGGGTCTTCTTCCGTTTCCTGCCGGATCCAAACGCCCAGCTTGCCGCCTTGCGGGCGGGGGACATCCAGGTGATCGGCCTCGGGGTGAGCCCGGAAAACGCCCTGGTGCTAAAGCGGGACCCCAACTTCAAGGTGATCACGGGCTTTACCACCACGGAGATCACCGTGGGCATGAACAACAGCCGCCCCCCCTTCAACGACATCCGGGTACGGCGGGCCATCCAGCATGCCGTGGACAAAAAGGCCCTGGTGGAGGGGGTGATGCTGGGCTTTGGCACCCCCATCGGCAGCCACCGCTCCCCAGGGGAGAGTTGCTACGAGGATCTTTCCGGCTACTACCCCTACGACCCCGCCAAGGCCCGGGCCCTTTTGCAAGAGGCCGGCTACGGACCCAATAACCCCTTGCGCTTCACCTTCACCCTAGCCGCCCCCTACCCCTACGAGAGGCGGCTTGGGGAAGCCATCGCTGCCCAGCTTTCCCAGATCGGGGTCCAGGCGCGGCTGGAGGTGGTGGAGTGGGCCACCTGGCTTTCCAGGGTCTTCCGGGGAGCCGACTACCAGATGACCATCATCGGCCACTCCGAGCCTCACGACATCGGCATCTACGCCAACCCCAATTATTACTTCCGTTACGACTCCCCCCGCTTCCGCGACCTCTACACCAGGTACCTGCGCACCCCCGACCCCAAGCGGGCCTGCGAGATCATGAAGGAAATGCAGCACCTCCTCGCCCAGGATGCGGTGAACCTCTGGGTGATGAACGCCCCCTACATCGCCGCCATGCGGAAGGAGGTCATGGGCTGGTGGCAGAACCAGCCCACCCCGAGCCTCAACGTGACCCGGGTGTACTTGAACCGCTAGATGCGAAGCTTCCTCCTGAGGCGGGTCCTCCTGGCCCTGGCTACACTTTGGCTGGCCTCCAGCCTGGTCTTCGCCTTCCTCCTCCTTCTCCCGGGGGACCCGGTGCAGGCCATCCTGGGCCTCGAGGCTTCGCCAGCTGCCCGGCAGGCCCTGGAACGCGCCCTCGGCCTGGACAAGCCTCCCTGGGAACGCTATGCGGACTGGCTCACCCGCACCCTCCGCTTCGACCTGGGGGAGTCCATCCGCTACGGAAAGCCCGTGGGCGAACTCCTGGGCGAGCGGATCCCCCTCACCCTGGGCCTCGTCTTCCTGGGGCTTGGCGGCGCCCTTTTCCTGGCCTTGCCCCTGGCCCTTCTAGCCCTTAGGTTTCCCCTTTGCGACCTAGCCCTAAGCGGCCTTATGGCCTTTTTGCAATCCGTGCCCACCTTCTTTCTGGGGGTGGTCCTCCTCTACGCCCTGGCGGTGCACCTGCCCCTTTTCCCCGCCAGCGGCTTCCCGGGGTTTTCCCATCCATGGGAAGCCCTCCGCCACCTTTTCCTCCCCGCCCTCACCCTGGCCCTTTCCCGGGCAGCCATCCTTTTCCGCATGGCCCGGGGAAGCCTCCTAGAGGTGATGGGCCAGGACTACATCCGCACCGCCCGGGCCAAGGGGGTCCCCGAGACCTGGGTGCTCATCAAGCACGCCTTAAAGCCCGCAAGCCTTCCCCTGATCACCGTGCTGGGCTTGGAGGGAGGGTTCCTCCTTACCGGGGCGGTGGTGGTGGAGGTGGTCTTCGCCCTGCCGGGCATGGGAAGCCTGGCCCTGACCGCCCTCGAGGCCCGCGACTACCCTCTCCTCCAGGGCCTGGTGCTGGTCATGGCCGCCCTCATCGTCCTCTTCAACCTCCTGGTGGACCTCCTCTACGGCCTTTTGGACCCGCGGGTGGCGTATGCGTAGCCCAAGCCTCCTCTTGGGAAGCCTCCTGGTGGGCCTCTTCCTCCTCATGGCCCTGGCCTCCTTCCTCTATCCCCTGGACCCCAACGCCCCCGACTTCCTCCACCGCCTCGCCCCTCCTTCCCCCACCCATCCCCTGGGGACCGATCCCTTGGGCCGGGACCTCCTGGCCCGTCTCCTTCACGGAGCAAGAAACGCCCTACTGGTGGGGAGCATCGCTGTTTCCGTGGGTTTTACCCTGGGCGTGGCCGCAGGCCTTCTTGCCGGATACCTGGGCCGGCACTGGGACGGGGCGTTAAGCCTCCTCATGGAGGCCCTCTATGCCCTTCCGGGCCTGCTCCTTGCCCTTCTTCTCGCCGCCCTCATGGGCCCCGGGATCTACAGCAGCATGCTGGCCGTGGGGCTTTCCATGGTTCCCGCCTTCTTCCGGGTGGCCCGGGCCGGGGCCATGGCCCTTAAGACCGCCCCCTTTGTGGAAGCCGCTTTGGCCCTGGGAGCCCCTCCGGGCTGGGTGATGCGCCGCCACCTCCTCCCCAACCTCCTGGGA
The DNA here is from genome assembly GCF_057547025.1 of Thermus sp. KWY1. Lineage (NCBI taxonomy): Bacteria > Thermotogati > Deinococcota > Deinococci > Thermales > Thermaceae > Thermus > Thermus sp. KWY1. The sequence continues at coordinate 36,462 of NZ_BAAJPG010000005.1, forward strand.
CCCCTCCTGGTCCAGGCCAGCCTGGCCTTCGCCGCCGCCCTCCTGGCCGAGGCCGCCCTCTCCTACCTGGGCCTTGGCGTTCAGCCCCCAAACCCAAGCCTCGGCCGGATGCTCCGGGAAGCCCAAAGCTTCCTTCCCCTTTCCCCCTATCCCGCCCTGGTTCCCGGGTTGGCCCTTTCCCTGGCCGTCTTGGGCTTCAATCTCCTGGGAGACGGCCTCCGGGACCGCCTGGACCCCCGGCGTTAGGGGCTTGCATACCTTTGCAGGCCCGTGGTAACTTGCCCCTGACAAAGGAGGAAACCATGTGTGCCCCTCTGGTGATGGAGGAAGTGGCCAAGCAGATTTCCCGCAGGGCCCTGTTGGGCGCGGGCCTGGGGCTTCTTGCCAGCCGGGCCGTGGCCCAGGCGCAGGTACAGGGCAAGGCCTTTAGCCGGGCGGTGGACCTCACCCACGAGCTCTCCCCGGAGATCCCCCTCTTCCCCGGGGCTGAACCCATGCGCATCACCACCCTGGTCACGGTACGGCAGAACGGGTACTACGGCAACCGCATCGATTTCTGGGAGCACTCGGGAACCCATATGGACGCCCCCGCCCACTTCGCCGAAGGGGGGCTCACCGCGGAAAAACTGCCCGTGGAAACCCTCATCGCTCCCCTGGCCGTGATCCACATCCACGAGAAGGCCGCCCGCAACCCCGATGCCCAGGTGACCGTAGACGACATCCTGGCCTACGAGCGCCAGCACGGCCGCCTGCCCAAAGGAGCCCTGGTGGCCATGCACTCCGGCTGGGAAGCCCGCTGGCGCGACCCCAAGGCTTTTTTGAACCAGGACGCCACGGGCACCCTTCACTTCCCCGGCTTCTCCCCGGAGGCGGCAGAGTTTCTGGTGCGGGAGCGGGAGATCGTGGGGGTAGGGGTGGATACCCTCTCCCTGGACTTTGGCCCCTCCAAGGACTTCAAGGCCCACGTGACCCTCCTGGGCGCGGGGAAATACGGCCTGGAAAACCTGGCCAACCTGGCCCAGGTGCCTCCCGCCGGGGCCCTCATCTTCGTGGGAGCCCCCAAGCACCGGGGGGCCTCCGGAGGGCCCGTGCGGGCGGTGGCGGTATGGTGATCTCCTGGCTCCGCATACCGGGCGAAGAGGAGTTGAGCCCGGAGGTCCAGGAGCTTTTCGCCCGGTTCCGGGAGAAGACGGGCTTTGTTCCCAATGTGGCCCGGGCCTTTGCCCTGAGCCCCAGGTTTCTCCTCTGGTTCCGGTACTACGACACCCTTATGCGGGGGGAAGGCCTCCTCTCCCGGGAGGAGCGGGAAGCCATGGCCGTGGCCATCAGCGGGGAGAACCGGTGCGAGTACTGCGTGGCCAGCCACAAGCGCTACCTCAAGGACCTCACCGGGGATGGGGTGCTCCCGGAGGTTTTGGCCGCCAACCCCCGCCGCGCGGAGATGCCTAAAAGGATGCGGGCCCTGGTGGAGTTTGCCCTCAAGGTCACGCACCAGCACCACGCCATGACCGAGGAGGACCTCGCCCCCTTGAGGGAAGCGGGTCTCAGCGATGAGGCCATCCTCGAGGCGGCCGAGGTGGCAGCCATGTTCAACTTCACCAACCGCCTGCTCAACGCTTTAGGCATTAAGCCCAACCTCGAGTACTACGCATGAACTTCCTGGAATTTAAGCAGGTCTCCGTGGCCTTTGGCTCCTATGTGGCCGTGGAAGGGGTAAGCCTCCGCCTGGCCTCAGGGGAGTTCGTGAGCCTGGTGGGCCCCACGGGATGCGGGAAAAGCACCCTCCTGAACGTGGCGGCAGGCCTTCTCGCCCCCACCCAGGGGGAGGTCCTCCTGGAAGGGAAGCCCCTTAGGGGGTTGAACCCGGTGGCGGGCTACCTTTTCCAGCAGGACGCCATCCTGCCCTGGAAGACCGCCCTGGACAACGTGGCCCTGCCCTTGGTCTTCCGGGGCGTGGGCTTGAGGGAGGCTCGGGAAAGGGCCCAGGCCTGGCTGGAGAAGGTGGGGCTGGGGTGGTTTCCCCGCCACTATCCCCACCAGCTTTCCGGGGGGATGCGCAAGCGGGTGGGGCTGGCCCAGGTGCTCATCGCCAACCCCCGGCTCCTCCTCATGGACGAGCCCTTTTCCGCCCTGGACGTGCAGACGCGGCAGCTCATGGAAAACGAGCTCCTCAGGCTCTGGCAGGAGGATCGCAAGACCGTGCTCTTCGTCACCCACGATCTGGAGGAAGCCATTGCCCTTTCCGACCGGGTGGTGGTCATGTCGGCGGGGCCCCGCTCCCGGGTCATCGGGGAGTTCCCCATCCCCCTCCCCCGGCCCCGGGATGTGGCGGAGATCCGGCTCACCCCGGAGTTCTTGCGCCTGCACCGGGAGATCTGGGAGCTCCTAAGGGGGGAGGTGATGCGGGCCCATGCGGGGGCTTAGGCTACGGCTTTGGCAGGTGGGGTTGCTCCTTCTCTTCCTCGCCTGGTGGGAGTGGGCCTCGAGGACCGGCCGCCTGGACCCCTTCTTCTTCTCCCAACCCTCCGAGATCGCCGGGAGGGTCTGGCGCTGGTTCAGCACCGGGGAGATCTACCCGCACCTTTACATCACCACCCTGGAGATGCTCCTGGCCTTTTTCCTCGGAACCCTGCTCGGGGTAGTCCTGGGACTTTGGCTGGCCCTGGCCCCCAGCGTGGCGGCGGTCTTGGACCCCTACATCAAGGCCCTAAACGCCATCCCTCGGGTGGTCTTGGCTCCCATCTTCACCCTCTGGTTCGGCCTGGGGGTGCTCTCCAAGGTAGCCCTAGGGGTCACCCTGGTCTTCTTTGTGGCCTTCTTCAACACCTACCAGGGGGTTAAGGAGGTAAGCCCTGTGGTCCTGCAAAACGCCAGGCTCTTGGGAGCCAGGCCCGGTCACCTTCTCCGCCACGTATACCTGCCCTCCGCAGCCAGCTGGATCTTCTCCAGCTTAAGGACCTCCATCGGCTTCGCGGTGATCGGGGCCGTGGTGGGGGAATATCTGGGAAGCGCCGCTGGGCTGGGTTACGTCATCGCCCAGGCGGAAGGGGTCTTTGACACCACCGGGGTCTTCGCCGGCATGGTGGTGCTCATGGTCTTCGTGTTGCTGTTGGATGCCGTGGTGGGCCAAGTGGAAGGGCGTTTAGTCCGTTGGCGCCCTAAAATGGAGGCGGAATAGCGGTCAATGGAGGAAAGGAGGGGATATGAGGAGGCTGGTTGTAGCGCTTTTGGTGTTACTTTTGGCGGCGGGCTTAGCCCAGAAGCGGGTGGTGCTGGGGGTAGGGGGAAAGACGGCCGTGGTCTACCTGCCCCTCACTGTGGTGGAGCGCCTGGGATACTTCAAGGAAGAAGGCCTGGACGTGGTGATCCAGGACCTGCAGGCGGGCTCGAGGGCCCTCCAGGCCCTGGTGGGGGGAAGCGTGGAGGTGGTGATGGGCTTCTACGACCACACCATCCAGATGCAGGCCCAGGGGAGAGACATCGTGGCCTTCGTGCAGGTGGGGCGTTACCCGGCCATCGTGCTGGGAGTGCGCTCGGACCTGGCAGACCAGGTGCGGAGCATCGCCGACCTCAAGGGGCGGAAGGTGGGGGTCACCGCTCCGGGAAGCTCCACCCATTTCTTCCTCAACTACCTCCTGGTGAAAAACGGCCTCAAGCCCACGGATGTGTCCGCGATCGGGGTTTCCGTGGGGACCCAAGCGGTGGCCGCGGTGCAAAACCGCCAGGTGGACGCCATCTCCAACGTGGAACCCGCCATCACCCTCCTGGAGGAAAGAGGCCTCATCAAGGTACTGGCGGACACCCGCTCCACCAAGGGAACCCGGGAGGTTTTGGGCGGGGAGTACCCGGCCGCCGTCCTCTATACCACCCGGGCCTGGTTGGAGCGGAACCCCGACACCGCCCAGCGCCTGGTGAACGCCATGGTGCGGGGTCTGAGGTGGATGCAGGGCAAAACCCCTGAGGAAATCGCCGCCATCTTACCGGAGGAGTACTTCCTGGGCGACCGGGCCCTGTACCTCAAGGTCCTCAGGAACTCCCTGGAGTCCTTCTCTCCCACGGGGCGCTTCAGCGACACCGCTCCCCTGAGGCCCCTCACGGTGCTTTCCGCCTTTGATCCCAACGTGGCCCGGGCCCGGATCGATCTCAAGCGCACGTACACCAATGAGTTCGTGGACCGGGTGCCCAAGCGGTAACATAATCCTTGGAGGTGCATGGTTATGCGTAAGCTCCTTTTCTGGCTTTTCCCATTGGCCCTAGTAGCCCAAGCCCAGACCTGGAACATGGCCACCCCGTATCCTCCGGCCAACTTCCACACGCAAAACATTCAGCAGTTTGTAAAGGAAGTGGAGGAGGCCACGGGAGGCCGGCTCAAGATCACCGTCCACCCTGGAGGCTCCCTCTTCCCCCATCCCCAGATCCTGCCCGCGGTGAGGAACGGGCAGGTGCAGATGGGGGAGGTGCTCATGTCCCTTCTCGCCAACGAAAACCCCCTCTTCAACCTGGACTCCATCCCCTTCGTGGCCACCAGCTACGAAGAGGCCCGTCGGCTTTACCAGGCTCAGCGCCCTGAGGTGGAAAAGTGGCTGGCCCAAAGGGGAGTGGTCTTTCTCTACGCCGTTCCCTGGCCGCCTCAAGGGCTCTACACCAAGCGGCCCGTGAATACAGGGGCGGATTTAAAGGGCATGCGGTTCCGGGCCTACAACCCCGCCACCGCCCGGCTGGCGGAGCTACTCGGCATGCACCCGGTTCAGGTGGAGGCCGCAGACATTCCCCAGGCCTTCGCCACGGGGATTGTGGAGGCGATGATCACCTCCCCGGTCACCGGGGTGGACAGCCAGGCCTGGGACTTCGCCCGTTACTTCTATGACGTGAAGGCCTGGATCCCCAAGAACATGGTGGTCGTCGGCCGACGGGCCTTTGAAAGCCTCTCCCCCCAGGATCGGGAAGCCCTGTTGCAGGCGGCCAAGCGGGCAGAGGAGCGGGGCTGGCGGCTGAGCCAGGAACAGGAGGAAAAGGCCATCCAAACCCTGGCGAGCCGGGGCATGCAGGTGGTCAAGCCCTCCCCCACCCTCCTGGCCGACCTCAAGAAGGTGGGGCAAACCATGATCCTGGAGTGGCAAAAGCAGGCGGGAGCCACAGGGGTCAAGATCTACCGTCAGTACCTTGGACGATGAACCTCCTGGAGAAGGCCCTCGAGGGCCTCTACCGTCTATCCGAGTTCCTGGCGGCCCTCATGGGCCTCTTCATCCTCCTGGTGATCCTGGCCCAGGTGGCAGGACGGTACCTGGGCTTCGTGGTGCCCTCCGCCCTAGAGATGGCCGGCTTCGCCACCGCCGGGCTCATCTTCCTGGGCCTTGCTCCCACCCTGAGGGCTGGGGGGCACATCCAGATGCGGCTTCTTTTGCAAAAGCTTCCCCCCAAGGCCCGTCGCCCGCTGGAAACCTTCGCCCTGGGACTCGGATTCCTAACCACCCTTTATGCCTCGGTTCAAACCTGGCTTAGGGTGGCGGAGAGCTTCCGCTACGGAGACCTGGCCCCAGGGCTTCTTCCTCTTCCCCTTTGGCTACCCCAAAGCTTCCTGGCGGTGGGCCTCAGCACCTTCGCCCTGGCCCTCCTCGAGGCGGGACTGAAAACCTGGAAGGAGGGAAAGGAATGAGCCTCCTATGGGAAAGCCTTATCCTGGTGGGCCTTCTTTTCCTCCTCCTGGCCCTGGGGGTCTACGTGGGCCTAGCCCTCCTCCTGGTGGGCCTCGCTGGCCTGGCCTTGTTCACCACCGCTCCTCCGGGAGCCAACCTGGCCACCGCCCTATGGTCCACCACCTCCGGCTGGAGCCTGGCCGCCCTGCCCCTTTTCGTCTGGATGGGGGAGGTTCTCTACCGTTCCCGGCTGGCCCAGGGGCTCTTCCAGGGGCTTAGCCCCCTTCTTTCCCGCCTTCCTGGGGGACTCCTTCATGTGAACGTGGTGGCCAGCGCCCTCTTCGCCGCCGTCATCGGCTCCTCCGCTGCCACCACCGCCACCGTGGGCCGCTTTACCCTGCCTGAGCTGTTGCGCCGCGGCTACCCCAAGCCCCTGGCCCTGGGCTCCTTAGCCGGGGCGGGAACCCTAGGCTTCCTCATCCCCCCTAGCGTCATCATGATCGTCTACGGGGTCATGGCCGAGGTTTCCGTAGCCCGGCTTTTCATGGCTGGAGTGGTGCCAGGAGCGGTTTTAACCTTGCTCTTCATGCTCCTGGTGGCCCTTCTGGCCTTCCTCTACCGCCACCAACTACCTCGGGAACCCCGGAAGCCCCTCTACCAAAGCTTGGTCGGCCTTCTATCCGTTTTCCCGGTGCTTTTCCTCATCCTCCTGGTCCTGGGCTCCATCTACCTGGGGGTAGCCACCCCCACGGAGGCGGCGGCCATAGGGGTAGCGGGGTCCCTCCTCCTGGCGGGGCTAAACCGGGAGCTATCCCCCAGGATGTTCTTTGAAAGCTTGATGGGGGCCATACGCACCACCAGCATGATCGGCCTGATCCTGGCAGGAGCCGGGGTTCTGACCCTGGCCATGGGGTTCACCGGCATCCCCAGGGCCTTGGCCACCTGGGCGGTGGAAGCTGGGATCTCCCCCGTGGCCCTCATCTTCTTCTTGAGCCTGGTTTACATCGTTCTGGGCTGGTTTCTGGATGGGATCTCCATCGTGGTCCTCACCATCAGCGTGATCCTTCCCGTGGTGAAGGCCATCGGCGTGGACCCCTTGTGGTTCGGCGTGTATCTGGTGATCATGGTGGAACTGGCCCAGATCACTCCCCCTGTGGGCTTCAACCTCTTCGTCATCCAGTCCTTAACCGGGGAGGACCTCTTCCACATCGCTCGCTATGCCCTTCCCTTCATGGGGGTGCTGCTTCTCATGGTGGTCCTCCTCATGCTGTTCCCGGAAATGGCCACGTGGCTACCCCGAACCATGACCGGGGGATAACATGCAGGTCATTCCGTTTGGGGTTAAGCTTTCCCTGTAAGGGGGTGGCCATGTTCATAGACCTCAACGCCGACGCTGGGGAGTCCTATGGAGCCTTCACCTACGGTCACGACCGGGAGATCTTCCCCCTGGTGACCTCGGTGAACCTGGCCTGCGGCTTTCATGGGGGAAGCCCCACCCGCATAAGGGAGGCGGTGACTCTTGCCAAGGCCCATGGGGTGGCGGTGGGAGCCCACCCGGGCTTCCCCGACCTGGTGGGTTTTGGTCGCAGGGATATGGCCCTGAGCCCCGAGGAAGTCTATGCGGACGTCCTCTACCAGATAGGAGCCCTCTACGCCTTCCTGAAGACGGAAGGGTTAAGCCTTCACCACGTGAAGCCCCACGGGGCCCTCTACCTCAGAGCCTGTCGCGACCGGGAAACCGCCCGGGCCATCGCCGAGGCGGTGAAGGCCTTTGACCCCGAAGTGCCCTTGGTGGTGCTTCCCAGCACGGTGTACGAGGAGGAGGCCCGGAGGGCAGGGCTAAGGGTGGTCCTCGAGGCTTTTCCCGAACGGGCGTATCTGAAAAACGGCCAGCTGGCCCCCCGCTCCCTCCCGGGAAGCTGGATCAGCGATCCCAAGGAGGCAGCCAGGCGGGCCCTCAGGATGGTTCTAGAAGGAAAAGTCGAGGCCCTGGATGGCGGGGAAGTGGAGGTCAAGGCGGAAACCCTTTGCATCCACGGGGACAACCCCAACGCCCCCGAGGTGGCACTGGCGGTGCGCAAGGCGCTGGAGGAAGCAGGGATAGAGGTGAGACCCTTCTAGAAAGCAGTCGGCTCATCGCCAGGTCCCTTTTCTCCACAAAGGCGTAGACTTCCCTCATAGCCCTCTTCTTAAGTCCGCTAATCCTGTAAACCATTCCAGTTTAAAGCGTTAAGCCCAGGGGGGCTGACCCCCCTGGGCTTCCTTCAGGTTTCGGTCAGGTGCCAGCGTACCTCGAGGCCCGAAGCCCCGCCTGGGCTGCGGCAAGCCGGGCGGTAAGCACCCTGAAGGGGCTCGCCGAGGTGTAATCCAGGAGGTCGGCCACAAAGGCCACGCTGCGGGCCTCGCCCCCATGTTCCCCGCAAAGCCCTACCTTAAGCCTGGGGTTAGCCCGCTTCCCTTCCTGCACCGCAAGCCGAAGAAGCCTTCCCACCCCCTTCTCGTCCAGGCGCTCCGTGGGGTCGAAGGGGAAAAGCCCTTCCTCCACATACTGGGGCAGGAACTTCCCGGCATCGTCCCGGGAAAGACCAAAGGCCATCTGGGTGAGGTCGTTGGTGCCAAAGCTGAAAAAGTCCACCAGGGGAGCGATCTCCGAAGCCAGAAGGGCCGCCCTTGGAGTCTCGACCATGGTGCCGAAGGGAATGGGGCCGTACTCCCGGAAAAGCTCCTCCGCCAGGGCCTTGGCCCTTTCCACCTCCTTGGGATCTGCCACCAGGGGAACCATGACCTCCGGGCGGGGATCAAAACCCTCTTCCCTTAGCTCTTTGGCCGCTTCCAGGAGGGCCCGAAGCTGCATGCGGAAGATGCCCGGCCTGAGGAGCAAAAGCCGGATGCCCCGAAAGCCCAGCATGGGGTTCTGCTCCGCCAGGGCCTTGGCCCGCTCCCAAAGGGCCTTGGCCTCCTCGTCCCCGGCCTCCGCCTGCGCCTTCAGTTCCTCGAGGGAGGGCAGGAACTCGTGGAGGGGAGGATCCAGGAGGCGTACGGTCACCGGGAGGCCATCCATGGCCCTGAGGATGCCCTTGAAGTCCTCCTTTTGGAAGACGAAAAGCCGCTCCAAGGCCTCGGCTTCCTCCTCCGGGGTGCGGGCCAGGATCAACCGCCGAACCCAAGGCAGGCGTTCCTCCTGGAAAAACATGTGCTCGGTACGGCAAAGCCCGATCCCCTCGGCGCCGAAAGCCCGGGCCCTTTCGGCGTCCAGGGGGGTATCGGCGTTGGCCCTGACCCCCAGGGAACGGTGAGGCTCCGCCCAGGAAAGAAGCTTATGCAAAAGCTCCTCCTCGGCCGCTTCAGCCAGGGGCACCGCTCCCAGGTAAACCTCCCCGGTGCTCCCGTCCAGGGTAAGCAGCTCCCCCTCCCGGATCTCCAGGCCGTCCACCCAGGCCCGACCTTCCTCGGGAACCACCCTCAAGGCTTCCGCCCCCACCACCGCCGGCACCCCCAGGCCCCGGGCCACCACCGCCGCATGGGAGGTCAAGCCCCCCCGGGCGGTGAGGATTCCCTTGGAAAGGTACATGCCGGTGATGTCCTCGGGGGTGGTTTCCGGGCGCACCAGGATGGTGGGAAGCCCTTGGGCGGCGTAGCGCTCCGCCGCCTCGTTGCTGAAGACCGCATGGCCGAACGCCGCCCCTGGGCTTGCGGGAAGGCCCCGCAGAATGGGTTTGGGAGCCTTCTCCCGGTCCACGGTGGGCTTGAGGAGGCCGGGCAGGGCGTTGGCCTCCACCCGGAGCACGGCCTCCTCCTTGCTGATCAGGCCCTCCTCCGCCATCTCCACGGCGATGCGTACCGCGGCCTGGGCGGTGCGCTTGCCGGAGCGGGTTTGGAGCAGGTAGAGCCTCCCCCGTTCCACGGTGAACTCAAAATCCTGCATGTCGCGGAAGTGGCGCTCCAAGAGGTGGGCCACCCGCTCAATTTCCCTATAGAGCTCGGGGGCGTACTCCTTGAGGCGGGAAAGGGGCTCAGGGGTGCGGATACCCGCCACCACATCCTCACCCTGGGCGTTCCGCAGGTATTCCCCGTAGAGGCCCTTCTCCCCGGTGGCGGGGTTGCGGGTAAAGCCCACCCCGGTCCCCGAGTCCTCCCCCAGGTTCCCGTAGACCATGGCCTGGACCACCACCGCCGTGCCCAGGTCCTCCGGGATGCCGTAGATGCGGCGGTAGGTTTTGGCCCGGGGATTCAGCCAGCTGCGGAAGACCGCCTCGATGGCCCCTTGCAGCTGAAGCCAGGGGTCCATGGGGAAGGGCGTGCCCCGCTCTTGCAGGTGGCGCAGGTATTGGAAGGAAAGGGCCTCGAGGTCCTCGGGGGAAAGCTCCGTGTCGCTTTGCACACCCCGCTTCTCCTTCAAGGCGGAGAGCATGCCCTCAAAAACCTCCGCCCTCTCCCCCAAGACCACCTCCCCGTACATGGAAAGGAGCCTTCTGAAGGCATCCCAAGCGAAGCGGGGATTCCCCGTGGCCCGGGCCAGGCTTTCCACTCCTTCCAAGGAGAGGCCCAGGTTGAGGATGGTGTCCATCATCCCGGGCATGGACACCGGGGCCCCGCTCCGCACGGAAACCAAAAGGGGAGGGGTGCTCCCCTCCCCTGTGCCGAAGCGCTTGCCTACTAGGCCCTCGAGGGCCGCCAGCTTGGCCCGGACCTCCTCCCACAGGCCCGGCACCGTCCCCTCCTTGAGGAAGCGGCGGCAAGCCTCCGTGGTGATGATGAGGGCCGGGGGAACGGGAAGCCCCGCCTGGGCCATCTCCACCAGCCCAAACCCCTTGCCGCCCAAGAGATCCCGGGAAAGGCCCCGGGCCTCGGAAAGCAGATACACCTGCGTGTGCGTACCCACGCCCCCAGTTTCCCTCGGGGCATGGAAACGTGGAAAGGTGTAAGGTCCGGAGGTCTACACCGCTTCGTGCCCTACCCACCCCGACCCGGTTATGGGTAGGCTTTTCCCGTGGACTCGAGGCTCGTGGCCCTCCTCTTTGGCGTGCTCCTCGGAACGGTGAGCGAAAGCAGCCTGGCCCCTGCCCTCCCCCTCCTGGCCCGGATCTACGGGGTAGGTCCGGATACCGCCCAGCAGGCGGTTTCCGCTGGGCTTTTGGGAGCGGCCTTGGCCTATTTGCCCGTGGCCTGGCTGGCCCGCCACCTGGGTGCCGCACGGCTTTTCCGCCTGGGCCTGATCCTGCACGCCGCCTTGGCCTTGGCCCTAGCCCTGGCCTCGAGCCTTCCCTACCTCATCCTCCTCCGCCTGGCCCAGGGAGTGGCCACCGCCATGGTGGTGGGCCTGGTGCCCGGCCTGGCCACCAGCGCCTTTCCCCAGGCCCGGGGTTACGCCATGGGCATGGTGGCCAGCACCGTGGCCACCGGCACCCTCTTGGGCCCTGCCCTTGGAGGCTTGGCCGCCACCTGGGGCCTTTCCTATGTCTTTCTCCTCCCCCTTCCCGTGGGGCTTCTCGCCCTCTTGCTCTCAGGCAACCTTCCGGAACTTCCCAGGCAGGAAGGCTCTCTAAGGCGCTTGCTCGAGGCCTCTGGGTTCCTTCAGGCCCTCGCGGCCACCTCCCTGTACTTCCTCCACACCCTGGGCACCACCGTGGCCTTGGCCTTCCACCTGGGGGCAGAGGGGTTCTCCCCCAGCGCCATCGGCACCCTTCTCCTCCTCAACCCCTTGCAACTTCTCCTCCTGGGTGCCTGGGCCGGCCGCACCGCGGACCGCCTGGGGTACAACCGCATGGCCCTTCTTGGGGCCTACCTCCTGGTGGCCGCGGGCGTGGGCTTCGCCCTCTTGCCCCTTTGGCATCCCCTCTGGGGCTCGGCCTTGGGGCTCCTCCTCCTGGGGATAGGGCGGGCCCTTTTTCAAGCGGCCAACAACGCCCTGGTGCTTTCCCTGGCGCCTGGGGGCCTCGAGGGGCTGGCCTCGGGTGCCCTGTCCGTGGCCCGGGCCCTGGGCCAAGCCCTGGGAAGCGCCCTGGCCGGGGGTTCCCTGGCCTTCTTCTACGCCGTCCTTCCCAACCACCGCCTGGCCTTCGCCGCCACCCTCTTGCTCCTCACAGGCCTCATGGGCCTTTCCGCCTGGCTGGTGCGGGCCAGGGGTTAAGGGCCAGGCCACGCTCCGGAGGAGCAAAAGGAGCGTAGCATGTAGCCATGCTGGACGATGCGCTGAGGCCCATCCACGGTGGGCCCGATGGGGGTCCTGAGCCCCTCTACGACTTCTCCACCAACGCCAACGCCCTGGGGCCCAACCCGGTGATCCTGGAGTACCTCAGGCAGGCCGATCCAAGCCGCTACCCGGACCCCCTCTACCGCAGAACCCACCGCCTCCTGGCCGAGGCCCACGGGGTTCCGGAAAGCCACGTGGCCGTGGGCACGGGCACCAGCGAACTCATCCACCGCCTGGCCCGCTGGAACCCCCTCAGGGGCCCCATCCTCCTCCTTAAGCCCACCTTCAGCGAGTACGCCAGGGCTGCGCGGGCCCTGGATCTGCCCCTTTTTGAAGCGGGAAGCCCGGAGGAGTTCCTGAGGCTTCTACCCCAGAGCTCCTTGGCCTTCCTCTGCGTGCCCAACAACCCCACGGGGGAGGTGTACCCCTTCCTGGAGGAGGCCGCACAACGGGCCGGGGGGGCCTTGGTGTTGGATTTGGCCTATTACCCCCTTATGGAAAAGCCCTTTCCCCTGCCCCAAGGAGCTTGGCGCCTGTACAGCCCCAACAAGGCTCATGGCCTCACTGGGATACGGGCCGGGTACCTTTTGGCCCCCATGGACCTCACTTCCTTCCGCCATCTGGCTCCTTCCTGGCCGGTTTCCGTCTACGGGGAGGCCCTCCTCTTAGGCCACCTGGACCCAGAGGCCCAGGGGTGGTTGGAGGAGAGCAAAAGGGAACTCATCCGCCTGCGCCGTCTCCTGGCCCAGGGCCTACGGGAGCTAGGCCTACCGGTGCGGGAAAGCCCGGCCAACTTCCTCCTGGCGCGGGTGGGGCAGCAGGCCACGGAGGTGGCCAGGAGGCTAAGGGAAAGGGGCATACGGGTAAGGGACGCCACCAGCTTTGGCCTGCCCGGGTGGCTAAGGCTTTCCGCCCAAAGAGAGGAGGCTATAGAGGCGCTCCTGGCAGCCCTCGCCGAGGCCCTGGCCGCGAGGATCTGATGGAGGACAGAACCCTGATGAGCGTGGAAAAGGGGTGGCTTAAAACATGGCCCTGGTTCCCCTCGCCTAGGGCACCTCGGCCCACTGGGCCAAGCCTGAAGGCCCAGAACGGCTGGGAGGGAACAGCGAAGGCTTGCACGTTGGCCAAGACCTCCTTCGTACCGGTTCTGGAGGTTCAGGGTGAAGGCTAAGGCGCTCATCATCTGGGGGACGGGAAGCGGGGTGGGAAAAAGCCTCATCACCGCTGGGCTCCTCAGGCACTTTAAGCGCATGGGCCTCCGGGCAGCTCCCTTTAAGGCCCAGAACATGTCCAACCACTCCCGGGTGGTGGCGGGCGGGGAGATGGCCAGCGCCCAGTGGCTCCAGGCGGTGGCGGCAGGGACCGAACCCGATCCTCGCATGAATCCCATCCTCATCAAGCCCATGGGCCTCGAGGGAAGCCAGGTGGTGGTCCTGGGCCGGGTGGACCCCCTTCTTTCCCGGCTTTCGTGGAAGGAGCGTAGACCCCATCTGGAGGCTCCCGTACGGGAAGCCCTGGAGGCCTTGGGGAAGGAGTTCGACGTCCTGGTCCTCGAGGGGGCAGGAAGCCCGGTGGAGCGGAACCTTTGGCCGGACCTCCCCAACCTTCAGGTGGCGGAGTGGGCGGGGGCCCAGGCCCTCCTGGTGGCCGACGTGGACCAGGGAGGGTCCCTGGCCGCCCTCTACGGCACCTGGGCCCTGCTGGGGGAGCACCGCGAGAGGCTCCTTGGCTTCGTCCTCAACAAGTTCCGGGGGGACATCCGCTTGCTGGAACCCGCCTACCGCCTCCTGGAGGGCTGGACGGGAATCCCGGTCCTAGGCACGCTGCCCATGCTTCCCCTGGAGTTGCCCGAGGAGGATGGATTCCGCCACCACCCGAGAAAGAGCCTGGGCCCAAAGGTGGCCATCCTCCGCTACCCCCATGCCTCCAACCTGGACGAGTTCTGGCCTCTTTCGGAACTCGCCCAGCCTGTGCACGCCCGTACCCCCGAGGAGGCCCAGGGAGCCGAGCTCCTAATCCTGCCGGGAAGCCGCCTGCCCGCCAAGGACCTGGCCTGGCTCCAGGGCTTCCTACCCCTCCTGCGGGCCCACCTCGAGGCGGGAAAACCTGTGCTGGCCATCTGCGGGGGAGCGGAGATGCTGGCCCAGGCCATCCTTGACGAGGAGGGGGTGGAGGCCAAGGGGGTTTTCCCAGGCCTAGGCCTCCTTCCCTTCCAGGTGCGGATGCTCAGGGAGAAAACCGTACGCCCGGCCGGGGTGGTCTTCCGGGGGCTTTCCGGCTTCTGGGCCAGGTTGAACGGCCTGAGGGCCCAGGGCTACGAGATCCACCACGGCCAGGGGATCCCCTTGGCGCACCAGGAGGGGCCCCTTCTCGCCACCTGGCTTCACGGCCTTTTGGAAAATCCTGGGGTGCAGCGGGCCCTCTTCGGCCAGGAGGCCAAGGCCCTGGAGGCAGTCCTGGACCAGCTGGCCGACGCCTTAGAGGAGCACCTGGACCTCGAGCACCTCCACCGCCACCTAGGGCTTAGGCCAAACCCTTCCCCAGCGCCCAGGGGGAAAGCGGAATCCCTTGACCCCCCACCTCCCCCCGGCCTCATCCTCCTCCTGGGCGGGGCCAGGAGCGGGAAAAGCCGCCACGCCCAAAGGCTTGCCGGCCCCTGGGCCACCCTCATCGCCACCGCGGAGGCCCGGGATGGGGAGATGGCGGAGAGGATCGCCCGCCACCAGGCGGAACGTCCCCCCACCTGGGAAACCCTGGAAGAACCTTTGGACCTGGTGGAAGCCCTTAAGAGGGCCCGTTACCCCACGGTGGTGGTGGACTGCGTCACCCTTTGGGTTTCCAACCTTCTGGAGAGGGACCGCGATCCTCTCGCGGAAGCCCGGCAGTTCCTGGAAGCGGTCTCCTCCAGCGGCAAGCGGGTCATCGTCATCTCCAACGAGGTGGGGATGGGGATCGTTCCCACAAACCCCCTGGCCCGGCGCTACCGGGACCTCTTGGGAGAGGTGAACGCCCTGCTGGCGAAGGCGGCCCAGGAGGTCTACCTGCTTATTGCAGGCAGACCCCTGAAGCTTTAGGAGAGCAGGTGGCGCATGCGTTTTTGGATCACCCGGGTAGCCCAAAGGGGGTTGATCCGGTAAAGCACATCCATGCTCCTGGCATCCTGGCCCAGGAGTATGCGGAAGGCATCCCGCTCCACTCCATCCAGTAGCATCTTCGCCGCCTTCGCTGGCTCCAGGATAGGGATCCTGGCTTCCCCACCCACCCTCGGTGCCTCAACCCCCGAGTGCTCGGCAATAGCCGTGCGCATGGCCCCCGGCAAAACCAGGGTAACCCGCACGGAGGTACCTTGGAGCTCCGCCCAAAGCCCCTCGGTGAGCAGCTTGAGGGCAGCCTTAGAGACTCCATAGACTGTCTGCCCCGGTACGGGCAGAAATCCCCCCATGCTGGACACGTTGACCAGATGGGCCTCAGGCCGGGCCAAAAGCAGGGGTAAAAAGGCCTTTATCATGTAGAGGGTACCGTAGAAGTTTACCCGCATCACCCGTTCTATGGTGGCGTAGTCCAGGTCCTGCAAGCGCTTGAAAGGCTGGATGATGCCTGCATTGTTGATGAGGCCATCCACGGCTCCATGTATGGCCACCACCTCCTGGGGAAGGGCTTCCACCCGTTCCCTATCGGTGATATCCAGCTGGTGAAGGCTTAAACTGGCCCCTTTGGCCCCTGCCTGCTCCCTGGTGGCCTCGAGGCCCTCCCGCCTTAGGTCCACCGCCGCCACCCGGGCACCCCGGTATAGCAGCTCCAGGGTGAGCGCCTGCCCTAAGCCACTTCCCGCCCCAGTGACCACCATCACCTTGCCTGCCAACCTCATCTGAACCCCTATTTCCAGGGTACACCCCGAGCCCTCCGAAAGGGCTCGGGGCATCCCGGGGGTATCCCGGGGACCTCTTGGACCAGATCTAGGCAGCTAGACCCTTCCCCTAGCCTCCCACCTCTCCCGCAGCCGGGCGAAGAGGGCCTCCACCTTCTCCTTGGGGAGGATCACCTGTTCCGTGCGCCCCCGGCCAATCAGGTCCCCAAGCTCGTTGTAGGCCTCCATGTTGGCGTAAACCCGGTTCCCCTCCGTGCGCTCGTGGTAAGCGACGATCCTCACCCGCATTCCCGGAAGCGCCGAGGCCAGGTGGCGCACCTCCACGTAGCTGCCGATTCCCTCCTCCCCCTCCTCCAGGAAGGGGAGGATGATCTTGCGTCCGGCCAGCTCCATGTGCTTGGCCATCCAGTAGGTGGCGTAAACGGGATGGACTGGGCCGAGCTCCTCGAAGTTCACGGTCATCTCGGGGGTGACCACGGTCTCAAAAACCGCCTGGAAGCCAGGGGGAATGGGACGCATGGCTACTTCTTTCTCAGATCCACAACCCGCCTCAGCTTCCCCCCCTCGCTCCTCGGGGCCTCCCCCGGGGCCAGGAGGGTCACCTTCATGCTCACCCCGATGCTGTCCTTGATCTTGTGGGCCACCTTCTCCCTGAGGGCGTGGAGGCGGTGGTCCGCCTCGATGACCTCATCGGAAAGGGCTTTGCGCCCGATCTCCTGGAAGAAGGCTTCGGAAACCTCCACCTTGAGCTCGGCCTCGTCCAGGGTACCCTCCCGCCGCACCACGATCTGGTAGTAGGGCTCCACCTCGGGTATGCCCGAAAGCACCGCCTCCACCTGCGTGGGGTACACGTTGACCCCGCGGATGATGAGCATGTCGTCGGTGCGGCCCAGGATGGGGCCCATGCGCACGTGCGTGCGGCCGCAGGAGCAGGCCTCGTAGGTGAGGAAGGTGAGGTCCCCGGTCCAGTACCGCAAGAGGGGCATGGCCTCCTTGGTGAGGGTGGTGAAGACCAAAACCCCCACCTTGCCCTCGGGAAGGGGCTCGCCGCTATCCGGGTCCACCACCTCGGGCAGGAAGTGGTCCTCCCAGATGTGGCTCCCCTGCCGTTCCTCCACGCACTCGTTGGCAACCCCGGGACCGATGATCTCGGAAAGCCCGTAGATGTTGGTGCTCCTCACCCCAAGCCCCTCGTCCACCTGCTTCCGGATGGTCTCGGTCCAGGGCTCAGCGCCCAGCACGGCGTATTCCAGGGAGAGCTCCTTCGGGGAAACCCCCCGCTTCCTGAACTCCTCCGCCAGGGTCTGGGCGTAGGAGGGGGTGCAGGAGATCACCTCCGGGCGGAAGTCCTGAATGAGCATGAGCTGCCGCTCCGTCATGCCGCCGGAAACGGGGACCACCGTCATTCCCAAGGCCTCCGCCCCCCCGTGCAGACCCAAGCCCCCGGTGAAAAGCCCGTAGCCATACGCGTTGTGGAGCATCATCCCCGGCCTAGCCCCCGCCGCGGCCAGGGAGCGGGCCACCACCTCCGCAAAGACCTGGAGGTCGTTTTTGGTGTAGCCCACCACGGTGGGCTTGCCGGTGGTGCCGCTGCTGGCGTGGATGCGCGCCAGCTTTTCCCGGGGCACGGCAAAGAGGCCAAAGGGGTAGTTTTCCCTGAGGTGGTCCTTCTTGGTAAAGGGGAGCTTAGGGAGGTCCTCGAGGGTCCGCACTCCCTTCGGGTCCACCCCTGCCTCGTCCAGAAGCCGCCGGTAGAAGGGCACCCTCTCGTACACGTAGGCCACGATGTTGCTAAGCCTTTCCTCCTGCAAAGCCCTGAGCTTTTCCCTGGACAGGGTTTCCAATTCCGGTTGGTACATCTCCCTCCACCTCCTTGCATCAAGGGTTCTGCCCGGAAGGTAGCCCTTCCCCTGCACCGGGAAAGGCATCTCCTCCCAGGCGAAACACCGTTCCCGTGAATAAGGCCACCAGCTTCCCTTCGGACACCACCTCCACCCGGTAGGTGGCGGTGCGCCGGGAGAGGTTGACCTCCTGGGCCCTCGCCTCCACCCGCGCCCCGGCGGAAAGGGGACGGAAGTAATCCATGCGGCAGGATAGGGCCACGGCAGGCCCCCGGGAGTTGGAGGCCAGGGCGAAGGCGCTATCGGCGAGGGCATAGAGGAATCCTCCATGCGCGGTGCCGTGGAGGTTTAAGTGCGCCTCCCCCACCACCCCGGCCACCACCGCCTCCCCCGGGGCCAGGTGCTGAATCTGAAGGCCCAAGGTTCGCATGAAGGCATCCTCCAGGCGTTCGCCCTGGGAAGCAGCCTGCCCCATTCCCTACCCCTCCTCCAGGTGCTCGCTTGGCGTAACCGCCACGTCCGACTCCTGGGAAAGCCCCAAATAAGCCTCCACCACCCGGGGATCCTGCCTCAGAGCCTCCGCGGGCCCCTCGAGGACCATCTCCCCCGCCTCCAGCACCAGCCCGCGATCGGCCAAGGCCAAGGCCACCTTGGCGTTTTGCTCCACCACCAGGAGGGTGGTCCCCTGGCCCTTAAGCTCCCTCAGGATGCGGTAGATCTCCTGCACCATCAGGGGAGCCAGGCCCAGGGAGGGCTCGTCCAGAAGGAGAAGCCGGGGCCTGGCCATAAGGGCGCGCCCGATGGCCAGCATCTGCTGCTCCCCACCGGAAAGGGTGCCGGCGGGCTGCTTCCTCCTTTCCAAAAGCCTGGGGAAAAGGGTGTAGACCCTTTCCAGGTCCGGCCTCAGGTTCTCCCTGCGGCGAAAACGGGTAAAGCCTCCCAGGAGGAGGTTGTCCTCCACGGAAAGCCCGGGGAAAAGGGCCCGGCCCTCCGGCACCAGCACCAGACCCCGGGAAAGAAGGGCCTCCGGGCTTCGCCCCCGCACCTCCGCCCCGTCCAGGAAGACCTTCCCCTCCGCCTGGGCCAAGCCCAAGAGCCCCCTCAGGACGCTGGTCTTCCCCGCTCCGTTGGGGCCGATGAGGGTAAGGGCCTCCCCCTCCTTTAGGGAGAAACTCACCTCCCGCACCGCCTCGAGGGGCCCGTAGCGCACGGTGAGACCCTGAACGGAAAGGAGACTCATGCCACCTCCTCCTCTCCCAAGTAGGCCGCCCGCACCAAGGGGTTCCTCTGGACCTCCTTGGGCGTGCCCTCGGCGATCTTCTCCCCGTAGTTCATCACCACCACCCGGTCTGCCAGGCCCATGATGAGGTCCATGTCATGGTCCACGATGAGCACCGTGTAGCCCTCCCTGACCAGAGAGCGGAGGAGGGAGGCAAGCTCCCGCTTCTCCTGGGCCCTGAGCCCCGCGGCCGGCTCGTCCAGGAGGAGCACCTCGGCCCCCGAGGCCAGGAGCCGGGCGATCTCCAGCAAGCGCTGCTGGCCCACGGAAAGGCGCTCCGCCTTTTCCAGGGCCAAGGACTCCAGCCCCACCCGCTTCAAGGCCCGGTAGGCGGTGGCCAAGGCCCGCTCCTCTTCCTTCCGGGAAAGGCCCAGCAGCGCCTGGATAAAGCCCGCCCGGGTACGGCTGTACGTGCCCAAAGCGGCGTTTTCCAGCACCGTGAGCTCCAGGAAAAGGTGCGGGTGCTGGAAGGTGCGCCCCAGACCCAGGGAGTGGATCCGGTAGGGAGGAAGCCCCGTGATGTCCTTACCGAAGAGACGGACCTGGCCCCGGTCGGGGAGCAAGGCCCCCGCCACCAGGTTGAAGGTGGTGCTCTTCCCCGCCCCGTTGGGGCCGATCAAGGCCAGGATCTCCCCCCGCCTCAGGTTGAAGGAAACCCCTGCCACCGCCATCAGTCCCCCGAAGGACTTCTGCAGGTCCTGGACCTCCAGAACCACCTCACCCCGGGGGCCGTCGGGGCTCTTGAGGGAAAGGGGTTCCGCCTTGGGTAGCCCTGGGTCCCGGCTCGGCAGGTACCGCTCCACCATGGGCCAGAGGCCCTTGGGGGCCAGGATGAGGATCAGGGCCAGAATGAGGCCATAGCCGATGGTCTCGTAGTTGCCCTGTTGCCCCAAGAGGAGGGGCAGGAGATCCTTTAGCCAGTCCTCGAGGCCGGTGAAAAAGGCCGCCCCCAGCATCACCCCGGGGATGCTCCCCACTCCCCCGGCCACGGCCATCACCAGGTACTTGATGGAAGCCTCCAGGGAAAAGGGCGTGGGGTTGACGAAGCGCAGGAAGTGGGCGTACAGGAAACCCGCCAGGCCGGCTATAACCCCCGAGAGCAAAAAGGCTTTGAGCCTGAGGGCTGCCGGGTCCACGCCGAAGCTGGCCGCCGCCAGGGCATCCCCCCTCAGGGCCAAAAGGGCCCGCCCGATACGGCTTTGGCGCAGGTTGTAAAGGGCCAGGACCAGGAGGACCAGGAGGAAAAGGGTGAGGAAGGCGTAGCGGAAGCCGGTGTCCAGGGAGATGCCGAAGAGGTGGATCGGGGGAAGATCCGTTAGCCCCGTATGCCCCCCGGTGAGCCCCACCAGGTTCCCCGCCAGGATGTACAGGGCCACCTGCCAGGCGATGGTGGAAAGAGGAAGAAAATGCCCCTTAAGCCGCACCGTCAGGGCACCCAGGAGCAAAGCCAAAAGAAGGGCGGAGAGGAGCCCGGCCCCAAGCCCAAGCCAAGGGGAAAGCCCAGCCTTGACCGTGAGGAGGGCGGTGGCGTAGGCCCCCATGCCCATGAAGGCCGCCTGGGCGAAGCTGGTCATCCCTGCCAGACCCGTGAGCACGTAGAGGGAGAGGGCCACCATGGCGGAGAGGGCGAAGAAGTTCAGGAGGGTGAGGTAGTAGGGGAAGGGGGACAGGGCCAGGGGCAACAGGAGCAACAAAAACCAGAGGTAGCGCATCACTCCTCCACCGTTCGCGCCCGCAGGCTCTGGTAGAAGAGAGCGGGCACCAAGAGCAGGAAGACCAAGGCCTCCTTGTAGGCGCTGGCGTAGAAGCTGGTGAAGCTCTCAAAGAAGCCCACAAGGAGGGCTCCCAAAAAGGCCACCGGGTAGCTGGCAAGCCCCCCCAGGATGGCGGCCACGAACCCTTTAAGCCCCAGCATGAAGCCCATGAAGTAGGCGGCGTTGATGAGGGGGGCCAAGAGAAGCCCGGAAAAAGCCGCCAAGAGGCTGGCGATGCCGAAGGCCACCATCCCCGCTTCCTCCGGGCGTATCCCCAAGAGCCTGGCCCCAAGCCGGTTCTCCGCCGCCGCCAAAAGCGCCTTTCCGAAAAGGGAAAAACGGAAGAAGAGGTAAAGGGCCATCAGGCTCAAAGCGGCGAAGAGGAGGACCAGAACCCCCTGCCAGGAGAGGCCCACCACCACCTCTCCCGAAAGGAGAGGGGCGGGACGGAACTGCTCGGGACCGAAGAAGACGAGGCCCAACCCCTGGTAGGCCACGTGGAGGCCCACGGCCATGATGAGGAGGGAAAGCACCGTGGCCCCCCGCATGGGCTGGAAGAAGACCCGGTAGGTGGCCACCCCCAGGTACACCACGAGGAGCACCGCCGCCAGGTAGGCCAAGGGAGGAACCCCTTTAGCTAGAAGGAAGAGGAGGAAAAGCCCCACCCCGCCCACAAGGGGCAGAAGGGCTCCCCGGCCCCGGGCCATGAGGGCCCAGGCCCCTCCCAGGGCCAGGGCCAGCCACAGGGTGCCGGGGAGCTTGCCCTCGAGGAGCCACACCAGGGAAAGGGGGGCGAACATCAGAAGCTCCCCGATGGGCACCAGGATCACCCGGGTGACGGCAAAGACCAGAACCAGGGACAGGGCCAGAAGGCCGTAGACCACCCCGTTTTGCAATCCGTCCAAGAGGAGGAAGCTGAGGATGGTGGCGTCCATGGCTTAGCGGAAGATGCGCTCCAGTTTCCAGCGGCCGTTCTCCACCCGGACCATCACCGCGGCATCCTCAAAGCGCAGGCCCAGGTGGTCCTCCTTGCTGAAGGTGAAGACCCCGTGGGTGGCCACCAGGTTCCGGGTGGCCTCGATCTCGTCCCGCAAGGCAGCGCGGAAGGCGGCGAGGTCCTTGGCCGGGTCAGCCCGCTTCAAGGCCCGCTCCAGGGCCGGCTTTAGGATCAGCCAGGCATCCCAGGCATGGGCGCCGAAGGTGGAGTAGCTGCCGATGCCGTACTTGGCCTCGTAACGCTGGATGTAGTCCAGGGCCACCCGCTTGCTGGGGAAGGTGCCGGGAAGTTGCTCCGCCACCAGGATGGGCCCGGCCGGGAGAAGGGTGCCCTCCACGTCCTTGCCCCCCACCCGCAGGAAGTCGGGGTTGGCCACCCCGTGGGTCTGGTAGATGAGGCCGGCATAGGCCCGCTCCTTCAGGGTGCGCTGGGGAAGCACGGCGGGGGTGCCGCTGGCCCCGATCAAGACCGCATCGGGCCGCCGGGCGATGATGCGCAGCACCTGGCCGGTTACGGAGGTATCCGTCCGGTTGTAGCGCTCGCTGGCCACCACCTGCAGGCCCTTGGCCTTGGCCTCCGCCTCGAAGAAGCGGGCCCAGCCCTCCCCGTAGGCGTCGTTAAACCCGATGTAGGCCACGGTCTTGACCCCCCTGGCCACCATGTCCGCCACGATGGCCCGGGCCATGAGCTCCTCCGTCTGGGGGGTCTTGAAGACCCAGTGCC
Organism: Thermus sp. KWY1; assembly: GCF_057547025.1. Taxonomy (NCBI): domain Bacteria; kingdom Thermotogati; phylum Deinococcota; class Deinococci; order Thermales; family Thermaceae; genus Thermus; species Thermus sp. KWY1. The sequence goes on from NZ_BAAJPG010000005.1 coordinate 58,753, forward strand.
GCTGGGCGTCCACGGGGTAGATGATGTCCTTGCTGGCCGCCAGGGAGATCATGGGCACCTTGGCCTCGGCCACCACAGGGATCATGCCCAAGGAAGCCGGGGTGGTGGTGGTGCCGATAATGGCCACCACTCCCTCCTCCACCAGACGGCGGGTATTCCGCACCGCCTGGGTGGTATCCGAGGCATCGTCCAGGATCACGAACTGCACCTTGCGCCCAGCCACGCCCCCCGTGCGGTCCAGCATCTCCTGGAGCATGAGGAAGGTGTTCCGCTCGGGAATGCCCAAGGAAGCGGCAGGGCCGGTGGCCGAAACCACCACACCCATCTTGAGTGCCTCCTGGGCCATGGCCGAAAGGCCTAAAACCAACAGGGCTACCAACCAGCGCTTCATCTTCTTCCCCTCCTTCGTCTCTTTCCCACCGCCTATTCCCACCGGGCGAGACCCGGATTGGGTCTAACTAACGATCGTTTGCCTTCCAGTTTAACCAGGGACTTCTGTCCCGTCAAGCTAGGTCACGTGCTCGGGGATGCCGACAAGGGGCGAGGACCGCGTGGGCAAGGGCTTCCCCTCGAGGTCCACAAGGGCGCTTCCCTCCAGGAACCAGCTCTTTGGGGTCCTGTGCCCCCAAAGGGTCTGCCTCCTGGGGTCGTTCAGGCTCCAGCGCACCGGGGGCAGGTCGGGGTCCACGGTGAGGTAGTCGGAGGTGTAAAGCTCGATGCGGTGCCCGTCCGGGTCCTTGAGGTAGAGGAACATGGCGTTGGAGATCCCGTGCCGCCCGGGCCCCCTTTCGATCTGGTCCGTCCTGCGGGCTCCCGCCAGGATGTCCGCCGCCTTCAGGATGGCCATGGGGTCAGGAAGCCAGTAGGCGAAGTGGTGGAGCCTCGGGCCCTCCCCGTTGGTGAAGGCCACGTCGTGGACGTTCCCCTTGCGGTGGAGCCAGCTGGCCCAAAGCCTCCCCTCATCGTCCTCCGTGTACTCGGTGAGGCGGAAGCCCAGCCTCTCCTGGTAATAGCGGGTGGCCCGCTCCACCTCGGGGGAGAAGAGGTTCAGGTGGTCGATGCGCAAAATCCCCGGCCCCCGGTAGAGGTGGTACTCCTGCAACATGCGGGGAAGCTTCTCCGCCCCCGCGTAGAAGACCAGGGGATAGCCGAAGGGGTCCTGAACGCGGAGCATCCTGGGCCTACCCCAGTCCGCTTCCAACCGGTGGGGAAGCCCCTCCTGTTCCGCCCAAGCCTGGGCCTCTTCCATCCCCTTTTCGTCCACCTTGAAGCCCAGGCTCCGCACCGCGGGAAGTTCCGCCTGGGTGAGCTTCAGGCTCCACTCCAGCTCCTCGTAGCCCCGGAGGTAGGCGCTTTTCCCCTCCTTGCGCTCCAGGCGGAAGCCCAAAAGCCCCTCGTAGAACTCCAGGCTTTTCTCCAGGTCCCTCACCCAAAGCTCTATGAACCCCACCCTCACGATGGCCATACCAACCTCCTGTAACCCCGGCCGAAGTACACCAAGGGAAGGCCGGGTTCCCCCAGCTCCACCGCCTCCACCCGGCCCACCACCAGCCGGTGGTCCCCCCCGGGGTAGGCCGCCTCCAGGCGGCAGCGCAGCACCGCCAAGGCCCCTGGCACCCTGCCCGCCACCAACCCCACCCCTTCCTGGGGTTTGCCGGCAAAGTGCTGGGAGACCGCCTCCTGCCCTTCCCTCAGAACGCTAACGGTGAAGGCCCGGGAGGCCTCCAGAAGAGGCAAAAGCCTCGCCTTTTCGTGGATGCCCAGGGCCACCAGGGGAGGCTCGAGGCTCAAGGACATGAAGGCGGTGGCGGTCATGCCCCGCTCCTCCTCCCCCAGCCGGGCGGACACCACGGTCACCCCGGCGGCAAACCGGCTTAGGGCCTCCTTGAAGGCCTCCCTCAAGGCCTCGTCCGGCTTGGGCAAACCCGCAGGCCCCTCAGGGAAGGCACCCGTCACGCCTCCACCTCCGCAAACACGGAAAGCGCCCTCTTCAGGTAGGCACGGATCCGCTCCTTGTAGGGCTCTTTATCGTAGACGCTAAAGAGGGTCTGGTACATGCGCACCGGATCCCCGAAGAAGAAGCGCTCGTAAAGCTCCTGCCGGGCTCCGAATCCCGAGAGGGTCATGTCCCAGGCCAGGCGGAAGAGGGCCACTCGCTCCTTGGCCTCGAGGGTAGCCCCCTGCAGATACTTCTCCAGCAAGGGGGCCAGGGGGCCCTTGAAGTCCCGCTCCGAGGGCAGGGTGATCAGGCCGCTGGCCCCGATCTGCTCCAGGATCTCCCTAAGCCGGGGGTAGAGCCTGGGGTACAGGTTCCTCGCCCCGTCCAAGGCCCCCCGGTCGGGTACCAGCAGGCCGAAGGCATTCTCCCTGGCCTCCTCCTCCGCCCGGGTCCAGAAGGCCCGCATGGCCTCCAGGTAGACAATGATCTCGGCGATCTTCTCCTGCACGTGGCTGTAGGCGTCGGCCCCGATCCCCTCGGCCATCAAGGCCGCCACCCCCAAAAAGGCCTCGGTCTTGGCGGTCTTCAAGGCCACCACCTGGTGGGCCATGTGGTTCAAGGCCCCCGTGGCGGCATAGGCGTTGTTGCAGAGCTCCACGTTCCCCAAAATGAAGACCCGCTCCCAAGGGACCAGCACATCGTCAAAGATCACCAGGCAGTCCATCTCCTCGAGGCGGCTGCTAAGGGGGTAGTCGAAGGGGCTATCCCCCCCCACCAAGGCCTCGCGGCAGACGAAGTGAAGGCCCGGGGTGGAGGTGGGCAGTGCGAAGGCAATGGCGTACTTCTCGTTGCCCGGCCCCTCCTTAAGCAGGGTGGAAGGGAAGATGAGGACCTCGTCCGCCAGGGGAAAGGTGGCGGTCATGCGGGCTCCCCGCACCACGATGCCCTTTTCCGTCTGACGCACCACCCCCACGGGGATGTAGGGGTCGGGCTGGGCCGAGGGAGGCTTGGCCCGGTTCACCTGGGGGTTGGTGAGGGCGTGGGTGGTGGCCAGGTCGTGGTCGCGGAGGTAGCGGTAGTAGGCCCGCACGTTGTCGGCAAACTCCCCGAAGTACTCGGCGCTGGCGGCATAGGCCATGACCACGGCGTTCAGGTAGTCCGGGCTACGGCCCATCATCCCAAGGTTCTGGTCGGCCCAGAGCTTGTAGGCCTGGCCCCGCCGCTTCAGGTCCTCCTTGGTCTTGGGGATGAGGAAGCTCATCCCGTGCAACTTCCCCTCCTCCTCGTAGGTGAGGGCCTCCCGGTACCGGGGGTCGTGCTGCAGGTCATAGAGGGCCGCCATGGTGCGCACGATGCCCCGGAAGACGGGATGGGTGGTGGGGTCCTCTACCTTTTCCCCCTTGTACCAGAGGTTGGGGGGCCGCTCCCTCAAGGCTTCCAGATACTCCGCTCCTGTTCTCGCCATCCTCTCACCTCTTTCCGAACTTGGGCACGTGGGGGGGCCTCAGGGGAAGCCCCACGGCCTTGAGGTCGGTGTAAAACTCAAGAGCATAAAGGCCACCCTCCCGCCGCTCCCCGCTGGCCTTCACCCCGCCAAAGGGGGTGGGCAGGTGGCGCACGTTGTGGCTGTTCAGGTAAACGAGGCCCGCCTCTAGCTCCAGGGCCAGGCGATGGGCCCTTTCCAAGTCCCGGGTGAACACGTAGGCCGCAAGGCCATACCGGGTGTCGTTGGCCTTCCTAAGGGCTTCCTCCTCGTCCTTGAAAGGAATGGCCACCAAGACGGGCCCGAAGATCTCCTCCTGGGCGATTTTCATGTGGTTTTCCCCCACGAAGAGGGTGGGCTCCAGGTAGTTCCCCTGGGAAAGATCCTCCCCGCGGAAGGAGGTGGTGGCCCTCTTCCCGCCCACGAGAAGCCTTGCCCCCTCCTTAAGGCCCGCCTCCACATACCCCAAAACCCTCTCCAGGTGCTCGGGGTGGATGAGGGGGCCCACCTCGGTCTCGGGGTCCAGGGGATGGCCCACCCGGATGGCCCGCGCCCGTTCCGCCACCCTCTCCACAAAGGTTTCAAAGATGGACTCCTCCACCAGGAGGCGGGAGCTCGCTGTGCACCGCTCCCCGTTGAAGGAGTAGATCTGGAAGAGCACCGCGTCCAAAGCCCTTTCCAAATCGGCGTCAGCAAAGACCAAGGCCGGGCTTTTCCCGCCAAGCTCCAGGGAGAGCCGCTTAAGGTGGCGGGCGGCGTTTTGCATGACGATCTTCCCGGTTTCCGTCTCCCCGGTGAGGGTGATGAGGGGAACGAGGGGATGGGCCACCAGGGCAGCCCCCGCCTCCTCGCCGTAGCCCTGGACCAGGTTGAAGACCCCAGGGGGAAGGTCCGCCTCCTGCACGATCTCCGCCAGCTTGCTGGCGGTTAAGGGGCTCCACTCCGCGGGCTTCAGGACCACCGTGTCCCCGAAGGCCAGGGCCGGGGCGATGCGCCAGGTGGAAAGCATCAGGGGAGCGTTCCAGGGAGTGATGATGCCCACCGGCCCAGCCGGGACCCTCAGGCTGTAGTAAAGCCAGTCCCGGTCCACGGGGAAGGTGCGGTCCTCCATGGCGTGCTCGGCGTACTCGGCGTAGAAGGCGAAGTTCTCCGCGGAGCGGGCCACCTGGGCCTTGACAATCCGCAGCACCTGCCCGGCATCCAAGGCCTCCACCACCGCCAGCTCATCCGCATGCTTTTCCAAAAGCTCGGCGATCCTCAGGAGGTAGCGCTTCCTCTCCCGGGCCGGGGTGCGGCTCCACCGCTGGAAGGCCTCGTGGGCCGCCTTGGCCGCCCGGTCCACTTCTCTCTCCCCGCCCCGGGCCGCATGGGAGAGCACCTCGTTGGTGGAAGGATCCAAGGTGGGGAAGACCTCCCCGCTTTCCGAGGGGCGGAACTCCCCGCCGATGAAGTGGAGGGCCGTCCACCCCTTTAGGGCGTTTCGAATGGCCTCGATCCGTTCCCAGGGAATCCCTGCCACCTGGTCCTGGTACCTCATGCCTCCTCCTCTATGGGGTTTTCCAAAGCGCCAAGCCCTTGGATCTCCAGCCGCATCACATCCCCGGGAAGCACCCGGCTTATGCCCTTGGGCGTCCCGGTGAGGATGACGTCGTAGGGCTCCAGGGTCATGAACTCGGATATGTACTCCAAAAGCTCCGCCACGCTGTAGAGCATCCTCGAGGTGTGCCCTTCCTGACGAAGCTCCCCGTTCACATAGGCCCTCAGGGTAAGGTTCTGGGGATCCTCCACCTCCCCCACCACCAGAAAGGGCCCAAGGGGGCCAAAGGTATCCCGTCCCTTGGCCCGGATGGGGGGACGGAAGGTGTTGGAAACGTAGTCCCGCACCACCAGGTCGTTGGCGATGGTGTATCCCAGGACGTAGTCCAGGGCCTCCTTGGCCTTCACCCTGCGCAGGGGCCGGCCCACCACCACCGCCAGCTCCACCTCGTAATGCATGTACTCCGCCCCTTTTGGGTAACGCACCACGCCCTTATGGGGAAGGAGGCTATTGTTCGGCTTCCAAAAAAGCGCGGGCTCCTCGGGACGGGAAAGGCCCAGCTCCTCGGCATGGTCCGCATAGTTCAGGGCCACCCCGATCACCTTGCCGGGGGTGAAGGGAAGGAGCCAGGTGACCCCCTCGGGATCATGGGCCTCCCCAGCTTCGTCCAGGAGGACGCCTTCCCTATACACCCCGTGATGGAGCCTTCCCTTAGCCAGGAAACGGCAGAGCTTCATGCCTCCTCCCCGATCAGGCGGTAGCGCCGGGCCATGGCCCTTAGCCTCTCCTCCACCTCGGGGGTGGTGGGACCCAAGGGGAGGCGCCACTCCTTCTCCAAAAGGCCCATCCAGGAGAGCACCGTCTTCAGGGGAATGGGGTTCGTGTCCCAGAAGATGGCCTCGTTGGCCTCGAGGAGGTAGTAATGGAGCTCCCTGGCCCCCTGGAAATCCCCCGCCAGGGCCAGCTCCGTGAGCCTCGCCACCTCTTTGGGAAGCCAGTTGGCGGTGGCGGCGATGGTCCCCACCGCTCCCAGGCTCATCATGGGCAGGGTGAGGCTTTCCAAGCCGCAGAACACCAGGAAGTCCTGGCCCACCTCCTGGAAGAGCTGGGAGAGGTATTCCAGGTCCTTGGAGGAGTGCTTCAGCCCCACGATGTTGGGAAAGTCCCGCCTGAGGCGGGCCACGGTCCTGGGGGCGATCTCCACCCCTGCCCGGCCCGGGATGTTGTAGATGAGGATGGGAAAGTCGGGCACCGCCTGGGCCACCTCGGCGAAGTAGCGGTACAGTCCCTCCTGGTTGGGTTTAACGTAATAGGGGACGATGACCATGGCCCCCTGGGCCCCTGCTTCCTTGGCGAAACGGGTGAGCTCGAGGGTTTCCTCAAGCCTGAGGGCACCGGTGCCGGGGATGACGGGAACCCGGCCCGCCGCCTGCTCCAGGGCGATCTCGATCACCCGCTTTCGCTCCTCCAGGGTCTGGGTGCCGGGCTCGCCCGTGGTGCCCCCCACGCTAAGGCCATGGGAACCCCCTTGGATAACCCGCTCCACCAAACCCCGTAGGGCTTCCTCGTCGATCCGGCCCCGCCGAAAGGGTGTGGGTAAGGGAGGAATGGACCCGCGGAACATGCTGCTCCTTTCGCCCCTTAGGATGGCCCTCGCGGGCCGGGAGGGCAACTGTAGGGAGCACAAGATTGCGCCCGTATTTGTTCCTTGGTACAAAACGACCCCCCTTGCACCCTGGTCGAGGCGGGTATATTGTGCAAACCAACAATGCCCATGCCAGAGTTTAGCCAAACCTCCATTACCTTCCTCCATCTGGCCCAGGACCTGGGCCTCGAGGTCCTGGTCCCTTCCTATAGGCCGGTCCTCTACCTCCTGGAGGAGGCCAAGCCCCTCCTGCCCCTGGAGGGAGCCCTTCTCCTCACCCGTCCCGAGGGAAACCTCTGGCGCTACCGCACCGCCTCCGGTTTCCTCCTTCCGGCCCCGGACCCGGAACTCCTGGAGTATGCCCGGAAGGAGGGCCTGGGGGTAGCGGTCTACCCTCCTTGGCTGAAGCGGGAGGAACTGGCCAAGGCGGTGGCCCTGCGCCTCTTCCACCTGGGCTCGGGCCTGGGGATGGCCGGGCTTTTGGACCTCCTGTTGAGGCTTCCGGAAAGGCCCTTCCTGGAAGTCCTCTACCAGGCCACGGGCCTGGCCCTGGCCCGGGTAGCCCCCTGGGGAGAGGTGCTGGGATTTGCCGGCCCCGTGCCTCCCCAGCACCCCAAGGAGCCCGGGGAAGGCCGGGGATGGCTTTCCCTTGAGGCAGGGGAGGGCGTTCTGGTGGCCTACGGGGAGGAGGAGGGTCTACGGCAGGCCCGGGGCCTTCTGGAGGTGGCCGCCCGGCTCCTCCGGGTGCGGGCCCTGGAACGCTCCCTGGAAAGGATGCGGGAGGAATCCCTGGGCGGGGCGCTCCTGGAGGGCCTCATCCTGGGGGAAGCGGAACCCGACCGGCTCTTTGCCTTCGGCTTTACCGAGGGGGTGGAGTGGGTCCTGGCCCTGGTGGAACCCAAGGCGGTACCGGGCCGCCACCGGCTGGCGGAGGAGCAGAGGCGGGAAGCCACCCTGGAACTAAGGCGCCGGGCCGGCACCTTCCTGGACCGGCTGGGCGTGCCCTACCTCCTCACCACCCGGGGAAACCGCCTGGCGGCCATGTGGCAGGTGCACAACCCCAAGAAGGAGGCGCAAGACCTCCTTTCTGCCCTGCCCCCGGGGAGCCGGCTGGGGTATTCCGCGGTGCACGCCGCTGGCGAGGAGGTGCAAAACGCCTACCGCGAGGCCCTCATCGCCCTCAAGGCGGCCCGGGCGGGGGAGGCCCTTTCCTTCAGCGGCCTGGATCCCGTGGCCTTTGTGCTCCTCCAGCAATCCCCCGAGGACCTGAAGGCCCTGGTGGAGCGCTACCTACCCCTTCCCCCGAAGCTCCTGAAGACCCTCGAGGTGTACATGGCCACGGGCAGCGTGGAAGAGGCGGCCTCTTCCCTCCACATCCACCCCAACACCCTGCGCTACCGCCTCAAGCGGATCGAAGCCGCCCTGGGTTCCCTGTCCCGACCCGAGGTCCTGGCCCAGGTCCACCTGGCCCTCAAGGCCCGAGACCTCCTGATGGGGTAAGATCCCTATATGCCAAAGCCCAGGGTGCTTCTCCTGGTCCTCCTGCTTTTGGGCGGCGTGGGCTTTGCCCAGACCCTCCTGGAGGCCACCGCCGTGGTGGCCTTGGCCTCCAGCCTGGACCCAGCGGTGCGCCTGCCTACGGGAAGCTACAAGGCCAAAAACCCTGAACCCCTCCTCCTTCGCTTTCCCGAGGCCAAGGGGTATGCCCTCGAGGCCTTCGTGGCCAAAGGCATCGCCAGCAGGCTCCACGCTGCTTTCGTCCAGCAGGTGCTCACCAGCTTCGCCGCCGCGGGCTACTTCGTGGAGAGGCAGGAAGAGAAAACCATAGACGGGGAGGTGCGAAGCCTTTACCTCCTCAAGGACAGCCTGGGCCGGTCCGCCATCCTCCTGGTGGTGCGCAAGGGGGAGGAACTGGTCTACGGGTTCGGTAAGAAGCGCTAAGCTCCTAAAACTCCCCCCGCCAGGCCACCTGCCAGGACCATAGCCCTTCCCCACCCCCCATGCTCAGGCTAAGTCCCTCCAGCTCAAGACCCACCCCCCATCCCAAGCCCTCCCGGTAGATGAATTGTAGCCAGTAAAGTACGCCTTCACTCCCTCCCAGCCAGCGCCCACCCCAGGCCCAGGGATACACAACCTCAACCAGGAGTTGTCCTTCTTCTAGGGCCCAGGTAATGCCCACAAGCCCTCTTGGCTCCCACCTGGTCAGGAGGGCTTCCCCGTAGGCTACTCCTGCCCCCAGGCGAATATTGCCCGCCACCCCCACGCCATGGGAAAAAGCAAAAACCCGGAGGTCCGGCAAGGCCACCTCGGCCAAAACCCCTTGGTCCAGGAAGTACCCAACCCGCCATCTGGCTTCCCCATAGCCGGTGAGGAAAACCCCCCAGACTCCCTCCATGCCGGCCGCCGGACCCAAGCGGTCCCAGGAGAAGGGGAAGAGGCGCCCTTCACCTAAAGTCAAGGGAAGGCGGCCTAGGGTAAGGTCGAGGTCCTCTCCCTCCACAACCAGATAAAGCTGCTCCAAGGAAATACCCCCCTCCCCAAGCCCAAACCGCCAGTAAGGGGCTATAGCATAGCTTAGGCGCATCCGCTCCCCTAGCGCCTGCCCCGAAAGGCGAACGTAGGCGGTAGGGGGATGGCCCCCCAGACCAAACGCCCCGAGCTCCAGACCCTGGCCAAGGGCGGAGGATAGGAGAAAAAGTAACCAAAGGCTACGCATGGACCCTATGCCTAACGACCCTAGGCCTAACGCCATTCCTCCCCTATGATGGAACCATCCTCCAGGTGCACGATCCGCTTGACGTGCTCCAAAAGCCTGGGATCATGGGTGGAGATGAGAAAGGTTATCCCTCGATCCTGATTTAACGCCTTCATGCGCTCAATCAAGGCCAAGCCGTTCCTAGAGTCCAGGTTGGCCGTGGGTTCGTCCGCCAGGACGATGAGGGGCTCCGCCGCCAGGGCGCGGGCCACTGCCACTCGCTGTTGCTCGCCTCCCGAAAGCTGGCGGGGAAAGCGGCCCGCCTTATCCTTAAGGCCCAGAGCCTCCAGGGCTGCCAGGGCCCTCCTCTCCCGCTCGGCCCGGGAAACCCCTCTAAGCTCCAACACGAAGGCGGCGTTTTCCAGGGCGGTGAGAACGGGCAAAAGGTTGTACGCTTGAAAGACTAGCCCAATCTTTTCCAGACGCATCCGGGCCCTTTTACCCCGGGAGAGCCGGGAAAGCAGGACCCCGCCAAGCCAAACCTCCCCTTCCGTGGGCAGGTCGAGACCCGCCAGGAGGTGAAGAAGAGTACTCTTGCCGCTACCTGAAGGTCCCACCAAGGCGGTGAACTCCCCCGCCTCCACCGCCAGGTCCACCCCCCTCAGAGCCACGGTTTCCACCCCGTCGCCCCGGTATACCTTCCAAACCCCTTTGGCCTCTATGATGGGCATACCCTCCTCCTAAGGCACATAGCGCATGGCCTCCACAGGCTCCAGCCTCGAGGCCAGATACCCTGGCCACAGGGCGGCCAAGATGCCCACCCCCACGGCGTAGGCCCAGGTGAGAAGGATCTCCCTAACTCCAAGCCGCCCGTAAAGCACCTCCGGCAAGCCGAACTCCCGGTACTGCTCCAGGATCCATTGGGGCAGGGGCAGGCGGAAACCATCGGCCAGCTCCAAATGCATAAGGAGCCCCAACCCCATCCCCACCAAGCCCGCCACCCCCACCAGGAGAAGGCTTTCCCAAAAGACCAAGCCCATGACCCGCCCTCCCGCAAGCCCCAAGGCCGCAAGAAGCCCAAACTCCCGCACCCTTTCCACCAGGGAAAGGTAAAGGGCATTGAGGAGGATAAGCCCTCCTAGAACGAAGAAGATGCCCACGTACACGGCCATAATGGCGTCGTATAGGGGCAGGAGGGCGGCGTAAATGGGGTTGGCCTCCAGCCAGGTTTCCACCCAAAGCCCCTCCAGGTGCGGGCTAAGGGACGCTTTGACCTCCTCCAGGGGTTTCAGGTCATAAAGCCCCAGCCCGGAAAGCCGGATTTCCAGCCGGGTGACCCGGCCCGGGGCCAGGAGGGCTTGGGCGTCCTTGAGGGGCACCAAAAGGGTCCGGGCCTCGAGGTGGGTTTCCGGCAGGTCCACCAGGCCCACCACCCGGAAGGCATAGGCCCCGAGGCCCAGGCTCCCAGGGGCATAGGCCACCACTTCATCCCCTAACCCCACCTTGAGGGCCCTGGCCAAGGCCTCGCCCAAAAGGGCCTCCCCCGAAGCCCTCGGCAGGCGCCCCGACCGGAGCAGGGACCTTTGCCGGGCAAGGCCCTCGGCCTCCAGCCCTGTCAGGACCACCGCCCGGCTCCTTTCCCCGGCGATAAGAAGGGCCCCGCCCTCCATCACCCCCTCCACCCTGGCCCCGGCGGGTAGGGGTAGCTCCGGCGGGAAAAAGGCCAGGCCTTCCAGATCCTCCTTCTCCTTGTACCCCTCCACCCGCACCACCAGGTGCCCTGTTCTCTCCAAGAGCAGGCGGTAGAAGGCGTCAAAGGCCCCGGCGTACACGGAGAGGAAGACCAAGGACAAGAAGACTACCAGGGCCACCACACCCCCCGTGACCAGGCTCCGCCCCGGGGTCCTGAGGAGGTTCCGCCAAGCCAATCTCAGCACCCTAACACCCCCTTTCCAGGTAAAGGGGGTTAAAGCACCGTTCCGGCACGGGCCCCGCCTGGACCTCGGCGATCCGCAAGAGGGTGCGATACCCGGGCCTCTGCAGATCCCGTAACTCCATCTCCCTGGGGAGGTAGGCCCCGTCCAGGCGGTGATAGGCGGAAAGCTTCAGCTCCCGTACCGCCTGGTTCCGCTGGTCATAGTAGAGGATGCGTTCAATCAAGCTGTCTTTTAAGTACACCTCCACCCTGCCGTAAGGGGTAGGGGCTGTGGGTTTGGGCGTAAGCACCAATACCCCCTGGACCTCGCCCACTTGGAATAGCTCCTCCAGGTCCCGACCCAAGAGGTCCTGGTAGGTGAGGTCCGAACCCAAAAACCGCTCACCCCGGCCCGTGGGGGGCAGGCGCAAGGTCCGCCCTAACCGCGGGTCGTAGAAGTAGAGGTCCTCCCCCAGGGAAAGGAACGCCTGGCCTGCCTCGCTCTTGGGCTCCAGGACCCGTAGGTGGGCCCTGTCGCCATCTGCGTAAACCTTAAGCCGGTAGGTGCGCACCGAGCCGGGCCTTTCCACTTGCAAGAGGTACACCCCTTGATGGGCCGGCCCCCGCAGGTGGTCCAGGGCCAGCTTCAACTTTTCCAGCGGGCCTTGCGCCACGGCCAAGGCGGTTAGGATCAGGAGCGGGAAAGCCATCCGCTTCATCTCACTCCCCCTTCACGTACCGGGAAACATCCAGGTGCAGGACCAACCTACCCGGGAAAAGGAGGGCCAAAAGGGCGGAAACTCCCACCAGGGCGCTGGCGTAAAGAGCGTAGACGGGCCTGAGGGAGGTGTACAGGTGCTCGGAAAGGCCCGCTTCAGGCAAAAGCTCCACGGAAAGGCGCATGAGGGGGCCAAAGACATCGTGGGTGGACGTGTACCAAAGAAGGGCGTAGCCGAGGAGGAGCCCGGCAACCAAGCCCACGCCGCTGGTCAAGGCCGCCTCGAGGGCCACCTGCCCTGCCAATCGGGCCGGGGTCAGGCCCAGGCTTTCCGCCACGGCGAACTCTCTCAGCCTCTCCCGTACGCTCACATAGGTGGTGCTCACCACGGCGATGGCCGCTAGCACCATGAAAAGCCCCATCAAGGGTACATAGAAGAGGCGGCTCCCCTCGTAGTCCGCCCGGATAGGCCCCATAAGGTCCCAAACCCCCTTGGCCAAGAGGTCCTGGGGCAGGATGCGGTTTAAAGCCTTGGCCGCGACCTCCTCCTTGCCCTTAGGAACTCCCACCGCCAGGTGGGTGGCCTGGACCTTCCTCCCCGCAAGCTGCCTGGCATCCTCCAGGTGGCCGTAAACCCCGGTGAAGTCCACGTTGCCCACCCCGGCCCGTACCAGGCCCACCACCCTGAAGCCCAAGGCCCCCTTCCCTGTTTCCACCACCAACCTTTCCCCAACCCGGACGTCCAGCCTTTCCGCCAGGCGGTAGCCCAGAACCACCTCTCCCGGCCCTTGAAGCCAGCGCCCTTGCACCACCTTGTAGGGTACCTGGGAAAGCCTTTTCTCCCCTTCGGGATCCACCCCCAGGAAAACCCCTCCCTCCAGGCGGTAAGGGGACCGGAGAAGGGCGTACTGAGAAAACCTGGGGCTTTGCGCCTGGACCCAGGGATGGGTAAGGTCGGGAAAGTCCTCAAGCCCATGTTCCGGATCGGGATCCTCCCACCAGGCCGCCTTGGCCACCACCACCGGGGCCTCCACATATCGAGCGTAAGCCTCTACAAGGCTTTCCCCGTACCCATCCAGAAAGCCGAACAAAAAAAGGACGGCCACAGTTACATAGACCACCACCAGGGACAAGAGGGCCGTGCGCCGCCGCTGCCTTAGCACGTTGCGCCAGGCCAGCTTAAGAAGGCTCATGCCTCCTCCGCAAACTTCTCTAAAAGCTTGGGAAGCTCTCGCTCAAAGAAGGCATAAACGTCCCGCATCTCCCTAAGCCTTACCCCCCTTTCCTCCCCCACCAGGGCCAGTCCCTTTTCCGCCTGCTCCCTGTAGAGGGCAAGGGCCCGGGCCTTTTCCATAAGAAGCCGCTTCCAGGCCCCGGGGTGCACGGCGTAGCGGTCTGCACGCTCCCCTGGACGACGCAGGCGCTCCGCCAGGTGTAGCCGGACAAGAAGGTTTAAAGCAGGGCTCAGGGCCCCCTTGCTGGCGGAAAGGGCTTCGCTGATCTCCCTGGCACTCTTTTCCGGGGGCTCGGCCACCAGGAGGTAGGCGAGGACCCGGCCCGCCATCCGGGGAAGGCCCGCCGATTCAAAAAGGAGGGCGGTTTCCTCCACCCAGCGCTTCAGGGCAGAGTCCATAGCCTTAGGATAGTTTGATCGGCTTGTTCTGTAAAGTCAGAACTTTGGGTGTTCAGACCCTGAGATCTAAGCATGTATGGACTATTTTTCACGATTAAAATCGCTTGTGCTACCTCTCTCCTCTTGCACCCATCTCCGCAGGATTCCCATCCAGCGCTTAAAGCTCCGCCAGATCCACCCTCTCCAGCACCGGCAAGGCCCTAAGGGCCTCCAGGACCTCCGGGCTTGGCTTCTCGTCCACGGTGAGAACAAAAAGGGCCCTTCCCCCCGGCACATCCCGGCCCAGTTGCATCCCGGCGATGTTCACCCCGGCCTCGCCCAGGAGGGTTCCCACCTGGCCCACCACCCCCGGGCGGTCGTAGTTGATGCAGACCAGCATGTACCCCTCCGGCACCACCTCGAGGGCATAGTCGTCAATCCCCACCAGGCGGGGCTTACCCGCCATCACCACCCCCCGGGCCCGGCGCTCCTCCTGGTCGGTGGCAAGGCGCACCTCCAGAAGCCTGGTGTACTCCCCCGCCTCCTCCTGCCTGCGGGTGACAAGCCGGATGCCCCGGTCCTTAAGGAGGGGCCTGGCGGAAACCAGGTTCACCATCTCCTCCCCCAGCACCCGCGAGAGGAAGCCCTTGGCCACGGCGCTGGCCACGGGCTCGGGGTCCTTTTCAAACCGGCCCAGGAAGCTTACCTCCAGCACCTCGGGCCGGCCCCGGGTGATCTGGGCAAGAAGCTTCCCCAACGCCTCCCCCAGGGGCAGGAACCCCCTCAGGGCCTCGAGGGCCTCGGGATCAAACCCGGTGTTCAGGGCATAGGAAAGATCCCCCTCCAGGGTGCGCACCACCCGCTCCAAAACCGCCTCCCCCACCCGGTCCTGGGCCTCAAAGGTGTTGGCCCCCAGGTGGGCGGTGAGGACCACCTTCGGGTGGTTAAGAAGCGGGTGGTCCTTGGGGGGAGGCTCCTGGACAAACACGTCCAGGCCCGCGGCGAACAGGTGGCCTTCCTCCAACACCTCCAACAGGGCCTTCTCGTCCACGATGCCCCCTCTGGCGGCATTCACCACCACCGCCCCCCGGGGGAGGAGGTAGAGCTCCCTCCGCCCGATCATCCCCCGGGTTTCCTCGGTGAGGGGAGTGTGGACGGTGAGGAAGTGGCTCTGACGAAGGAGGTCGGAAAGGTCCTCCAGGAGCTCCACCCCCAGGCTCTCCGCCCGGGTCCGGGGGATGTAGGGGTCGTAGGCCAAGACCCGCATCTCAAACCCCTTGGCGAAGCGGGCCACCTGGCTTCCGATCCTTCCCAGGCCGATGATGCCCAGGGTTTTCCCCTTAAGCTCCAGGCCCAGGAACTTCCGGTCCCACTCCCCGGCACGGATCTTGCGGTCGGAAAGGGCGATGCCCCGGGCCGCCGCCAAGAGAAGACCAAAGGCCAGCTCCGCCGCCGAGCGGGTGTTGGCCTCGGGAACGTTCACCACCAGGATGCCCAGGCGGCTTGCCGCCTCGAGGTCCACGTTGTCCACGCCTACCCCGCCCCGTCCCACCACCTTGAGCCGCTTGCCCCGCTTCAGTAGCTCGGCATCCACCTGGGTTCGGCTCCGGGTGATGAGGGCATCGTAGGCGGGGATGATCTCCAAAAGCTCCTCCCGCCCGATCCCCGGCCGGTAGTCCAAAAGCACCCCTGGGTACTTCACATCCCCAAGCCGCATCTCGTCGGACACCAAGACCCGCCACATATACCCTTGACCCTAGCAGAAAGCCCCTTTAAGAGCAACAAGCCCGCTACACTACACCACAAGCCTGTGGTATCTTGTCCGGGAGCATAAGGAGGAGATATGAAGGTAGCCTTGATCACCGACTCCACCTCTGACCTACCCAGGCCCCTAAGGGAACGCCTGGGGGTAAGGGTGGTGCCCCTTTACGTGAACCTGGGAGGACGCATCTACAGGGACTGGGAGGAGATCACCCCCGAGGAGATCTTCAAGAAGGTGCGGGAGGGGGAGGCCTTTCCCACCACCAGCCAGCCTTCCCCTGAGGACTTCCAGCGAGCCTACCAGGAGGCCCTGCAGGAGGCCGACCACGTGCTTTCCATCCACATCTCGGCCAAGCTCTCGGGCACCGTGCAGTCCGCCCTTCTTGCGGCACAAAACTTTCCCGAGCGGATCACCGTCTTTGACAGCCAGGCCGCTTCCTTGGGGATAGGCATGATGGTCCTGCGGGCCCACGAGCTCTTGCAAGCAGGCCAGGCGCTGCCGGAGGTCATCCGCGAGCTTGAGCGCATCCGCCAGGATCACTTCGTGCGCTTCAGCGTGGCCACCCTGGAGTTTTTGAAGCGAGGGGGGCGCATCGGCGGAGCCCAGGCCCTGTTGGGCACCCTCCTGGGCATCAAGCCCATCCTGACCCTGAAGGAAGGCCGGGTGGAGGCGGCGGGCCGGGCCCGGGGGGAAAGGAAAGCCAGGGAGGAGATCCTCAAGGACTTCCAGGCCTGGGCCAGGGGAAGGGAGCACATCCGGGCCTTCTTCCTTTATAGCGCTGAGGAAAACGCCGTAAGGGAGCTTAAGGAGATGGTTTTGGCCTCGAGCCTTCCCGTGGAGGAAGCCCTGGTGAGCGAGCTGGGAGCGGTGATCGCCAGCCACACCGGGCCCGGCACCTACGGGTTCTATGCCTACAGCCTCTAAAGTAGCCTTCGTGGCCGACTCCACCTTAGGCCTGAGCTCCGAAGAGGCCTTAAAACAGGGTATTCACGTGGTGCCCCAGCAGGTGATCTGGGGGAATAGAACCCTCCGCGACCAGCTGGACATCACCGACGAGGAGGTCCTGGACCTCCTGCGCCGAGGGGAGCGGCTTTCCACCAGCCAGGTGGCCCTCGAGGACCTGCGCTCCACCTACGAAACCCTTCTGCAAACCCACGAGCGGGTGCTTTCCGTCCACGTGTCCGGCCACCTCTCGGGAACCGTGGCCACCGCCATGGCGGTGGCTCGGGAGTTCGGGGAAAGGGTCAAGGTGCTGGATTCCTGGTCCCTGAACGGGGGCCTCCTCTTGGTGCTGGAGGAAACCCGCCGGCTTCTGGGAAGAGGGGTGGCCTGGGAACACCTGGAGGAAGCCGTTGCCCCCTACCGGGAGAGGGTGCGGGGCTATGTCCTCCCCGAAACCCTTATCTACCTGCACCGCTCCGGGCGGATCTCCGGCCTGCAGAGGTTCATGGGCGGGCTTCTC
This sequence comes from Thermus sp. KWY1, assembly GCF_057547025.1. NCBI lineage: Bacteria > Thermotogati > Deinococcota > Deinococci > Thermales > Thermaceae > Thermus > Thermus sp. KWY1. The sequence goes on from NZ_BAAJPG010000005.1 coordinate 75,521, forward strand.
AGCATCCTTCCGGTGCTGGAGGTCAAGGGGGGCCGGGTCCTGGCTGGCCCCCGGGTGCGGGGCTTCAAGGAGGGCCTGCGCAGGCTGGTGGAGCTCTTCCGCCGGGACTTCCCGGATGGGGGCCCCGTCTACCTGGCCCATGCGGGCAACCCGGAGGGCGCCAGGAGCTTGGGCGAGGCCGTGAGGGCGGAAGGCGTGGAGGTCTTGGGCACCTTGCGGGCAGGGGCTGCGGTGAGCGTCCACGCAGGCCCGGGCACCGTGGCCCTCTTCGCCGGGCCCAGGGGGTGAAGCATGCGGGCGGTGGTGCAACGGGTTTCCGAGGCCTTCGTGGAGGTGGAAGGCGAGGAGGTGGGCAGGATCGGCCTCGGGCTTCTGGTCCTCCTGGGGGTGGGGCAAAAGGACACCGTGGAGGACGCCCACTACCTGGCCCGCAAGATCGTAAGCTTGCGCATCTTCCAGGACGAAGCCGGCAAGATGAACCGGTCCCTCAAGGAGGTGGGGGGGGAGGTGCTTTTAGTGAGCCAGTTCACCCTTTACGCGGACACCCGTAAGGGAAACCGCCCCTCCTTTCTCAAGGCCGCACCCCCCGATGTGGGGAAAAGGCTCTACGAGGCCGCCATAGAGGCCTTCCTCCAGCAGGGGGTCCACGTGGAAACCGGCATCTACGGGGCCCACATGCGGGTCCACCTGGTGAACGACGGCCCCGTCACCCTCCTTTTGGACTCGGAGGAGCGCCTTAGGCCGAGGTAGCCTCTCACCCCTCTCACCCTGGCCCCGGGGAGAATGGGGCGTGCTCCCGGGCACGGGGTAAAGATGAAAAAGATAGAACCCAAAGACTGGATCCCCCTCATCAAGCCCTACGCCAAGCCCAACACCCTAAGAAGCCTGCGCCAGGTGGCGGACACCCTTCTTCCCCTTCTCCTCCTCTTTTACCTGGCCCACAAGGCCCTTTCCGTTTCCCTGGCCCTGACCCTCCTTTTGGACTTCGCAGCCGCCCTGTTCCTGGTCCGCCTGTTCATCCTGCAGCACGACGCCGGCCACGGCTCCTTCTTCCCCAGGAAGTGGATGAACGACCTCCTGGGCTTCCTCGCCGGGGTCTTGACCCTCGTTCCTTACCACCACTGGCAGCTATCCCACGCCCGGCACCACGCCACCAGCGGCAACCTGGACAAACGGGGGGTGGGGGACATCTACACCATGACCCTGGAGGAGTACCTCAAGGCCAGCCCCTGGGACAGGCTCAAGTACCGCCTTTACCGGAACCCCTGGATCATGTTCTTCCTGGGGCCCATCTACGTCTTTATGCTCTCCTACCGGCTTCCTCTGGGCTACGGCTCGGACAAGCCTTCTGTGCGCAACTCCGTGGCCTTAACCAACCTCTTCCTGGCCCTCTTGCTGGCGGGAATCGTGGTCTTCTTCGGGGTTAAGACCCTCCTCTTCGTCTACCTGCCCATCCAGTACCTGGCGGGAATGATCGGCATCTTCCTCTTCTACGTGCAGCACCAGTTTGAGGATGTCTACTGGGAGCACGACCCTCGCTGGGAGCACTTGAAGGCCGCCATGGAGGGGAGCACCTACCTAAAGCTTCCCAGGGTCCTCCAGTGGCTCACCGGGAACATCGGCTTCCACCACATCCACCACCTGGCCCCCAAGATCCCCAACTACCTCCTGCCCAAGGTGCAGGAGGAGGTGGACCTCGTGAAGGTGGCCCCCACGGTTACCCTCAAGGATGCCTTCAAAATCGCCTTCGCCGACATGCACCTCTACGATGAGGAAAGCCGGAAGCTGGTGGGCTTTAAGGAGGCTCACCAGCGCCTGCGGGAAGCCCAAGGCAAGAAGGCCTACTAAGCGCTCCCTTGGGTTTAAAGGAGCCCTGCGGGGCTCCTTTTTGGTTACTCAAGACCCAAATGCTCCCGAATCCGAATGTCCAAAGCCTCTAGAAGATCCCCAGGAAGCGTCCCCAGGTGCGCCCTAACCCTTCTGCGGTGAACATGGCGGATGAGCTGGACCTGGGCTTTGCTGTCCCGGTCCAAACCGGTGCGGTCTGCAGGAAGGAATAGCTCAAAGGGATAAATCCGGGAAATGTTGGAAGTTAAGGGCACCACCACCAGAACCGGGGAGTAAGCGTTGGCCACATCGTTGGTCACCAGGATGGCGGGCCGCACCTTGGCGGCCTCCCCGGGACTTCCCGGGTCAAAGTCTACTAGGAGGATGTCGCCCCTTCTCAGCTCCACGAGGTCTCTGCCAGGGTTTCCTCCAAGCCGGAGTCCAGGAGGGGATCCTGGAGAAAATCAGCATCCTTGGCTAGGTCGCGGTACCCCTGGGCAAGCTCCACCTCTCTCAAACGCTTCAGGGCCAAGGCGAACACCTCGCTTCTGGTAAGGCCCAGGCGGGTGCGCATCTCCTCCACGTACTGCGCCAGGATAGGATCCAGGCTTATGGTGTAGCGCACATGGGCTTTCACACGTAACATCATACTCCATGTGCGCCTAGTGCTTAAAGTGCCGCACCCCGGTGAACACCATGGCCATGCCCAGCTCGTCCGCCGCCCGGATGGAATCCTCGTCCCGCACGCTTCCCCCGGGCTGGATGATGGCGCTGATGCCAAACTCCCCCGCCAGGCGCACCACGTCGTCAAAGGGGAAAAAGGCATCCGAAGCCAATACCGCCCCCCTGGCCTTCTCCTTGGCGGTCTTCAGGGCATGCTTGGCGGAGGCGTAGCGGTTGGTCTGCCCCACCCCAATGCCCAGGGTCTGGCCCCCTTTGGCCACCACGATGGCGTTGGACCGCACGTGCTTCACCACCTTCCAGGCAAAGAGGAGGTCCTGCCACTCCTCCTGGGTGGGGGCCTTTTGCGTGACCACCTTGGGCTCCATGGGATCCAGGGTATCCGCATCCTGGAGAAGCACCCCACCCCTAAGGCGCCTCAAGTCCAGGTAGGCTCCCTGGGCGGGGAAGGGCACCTCGAGGAGCCGGAGGTTCTTCTTGCGGGAAAAGACCGCCAGGGCCTCCGGGGTGAAGCCCGGGGCCAGGACCACCTCCAAAAAGACCTCCCTCATGGCCTCCGCCGTGGGTCCGTCCACCTCCCGGTTAAAGGCCACGATGCCCCCAAAGATGGAAACCGGGTCCGCCTCATAGGCCTTCCGGTACGCCTCCAAAGGACCTTCCCCCAAGGCCACCCCGCAGGGGTTCTGGTGCTTGATGGCCACGCAGGCAGGGCCCTCAAACTCCGAGACCAGGTTCCAGGCGGCCTCGGCGTCCAGGTAGTTGTTGAAGCTCATGGCCTTGCCCTGGAGGACCCGGGCCTCCAAAAGAGGCCCCCTTTCCTCATAAACCCGGTAAAGGGCCGCTTCCTGGTGTGGGTTTTCCCCGTAGCGCAAGGGGCTTTCCCGCCTGAGGACCAAAAACTTCTCGGGGGGGAACTTCTCCCCGGCAAGCCACTCGGCAATGGCGGCGTCGTAGCTGGCGGTGTGGGCGAAGGCCTTGCGGGCAAGCTCCCTGCGGAACTCAAGGGAAGGGCCTTCCTCGAGGGCCTGAAGCACCCGAGGGTAGTCCTCAGGGTCGCACACGGGCAGGACCGCCATGTGGTTCTTGGCCGCCGCCCGGAGCATGGCGGGGCCCCCGATGTCGATCTGCTCCAGGGCCTCGGCGAAATCCGCCCCCCTGGCCACCGTCTCCCGGAAGGGGTAGAGGTTCACCGCCAGGACCCCGATCCGCTCAAAGCCCAGGGCCTTGAGCTCCTCCTCCTGGTCGGGCCGGGCGAGAAGCCCCGCATGCACCTTGGGGTGGAGGGTCTTGACCCGGCCCTCGAGGACCTCGGGAAAACCCGTGAAGTCCGAGATGTAGGTGACGGGAAGCCCCGCCTCCACCAAGGCCCTGTGGGTACCCCCGGTGGCCAAGAGCCTATAACCCAGCCGTAAAAGCCCTTGGGCGAAGGGCACGAGCCCCCTCTTGTCGGAAACGGAAAGAAGCGCCCACATAAGGCGCATTCTACCGGCTACACTAAGGGGGATGAGCATCTACGAGGCCATCAAGGAAGCCATCAAGGAGGCCATGAAGGCCCGGGACCAGAAGACCCTGGACTTCGCCCGGGTGGTGAAGGCGGAGCTGGACCGAAAAGGGGATGGCAAACCCCTGCCCGATGCCGAGGCGGTGAAGGTGCTCAAGGCCCTGCGCGAGATCGCCCTGGAGCAGGGCAACACCTTTGAGGTGGAGTTCCTGGACCGCTTCCTTCCCAAGGAGATGAGCGAGGAGGAGATCGAGGCCTGGATCCGGGAAAACATAGACCTGTCCCAGTTCAAGACCCCCCTAGCGGCCATAGGCGTGGTGACCAAGGCCCTGGGCCCCAGGGCCCCCGGGGAGAAGGTGCGCCGGGTGATAGAGCGCTTGGCGAGATGAGCCCCTGGAAGCGCCTCGAGCTGGAAGAAATCCTCTCCGAGCCCGTAAGGCTGGTGCGGGAAAGGTTGCGCACCCACACCGGCAAGGAGCTCACCTACATCTACCGCCCGGGGCCGGTGGCGGCGAGTTTCGTCCTTCCCGTGACCGACAAGGCCACCGCCCTCCTCATCCGCCAGTACCGCCACCCCACGGGCAAGTTCCTCCTGGAGATCCCTGCGGGCAAGGTGGATCCCGGGGAAACCCCCCTGGAGGCCGCCCAAAGGGAGCTTCTGGAGGAGGTGGGCGCCGAAGCCAGGCGGTTCTTCCCCCTTCCCCCCTTCCACCCCCAGCCCTCCTTCACCGCGGTGGTCTTCCACCCCTTCCTGGCCCTTCAGGCGGAGGTGGTGGCCAAGCCGGCCCTCGAGGACGGGGAGCTTCTGGAAACCGTGGAACTCCCCCTTCCCGAGGTCTACCGCCTCCTGGAGGCCGGGGAGATCCAGGACGCCTCCACCGCCCTCACCCTCTTCTACGCCCGCCCCCACCTGGAAGCCGAAGGCCTCCTGTAAAAAGCCATCTTCTGCTGCATAAAGTGTGCCTGGGAAAGGGGCCAGGGGCTTGGTAGACTGGCCCCGTATGAAACCCAGCATCCACACTCCGCTTCCCGGTCCCAAGGCCAAGGCCCTCCTGGAAAGGGGTCAGGCGGTCCTCTCCCCTTCCTACATCCGCCCCTACCCCTTTGTCCCCGCCCGGGGGCAGGGCGTGTTCCTGGAGGACGTGGATGGGAACATCTTCCTGGACTTCATGGCGGGGATAGCGGTCAACACCACCGGCTACGCCCACCCCAGGGTGCTGGAAGCCGTGCGGGCCCAGGCGGAGCGCTTCGCCCACGTGTGCTTTTCCGACTTCACCCACGAGCCCACCCTTTCCCTGGCGGAAAGGCTGGTGCGGAGGCTCGGCGGAGGCTATCGGGTCTTCTTCGGCAACTCCGGCACCGAGGGGATCGAGGCCGCCATCAAGCTGGTGCGCCACCACACGGGAAGGCCTTACCTTCTGGCCTTTACCGGGGCCTTCCATGGCAGGAGCCTGGGCGCCCTCTCCCTCACCGCCAGCAAAAGCGCCTACCGCAAGGGCTTCTCCCCTCTCCTTCCCGGGGTGGTGCACGTCCCCTTCCCCAATCCCTTCCGCCCCCCCCTGGGGGCAAGGCCGGAAGAGGTGGGGAAAGCGGTGCTGGAACATCTGGAGCACCTTTTCCGCACCGTGGTGCCCCCGGAGGAGGTGGCCGCCTTCTTCCTGGAGCCCATCCAGGGCGAAGGGGGATATTTGGTGCCTCCGCCGGGATTCATCCCCGAGCTCAAGGCTCTTTTGGAACGCTACGGCATCCTCCTGGTGGCGGATGAGGTGCAGTCGGGCGCTGGCCGCACCGGGCTCTTCTTCGCCCTCGAGCACGAGGGGGTCAAGGCGGACGTCTACGTCCTGGCCAAGGGCCTGGCCTCCGGCTACCCTCTGAGCGCCCTTCTTTTCCGGGAGGAGCTCGCAAGCTGGCGCCCCGGGGCCCACGGCACCACCTTCGGCGGCCAGGCGGTGGCCGCCGCCGCCGCCCACGCCACCTTGGACCTCCTGGAGGCAGGCCTCATGGAAAACGCCAGGCAGGTGGGGGCCTACCTCCTCAGGGAGCTCAAGGCCATGCAGGGCCGCTTCCCCTTCCTGGGGGATGTGCGGGGGAGGGGGCTCATGATCGGCCTGGACTTCGGCACCCCAACGGAGGAGCGGCCCGACCTCAGGGACAAGGCGGTGGAGCTGGCCTTCAAGAAGGGGCTTCTCCTCCTCCCCGCCGGGCCTTCCGCCCTCCGCATCGCCCCGCCCCTCATCCTCACGGAACCGGAGGCGGCCCTGGGTCTGGAGATCCTCGAGGAGGTCTTCCAGGCGCTCTAGCGCCCTCCTGCCCCAGGGCAAGGGGTCCAGAAGACCCTTCTCCGGGACCATACTGGAAGGGCTACAGGGCGCAATACCCAGCGAAGCGGTTCGGTCAAAGGCCAGGAGATGGAAAATGGGCCAGGAAGGACCTCCCTGGCCCCAAACCTTCGGGTTCTATTTGGGTTCCCCGGGCCAGTCCCCCACCACCCCCGGCGCCGCCCACTCCATGGTGAGGAGCTCCTGGAGGGTGGCCTTTTTCCCCGCCGGGATCCGCACCACTCCCTTCCGGTCCTGGATGGGACCCGTGAAGGGGTCAAAGGTGGGCTTGGGGCTCTGCATGTCCTTAAGCAGGCTCATGATGCGGTCGTAGACGCTCACCTTCTTCCCGCCCACCGTCATCTCCGCCTTCTGCAACAGGGGCACGTGCTTGGGGTTTATGGGCACCCCGTAGTCCGCCCCCATCTCCACCGCCTTGTGCTGGAGGAGCCAGAAGTAATCCACATTCTCCAGGTTCTTGGCGGTGTAGACCCCCTCCTTCACCTTCTTGAGGAAGTCAATGTAGATCACCTCCCAGTGGACGATCTGGCCGGAGACCACGTGGTCGGGAGCGAACTTCAGCATGGGGGTGTAGTGGCCGAAGGAGTAGGCCCCCTTCTTGGCCGCCGTCTGGATCACCGTGGGGGTGTCCTCGGTGAAGGCGAAGACGTCCGCCCCCTGGGCCAGAAGGGCCTCCGTGGCCTCCCGGGCCTTGGCCGGGTCGTACCAGGCGTTGATCCAGCGCACCAGCACCTGGGCCTTGGGGTTCACCGCCCTAACCCCCAGGGTGAAGGCGTTGATGTGGCGCTTCACCTCAGGGATGGGGAAGGCGGCCACGTACCCCACCTTGCCCGTCTTGGAAAGGGCCCCGGCGGCCAGGCCGTTCAGGTAGTAGACCTGGTAGAAGTCCGCCATGTAGGTGGCCACGTTGGGAGCCCGCTTGATCCCGGTGGCGTGGGCAAAGATGACGTTCGGATACTTCTTTGCCCCCTCGAGGACCGCCTCCATGTACCCGAAGCTGGTGGCGAAGATCACCTGGCACCCCTCCTTCACAAACCGGTCGATGACCGGAAGGGCCTGGGCCTCGGGCACGCTTTCCACATACCGGGTTTCCAGCCAGGGAAGGGCGGCCTCCGCCTTCTTCCGCCCTTGATCGTGGGCGTAGGTCCAGCCCGCATCCCCGATGGGCCCCACGTAGATAAAGCAGGCCTTGAGCTTATCCCCTTGGGCCCACGCCAACCCCAACGCCAATAGCAGCAAACCCAGAATCCTCCTCATCCTTCACCTCCCCCGGTCAAAGGGCTGGCCCAGGGCCTTGGGGGCCCGGGCGCGGCCCGAGAGGGCCAGGACCAGGATAACCAAAAGGTAGGGCATGGCGGCAAAGGCCTCCGACGGTATAGGTACACTGCCCTGCAAACGGAACTGCAGGAAGAACAGGAGGCCAAAAAAGTAAGCCCCCAGCACGGCCCTTAAAGGCTGCCAGCCCGCCAGGATCACCAGGGCGATGGCCACCCAGCCCAGCCCCGAGGTCATGCCGTCCGTCCAGGAGGGGCGGTAGGCCAGGGAAAGGTAGGCCCCAGCCAGGCCGATCATCCCGCCCCCCAGGGCCAAGGCCAGGTACCGCACCCCATCCACGCTCACCCCGAAGAGGTCCGCCGCCTTGGGGTTCTCCCCCACGCTCCTCAGGTAAAGGCCATAGCGGGTGCGGGAAAGGAGGAGGTGGAGGCCCAGGGCCAGGGTCAAAGCCAGCCCGGCCAACACCCCTTCCGGCAGGGGGTCGGGCAAGGGGGTTCCCTCGTACCGCTTCCCCAACAGCCCCGAGGCCCCAAGGCCCAAGGCGGCCAGGGCAAGCCCCGCCACGAACTGGTTGGCCCGGAGAAACACGGCGAAGACGCCCAGGAAAAGGCCCAGCAAGGAACCCACCCCAACCCCGCAAAGAACCCCCCAAACCGGCCCGGCCTCGAGGGCCGCGGCAAAGGCGGCCAGGGCAGAAAGCGCCATCATGCCCTCCACCCCCAGGTTCACCACCCCTCCCCGCTCGGAAAGAAGGGCCCCCAGGGAGGCCAAGAGTATGGGCGTCCCGAAAAGTACCGCGCGCACCAGAGCCTCTTCCATCAGCGCCTCCAGACCAAGCGACGTTGGCTCAAGGCCTCGGCTCCGATGAGGCTGAGGAGCAAAAGCCCCGCCACCACGTCCACCACCCGAAAGGGCATGGAAAGGGCAAGCTTCAAGGCATCCCCCCCGGCCAGGATGAGGCCGAGAAGGGGGGCGGTAAAGAGCGCCCAAAGGGGCCTTCCCCGGGCCAGCCAGGCCACCAGGATGGCGGTGAAGCCGTACCCCAGGGAGATCTGGGCGGGCTCCAAAAGCCTCAGGTGGATGCCCGCCACCTCCCCCACCCCCGCCAGGCCCGCAAGGAAACCGGAAAGAAGCGCCGCCAAGAGGATCAGCCTGCCCCCCTTAAGGCCCAGGTACCGGGCAGCCTCCGGGTTTTCCCCCAGGATGCGCCATTCAAAGCCCAAGGGGGTGCGGAAGAGCAGGAGCTGAAGCCCCAAGGCCGCCGCAATCCCAAGAAGCAGGGTGGGCCAGTGCACCAGGGTATCCCCCAGGCGGGGAAGCTGGGCCTCCGGGGGAAACCGGTCCGTGTAGAGGAAGCCAAAGACCATCTGCCCCTTCCAGGGTCCCGCCACCAGGTAGACCACCAGGTAGTAGACCAGGTAGTTCTGCATGAGGGTGGTTAGGATCTCGTTGGCCCCAAAGCGCACCCGAAGCCAGGCGGCAAGCCCACTCCAAACCGCCCCCAGACCGCCCCCCAAAAGGAACATGAGGGGCAGGGTCCAGGGTCCGGGAGGCAGGAAAAGGGCCACGTAGCCTCCTCCCACCGCCCCCATGAGAAGCTGCCCCTCCGCCCCGATGTTGAAAAACCCTACCCTAAAGGCCAGGGCCAAGCCTGCCCCGATAAGGAGGAGGGGGATGGTGCGCCGCCCTACCTCGGCCAGGCCCAAGGAATCCCCCAGAGGGGAGAGAAGAAGCCCGTAGGCCTTTAGCGGGGATACCCCATAGAGGAGGAAAAGAAGGCCTAAAAGCAACAAGGCCAGGGCCACGACCAGGCTATAGGCCAAGAACACCTTCCAGGGGCTTGGGCTAGGATCCAGCTCCCACCTCATACCCGCCCCTCCGTCATCATCCGCCCCAGCCGCTCCCGGTCCGCCTCCTCCCGGGGAACGGGCCCCACGAAGCGCCCGTGGTACAGGGCCGCCACCCTATGGGAGAGGGCCAGGATCTCGTCCAGGTCCTCGCTGACCAAAAGCACGGCCGCACCGCCTTGCACAAGCTCCAGGATACGCCCGTGAACCTCCTCGGTGGCCCCCACATCCAGCCCGTAGGTGGGGTGCATGGCCAAGAGAAGGCGAGGCCCCCCCTGGAGCTCCCGGGCCAGGATCACCTTCTGCACGTTTCCTCCCGAGAGGAACCGCACCGGGGTGCGGGGGGAGGGGGTGCGGATGCCGTAGCGCTGGATCAAGCCCTCCGCCTCCATTTCCATGGCCCGGTAATCCAGCAAGCCCCTGCGAACAAAGCGAGGGTAGGTTCTAAGGGCCAGGTTTTCGGCCACGCTCATGCCCCCCACCACCCCCATGCTCCGCTCCTCGGGAATATGGGCCACCCCTTGGCGGAAGAGGCCCATGGGGTCCCGGGGCCAGGGCTTGCCAAGGAACCGCACCCGGCCCTGGTGGGGCCTGAGACCCGCCAGGGCCTGCACGAGCTCCGCCTGCCCGCTTCCCGCCACCCCCGCAATCCCCAGCACCTCCCCTGCCCGCAAGGCGAAGGAAACCCCCTGGACGGGGAAACCGTGCCGGGGCACCAGAAGGTCCTCCACCTCGAGGACCACTTCCTCCCGGGGCGGGGGCACCTTGGGGGGCGGGGCCAGGCTCCGGCCCACCATGAGGCGCACCAGGAGGTCCTTGTCCGCCTCCTGGCGCCAAACCTCCCCCACCTTCTCCCCGGCCCTAAGCACCGCAATCCGTTCGGCGATGGCCAGGACCTCCTCCAGCTTGTGGCTGATGAAGATCACCGCCAGGCCCAAGGCCTTGAGGCGCCGGATCTCCTGGAAGAGCCCCTCCACCTCCTTGGGGGTAAGGACGCTGGTGGGCTCGTCCAGGACGAGCACCCGGGGGCGGTTAAGGAGGGCGCGAAGGAGCTCCACCCTTTGCTTCTCCCCTGCGGAAAGACGGGCCACGGGCGCCTCGAGGTCCACGCCCAAAGGATGCCCCTCCAAAAGCGCCTCAAGCCGCCGCACCAGCGCCCGGCGGGAAAAAGCCAGGGGCAGGTCCAGGCCCAAAGCCAGGTTCTCGGCCACGGTGTGGGCCTCAATGAGCTCAGGATGCTGGGGCACCAAGGCGATGCCCAGCCGCTGGGCGGCCTTGGGGGAGGGGATCCGCACCTCTTTGCCCTCCAGCAAAATCCTCCCCTCATCCGGGGCATAAAGGCCGTAGAGGATGCTCACCAAGGTGGTCTTCCCCGCCCCGTTTTCCCCCAGAAGGGCCAGGACCTCCCCCCGGGCCACCTCGAGGGTGATCCGGCGGTTGGCCACCACGGAACCAAAGCGCTTGGTGATGTTCTCCAGTTTCAGCATGGACCGGGCCACAAGGGCCGGCCTTGAGGATACCACGCCTGAGACCCCTTCCCGGCCCCCTCGGCAAGGGGAACCGCCGGCAAAAGCAGTACCCCAACCGTACCAAAGACCCCCCGGCCATGCTACCGGGGGGTAAAGCATTGCGTCCTGGAACTGGCGGGCCCGGAGGGATTCGAACCCCCGACCTACCGCTTAGAAGGCGGCTGCTCTGTCCCCTGAGCTACGGGCCCATAAGCGAAGCCGGGGTGAAACTTCACCCCGGCCATCTGGAGCGGGAGACGGGACTCGAACCCGCGACCCTCGGCTTGGAAGGCCGATGCTCTACCAACTGAGCTACTCCCGCGTGGTCGGGGCGGCCCGATTTGAACGGGCGACCCCCTGCTCCCAAAGCAGGTGCGCTACCGGCCTGCGCTACGCCCCGGGGCCTAAGGCCACCCCAGAGGCCACGATAACACTTGACCTCAAGAGGGTCAAGGCGTGCTACAATGGCCCCATGCGCTTAGGTCCGGTGGAAATCCTCCTCATCCTTCTCGTCATCCTCCTCCTCTTCGGCGCCAAGAAGCTTCCCGAGCTGGCCCGGGGCATTGGCCAGTCGGCCAAGGAGTTCAAAAAGGGCCTCCAGGAAGGCGAGGAGAAGAAGGAAGAGCCTAAGGCCTGAGGACTCCCTCGGGCACCGGCATACCGCCTGGGGCGTAGAGGCGGTAGCCTGTTGGACGCACGTAGGCCGCCAGGGCTAGGCCGTAGCGCTGGGCTAGGCTCACCGCAGGGGCAGTTGCCCCCGTGCGGCTTGCCAGGAGCACCGCTCCCATGCCAATGGCCTTACCCGCCATCTCCTGGCTTACCCTGCCGGTTACTGCCAAGAGCACGGGAGGCCTCACGCCCTCCAGGAGCATGTACCCTGCCAGGCGGTCCACGGCGTTGTGGCGGCCGATATCCTCGTTGAGGTAGAGAAGCCGTCCGGAAAGGTCAAAGAGGGCCGCTCCATGTATGCCTCGGGTCCGGGCGTAGCGCACCGCATGCTGGCGCAGCTGGGCCATGAGCTCCAGGGGCAGTTCGGGATCCAGGGGTACCTTCGGCAAGGGGGAAAGCCTGGGTTCACCGTAGCGTAGCCCCGCAGCGCAACCGCTATCCCGCACCCCCACCCCCTTCTCGGGATCCCCGGGTAGGTCCACGGCCACCACCCCTTCGCCCACCAGCCACCGCACCCCCTCGAGGCCCGAAAGCACCCCGCTCAGGAAGAGATGGCCTAGGGCGAGGTAGACCTCATCCCCAGGGGTATAGCTGAAGGAAGCCCAGGGCTTGCCGTTCACCAAGAGGAGGAATCGCTCCTCTTCCGGCAAGGAATAGGCCTCCTCCTGAAAGCGGCCCCCTTCAAACCTCCACATCCTCTTCCTCCGCCAGGGCGTACCAAGCAGCCCGGGCCCTAAGGACAGGTAGATCCAGCTCCGCTTTCAGCCTCAGGTCCTGAACCACAAAGCGCTCCCCGCAGGAACGGCACACATAAACCCGGTAAGGACCCTCCTCATAGTACACCAGGTGGTCCGCTCGAGCCTCTCCGCAGTAAGGGCAGGCTAAGCGCAAGGCCCGGAAGCTCGTATCGCAAAAGGCGCAGACGTGAAAGCGACGCCCTTCCGCATCGAGGTATCCCACATCTGGAAAACCTCCACACGCAGGGCAACGCTCCGCCCAATCCTTTCCCGGGAGGCCACCATCCCCCTCTTCCGGCCAGGAGATAAGCCGCAAGGCTTGGTGAAGCCAAAAAGCATAAGCTGGATCCTCCGGAACCTCACCCCTTCGCAAGCGCTCCGCATCCTGCAAGAGTTCGTCTTGGGTAGGAAGCCGCACGCCGGAAAGTAGACCCGGGGCCACCTGCTCCACCGCCTGCTGCACATCCAACAGAGCTTCTTTTAAAGCTTCCGGCCAGGGTTCGCGGCGCCTCGCAAGCTGGCTCAACCTACGGTGCACCGCCTCCAGGGTTTCCACGGGCTTACCTCCTACAGGGTAAAGGATACCCCCGCCCCTAAAGGGGCGGGGGCTTTAAGGTTACACTTGGCCTGCCATCACCACGAAGTAGCGGAGCAGGAAAGCCCCTACCAGGGTGAGAAGGGCCGCCAGGGCCACGTTCCTCCGCTCCAAGAAGAGGGGCAGACCCCACCCTACTACCACAAACCCCCAAAAGGCCCAAGCCAGAGGACCTACCAGGAGGGCCAAAACGCCAGGAGTCGCAGCCGGATACGTCCAGATGAGGTGCAAGGCCAAGACTGCCCCTTCCACGAGGGCGGAGGCAATGACCAAACGGCTCAGCTTTTCATGGGGATACCAAAGCTGCAAGAGCGCCCCTCCCGCCGTGGCGGCCGAGGCTAAGAAGAGCCAGGGGAGCAGGGGGGAGGCGTTCCAGAAGGGCTTGGCGGTTTGCATCAGGAGCACCGCAGTGTACCCCACCACCAAGGCCACCAGCACCGCCACTCCCTGCTGCACTCCCCTAGAGGTGGGCTTAAGGTAGACCCACAAAAGCCCAGCCCCAGCCAAGACCAAGAACCAACTGCCCAGCCACATGACCGAGGCCGGGTGAAAGCCGTTCAAAAGAAGGTTGAGAAACCGCAAAGGTTGGCCTAGATCTATGACCAGCAAGCCAGCGCCCACCGCCACCCCCAGGAACGCCCACAGGGCGCTACGACGCACCAAGCCCTGGTCCTTTCCGTAGAAGAGGACGCTGAGCAGGTAAGCCCCCCCTGTGGTTCCCGCTAGGAAGAAGTAAAGGGCAATCCAAAGACCCCAGTGCTCCTCGCCCATAGGGTTAGGAAGGTTTATGGTGATCATTGACCGCCTCCTTTGAGGGCTTCGCGCCGCTCCACGATAAACTTAAGCCCCGCCCCCAGGGCCGCAGCGGCGATGCCAGCAGAAAGCCAGCCCGTAGCCGCCCGCTTCTCCGCCTCCCGGACCGCCTTAGGTAAGTCGTACTGGCTCGGGTGCTCGGTGAGCACATAGAGGACGTGGGTGCCTCCAAGCTCCGCTAGCCCGTAAACATTGGCCCTGGCATAACCCCGCTCCTTGAGCACCCGCACCCTTTCTTCCGCCATAGCCCGGATCTCCTGGTACGTCCCAAAGGTCAGAGCATCGGTGGGGCAGGCCTTGACGCAGGCCGGCTGGTCGCCATTGGAGATGCGGTCGTAGCACATGGTGCACTTGTGGACCACCCCTCGAGCCTCGTCAAAGTGGACCGCCTCATAGGGGCAGGCCTGAACGCAGGAGCGACAGCCGATGCAGGTCTCCTCGTCCACCGTGACCACCCCACCTTCCCGGTGGGCCATGGCCCCGGTGGGGCAGCTCGCCACGCAAGGGGCGTGGGTGCAGTGCATGCAAGACCCGCGGATGAAGTCAAAATAGGGGTCGCCATCCGGCCTCAAGCCCTCGTAGTAGCGCATGGAGATCCAGGTATGGGCCGTAAGCCTGGGGGGGTTGGCGTAGCTTCCCCGGTTCTCCGTTTTTTCCGCCTCGAGGTCATTCCACTGCTTGCAGGCCACCTGGCAGGCCTTGCAGCCGATACAGCGGCTGGCGTCAAACAAAATGGCATAGTCCTTCGGATTAGGCATCCCCCACCTCCTAGATCTTCTCGATCCTCACCAGGAAGGCTTTGGTCTCCTGGATAAAGCTGTTGGGGTCCAGGGCCTGGGGCGTGAGCTGGTTGGCGGAGTCGCCGGGGTTCCCGCCCTGGTAACCCCAGTGGATCACGATGCCCACCTGGTGCAGGGTCTTGTCCCCCACCTTCACCGGCTGGACCCTGGGGGTGACCAGGGCCACCGCCTTCATCTCGCCGCGGGCGCTTTTGATGCGCACCCACTCCCCGTTCTTGACCCCCAGGTTCTTGGCCAGCTCCACGTCCATCTCCACAAAGGGGTCAGGCTGGATCTCCAAAAGCCAGGGGACGTTGCGGCTCATCATCCCCGTGTGCCAGTGCTCGGTGAGGCGGTAGGTGGTGGCCACGATGGGGTACTCCTCGGGGGTGCCGTAGACGTCCAGGTCGCCCACCCAGACCTTGCACACCGGGTTCTTGTCCTGGCCGGAGATCAGGTTAGCCAAGGCGCTTTCCCAAGGCTCATAGTGTTCGGGGAAGGGGCCGTCCTTAAGCTGGGCAGCGAAGAGCCTCCCCACCCCCTCGGGAAGCATGATGAAGGGAAGGGCTTTATCGGGCGGGGCTACGCCGTCGGGCACATCCCCTTCCCACTTCTCCTCCTTGGGATTCCAACGCACCAGCCACTTGGCAGGGTTTCTGGGCTGGCCCTTAAGGTCGGTGGAAGCCCGATTATAGAGGATTCGCCGGTTGGCGGGCCAGGCGTAGGCCCAGTTCTGGAAGAGCCCCAGGCCCAGGGGATGGGTATCCCTGGGATCGCGCCGGGCCATCTTATTCCCCTCCTCGGTGAAGGCTCCACAGTAAAGCCAGTTGCCGCAGGCGGTGGTGCCGTCGTCCCGGAGGTCGGCGAACTTGGCCATGAGCTTACCGGTGGTGAGGTCGTAGCCGTTGTACTCCTTGGCCACCTCCTCCGCCATATGCTCGGAGTGCTCCCACCAGGAGAGGTTCAGGATGGCTTCCTTGTTGGGCCCACCCTCCTCCGCATAGAGCTTCTTCAGGCGCTGTACCAGCTCGGTGAGGATCCAGAGTTCTTCCTTGGCTTCACCCGGAGGATCCAGAGCCTTGTCGTACCACTGGGCCCAGCGGCCGGTATTGGTGATGCTCCCGGACTTCTCCGCCCACACCGCCGAGGGCAGAAGGAAGACCTCGGTCTGGATCTCCTTGGGATTAACCCCGGGCCGCTTCCAGTGGGCAGCGGTTTCGGTTTCCATGGGGTCCACCACCACCAGCCACTTCAAGCTGTCCAGCGCCTTGCGGGCCAGGTTGGCGTTGGCCGCCGAGTTGGCCGGGTTCTGACCAATGGCGATGAGCCCTTCGATCCGCCCGGCCAACATGGCGTGGAAAATGGCGTAGTGGGAATAATCGGCGCTCTTATCCGGAATCCCTCCCTTGTGAGGCGAAAGCTTGGGCAGGTAACCGTAGGCTTCCTTGGGATCCACCTCGGGCCACCAGGCCTTGAGCAGGCTGATGAAGTACTTGGGATAGTTCTGCCACCAGTTGGCGGAAGGCGCGTAGTTGGCCTTGGGTACCCTGGAAGCAATCCACTCCTCCAGGGTGGGCTTGTCCCCGGTAGGCAGGCCCAGGTATCCGGGGAGATCGTGGTAAAGAAGGGCGAAATCCGTGCTGCCCTGCACGTTGGAGTGGCCCCGGAGGGCATTCACTCCACCCCCGGGCAGGCCGATGTTGCCCAGAAGAAGCTGCACAATGGCGTAGGTGCGGATGTGCTGGGTACCATAGGTGTGCTGGGTGGCCCCCATGGCGTAGGTGATGGTCCCGGCCCGGTCCGGGCGGCCCGTGGAGGAGTAAAGGTCGTAAATGGCCAAGAGCTTCTCCACGGGGATCCCGGTGATCTTGGATACCACCTCGGGGGTGTAGCGCTCGTACTGCTTCCTCAAAAGCTGGAAGACGCAGTGGGGATCCTGCAGGGTGGGGTCGGTCCTGACCTGGCCGTTCTCGTCCACCTGGTAAGCCCAGGTGCTGGTGTCGTAGGTGCGCTTCTCCGGATCGTACCCAGAGAAGAGCCCATCCAGTTCGGTGGCGGTTTTGAACTCGGGGTTCACCAGGAAGGAGGCGTTGGTGTAGTGCTTGACATAGAACTCGTCGTAGCGCTTGTTTTCCAGGATATAGCGGATCATGCCGCCCATGAAGGCGATGTCCGTGCCCGGGCGGATCTGGGCGAAGATATCGGCCTTGGAGGCCGTGCGGTTGAAACGGGGGTCCACCACGATGAGCTTGGCCCCCCGCTCCTTGGCCTCGAGGATCCAGCGGAAGGTGAGAGGGTGCTGTTCTGCTGGGTTCCCACCCTGCACCAAGATCACATCGGCATTCTTGAAGTCAATGGGGTGGTTGGTCATGGCCCCGCGGCCAAAGCTGGTGCCCAAAGCGGGAACCGTGGAGGAATGGCAGATGCGGGCCTGGTGCTCAATGTAGACGATGCCCAGGGCCCGGAAGAGCTTGCTCATGGCGTAGGCCTCCTCGTTGGAGCCCACGCTGGTGCCCAAAGTGGCGATGGACTCGGTACGCCGCACCACCTGGCCTTGGTCGTCCACCTCCACCCAGCCCCGGTCCCGGGTGTCCTTGATCAAGCGGGCGATCCTGCCCAGGGCCCATTCCCAGTCCTTCTCCTCCCAGCGGTCCGAGCCCGGGGCACGGTAGAGGACCTTGGTGACCCGGTATGGGCTTTGCACAAACCCCCGGGCCGCCTGGCCTTTGGAGCAAAGGGCCCCTTGGTTGATGGGGTGGTCGGGGTCGCCCTCGAGGTTTACTAACCTCCCCCCCTGCACCGCTGCGATCATCCCGCAACCCGTGGCGCAGTAGGGGCAGATAAGAGGTTTTTCCCCGATGGGCTTGCGCAACACAGGCCGGGCACCTTGGGCCATCCCCCGTTCGAGGAAAAGGGCCCCTCCCGTGACCGCGCCCGCCAAGCCGATAAACTTGCGGCGGGTGAGCATTTCTTCACCTCCTTCTCACCCCTTATACCCCCGCCCCGTTAGGCTGTCCAGGGGCAAAAGTCCTTAAAGGGCACCCCGTCCGGGATGCCCTTTAAGTGATTTCATTCACTACCAGGTTGGCAATACCCCCTAAAGGCGCTTAAGCACCTCCTCCGCCTCCCTGTAGCCGGGTTTCAGCTTCAAAGCCTCCTGGCACTGGTAGCGGGCACCTTCCTTGTCCCCCAGCTTCTCGTTGGCCAAGCAGAGCTGGTATCGGTACTCGGCCCGCTTGGGCTCGAGGCGCACCGCCACCGTAAGACGGCTTTTGGCCTTCTGGGCATCCCCCAGGGCCAAGTAGATCTGACCCAGGTAGTAGTAGGCCACCGGGAAGCGCAAGGGAGCCAGGGCCACCGCATTCTCCAGGGCCACCCCTGCCTCCTTATGGCGGCCCAAGACGAAATAGGCCTGGCCCAGGGTGTACCAGCCCTCGGCGTCCAAGGGCTTGAGGCGGTGGCCTTCCTCCAAAACCCTCGCCGCCTCCTCCGCCCGGCCCTTCACCAGGAGGGCCGAGGCATAGCGAACCCTTAGATTCCCATCCTGGGGTGAAAGCTGGACCGCTTTGCCGTACTGCTCCAGGGCCTCATCCAAGCGGCCTGCTGCCAGATAAAGCTCAGCCAAAGCCGCCCTCACCTCTGCGGAATCCTGCAGGCTAAGGGCCTTCTTAAAGGCCTCCTCCGCCTTGTCCGCCTGGCCCAGGAAGGCGTAGACCAAACCCCTTTGGGCGTACAGGGGAGCGTAACGGGGGTTCACCCGCTCGGCATCGCGCAACACGGT
Organism: Thermus sp. KWY1; assembly: GCF_057547025.1. Lineage (NCBI taxonomy): Bacteria > Thermotogati > Deinococcota > Deinococci > Thermales > Thermaceae > Thermus > Thermus sp. KWY1. Next base: position 93,873 of record NZ_BAAJPG010000005.1, read on the forward strand.
AAGGGCCTGCTCCAGGTAGGTCTTACCTTTCTCCCGATCCTCCGAGGCGCGAAAGAGGGCCACGTAGGCCTCGGAGAGGACCATGTACCCCCCGATGTACCGGGGGTTCCTGGCCACCAGCCCCTTGGCGTTCTCCAAGGCGGGGTTAAGCAGCCCCACTTTGAGCTGGGCCCGGGCCAGCCAGTAGACGACATCCGGGTCCTGGGGCTTCTCCTTCAAGGCCCGCTCAAAGAGCTCCAAGGCCGCCTCGTACCGGCCCAGGGCGTAAAGCTGCACCCCAAGCCGGAACGCATCCTGCTTCTCCACCTGGTTGGACGGGGGTGGGGGGGTCTGGGCTAGACTAGGTACAGTCAGTAAACCCAAAGCCAAAAGGATCCAGCGCATCTTTCCCTCCTAGAGCACAAACCGCGTCAGGTCCGGGGAAGCGAAAACCGCCTCCAGCCTTTGCTCCACGTAGGCCCGGGTGATCTCCACCCGGCCCAGGTCCGTCTGGAAGCTGACCTCCTCCAGCACCCGCTCCAAGACCGTGGCCAGCCTCCTGGCTCCGATGTCCTCGAGCTCCTGATTGGCCCGGTAGGCCGCCTCGGCAATGGCCCTTAGGGCGTCCTCGTGAAAGACGAGTTCCGTGCCGTCTGCCCTCAAAAGCTCCGTGTACTGGCGGATCAGGGAGTTTTCCGGCTCCTTCAGGATGCGGTAAAACTCCTCCGGGCCCAAGGGAGAAAGCTCCACGCGGATGGGGAACCGGCCCTGGAGCTCGGGGATCAGGTCCGAGGGCTTGGCCACATGGAACGCTCCCGCAGCGATGAAGAGCACATGCTCTGTGGAGACCGGACCGATGCGGGTGGAAACCACCGTGCCCTCCACGATGGGCAGGAGGTCCCGCTGGACCCCCTCGCCAGATACATCCGGCCCCACCGTACCCTCCCGGCGGGCCACCTTGTCGATCTCGTCGATGAAGACGATTCCGTCCTCCTGGGCCCGCCTCCTGGCCTCCTCCTTCAACTCCTCCTTGTCGATGAGGCGCTCGGCGTGCTGGTTTTTGAGGACCTCCCGGGCTTCCTTCACCGTCATGCGCTTGCGCACCGGCCGCTTGGGAAGAAGGCCCTTGAGCATCTCCCCCATGCCGCCAAAGCCCTCACCCCCAAGGACGCCCATGAAGGGCAGGCTCATCTCCTCCTCCACCTGGACCTCCACCGAGAGGCTATCCAGCCGCCCCGCACGCACCTCGGCCACGGAGGCGCGCAGAAGGGTGGCCAGCTCCTCCTCGGCCAAGGCCAGGGCTTTTTCCTCCACCTTCTTCTTCATCTCCTCCATCACCAGCTGGTAGCTGGCCTCCGCCAGGTCCCGCACGATGGCGTCCACATCCCGGCCCACATAGCCTACCTCGGTGAACTTGGTGGCCTCCACCTTGACAAAAGGAGCCCCCGCCAGGCGGGCCAGGCGGCGGGCGATCTCCGTCTTGCCCACCCCCGTGGGCCCGATCATGAGGATGTTCTTGGGGGTCACCTCCCGGGCCACCTCGGGCGGAAGTTTCTTCCGGCGGTACCGGTTTCTTAAGGCCACGGCCACCGCCCGCTTGGCCGCCTCCTGTCCCACGATGTGCTTGGAAAGCTCCCGGACGATCTCCGCAGGTGTGAGGTTCATGCTTCCCCCAGGGTGAGGACCGTCACCTGGCCCGAGGTGTAAAGATCCACCTCAGCCGCAATCCTAAGGGCCTCCTCGGCGATCTCCCGAGCGGAAAGGCTGGAGTGCCGGTAGAGGGCCTTGGCCGCCGCCAAGGCGTAGGGACCCCCAGACCCCACCGCCAAAAGGGGTTCTTCCGGGGTGATGACCTCACCGCTCCCGGAGAGGAGCACCATCCCCTCCCGGTCGGCGGCGATGATCATGGCCTGGAGGTGGCGCAACACCCGGTCGGTGCGCCAGAGCTTGGCGGTTTCCACCGCCCCCTTGAGCAGGTTGCCCTTGGCCTCCTTGAGCTTCTCCTCAAAGCGCTCCAGGAGGCTTAAGGCATCCGCCACCCCACCGGCAAAACCCACCAGGATGCCCTCCCCCACCTCGAGGCGCCTCACCTTCACCGCCCCCCGTTTGAGAACGGTCTGGCCGAAGGTAACCTGGCCATCCCCGGCCAAGGCGGTGACCCCATCCTTGCGCACGGCCAAGATGGTAGTGCCATGGATCTCCACGAGAGGCACCTTACCCCTAGGGGATGAGAAGGGCGTTAGGCGAGGGTTATGAGGGGAAGGATGCCAGCCCCCTCAGGCGAGCCCAGGCCTCCTCCCGTTCGAAAAGAGGAATACCCTCCTTCAAAGCCGCATGAACCAGGCCATGCCCCTCCGAAAGACCCTTTACCGCTTCCTCCCAGGTGTAGGGAAAGACCTCCACCCCCCGGATCCCCTCCGGCCGGTAGAGGACCAGGCGCTCGGGGAAAGGCAGGGGGGAGCTTTCCAAAAGGACAAAGAGGTCCGCGTCGCTCATGGCCGTGGCCTCCCCCCGGGCTAAGGAGCCGAAGAGGACCACCGCCAGGACCTCCGGCCGCTCAGCCAACCTGGCTGTCGCCTGTTCCAACTCCGCACGGCGGGCCTGCGGATCAAAGGTGAAAATCCGCATCACAACACCTCCTCCACAAACCTGAGAACCTTCTCTGCCAAGCGGATGGCCTCCTCCGCCTCCCCACGGGTATAGGCCCTGGCGGCGGGTCCTGCGGGGTGGGCGTCGGGATACCGGGTGGGGATGTAATACTTGTCCAAAACCTTGGCCGCCTCCAAGAGCTCTTCCGGCACCTCTATCTCCCCCGGCAACCCGGCCAGGAGATCCTGAATAGAGTGTCCCCAAGCCACTTGGCCTCGGGCGAGATGGAGCCCTTTCAGCGCTGCTTCCGCAGCCTGCTGGGAAGCAAAGCAAGCCCAGGCGTAGTCCTCGAGGCCCAGGCTTCCTATGGCATGGCGCAGGTTGTACCTGGCTTGCTCCACCCAGTCCCTCGCCCGGTTCACGCCCCCATGCTAATCCCTTGCCACCCTCCGCCACAAATCCCTAACTCCCTCTGGCCCTAAACTGGAGGGGTGAAGGCCAAGACCCTCGGCGAACTCCGGCGCACCTATCCCTTGGGTAAGCTTAAGCGCACCGTCAAGGACGAGGCCCGGGAAAACCTTAAGGAAAAGCTCCGCAAAGGAGAGCGGCTTTTCCCGGGCATCCACGGGTACGAGGACACCGTCATCCCCGCCTTGGTCCAGGCTATCCTGGCCAAGCAAAACTTCATCCTCCTGGGCACCCGGGGCCAGGCCAAAAGCCGCATCCTTCGCAGCTTGGTTAACCTTCTGGACGAGGAGATCCCCGCCCTGGCCACCGAGCTTAGGGACAACCCCCTAAGACCCATCTCGCCGGAAGGGAAACGGCTTCTGGAGGAGGCCAAAGACGAGGCTCCCATCGTCTGGATAACCCGGGAGGAGCGCTATGTGGAGAAACTGGCCACCCCCGACACCACCGTGGCCGACCTCCTGGGGGACATGGACCCCATTAAGGCAGCCCGCAAGGGAACGGGGATGGCGGACCTGGAAAGCATCCACTTTGGCCTTCTGCCCCGGGCCAACCGGGGGATCTTTGCGGTGAACGAGCTGGCCGACCTAGCCCCCAAGGTGCAGGTGGCCTTGTTCAACATCCTCGAGGAAGGAGACGTGCAGATAAGGGGCTACCCCATCCGACTTCCCCTGGATGTCTGGCTGGTGTTCACCGCCAATCCCCAGGACTACACGGCCAGGGGACGGATCGTTACCCCCCTCAAAGACCGCATCGGCAGCGAGATCCGCACCCATTACCCCAAAACCCTCGAGGAGGGCCTTAGGATCAGTGCCCAGGAGGCCTACGTGCCGGAAGAGGTGGTACTCCCCGAGTGGATCCGCCTTTCCGTGGAAGCGGTGGCCTTCGCCGCCCGGGAGGACCGCCGGGTGGACCAGACGGCCGGCGTTTCCCAGCGCCTTTCCATAAGCCTTCTGGAGGTGGTGGCCGCCAGCGCCGAAAGGCGGGCTCTTATTCAGGGCACCAGGCCTGTGGCCCGCCCCCTGGATCTCTATGCGGGGCTTCCCGCCATCACCGGCAAGCTGGAGCTGGAGTACGAGGGGGAGCTCCAAGGGGCGGAAAAGGTGGCCCGGGACCTGGTGCAAAGGGCCTTTGGCATGGTCCTCCCCCGCTACCGCCCGCGGACCGACACCATCGTGGCCTACTTTGAAGAGGGAAACCTCCTCACCCTGCCCGAGGGAAGCGTGGAGGAAGCCCTAAACGCCATGGAGGAGGTGCCGGGCCTCCTGGAGGCGGCAAGGAGCCTGGCGGAAAGCCAGGAGTCTGAGGTGCTCCTTTCGGCGGCGGAGTTCGTCCTGGAGGGGCTCGTGGGGAGGAGGAAGCTCGCCCGGGGAGAAATGAGCTACCAGGCAGCGGAGAGGACGCGGAGCTATGGCAACTAGCCTGGAGCGGGACAAGGAGGCGGTGCTCCAAGCCCTGGCACCCTACCTTCAGGGGCGAGGGGTAAAGCTTATCCTCTACGGCTCCCATGCCCGGCAAGAGGCGGGGCGGGGTTCGGACCTGGACCTGGCCCTCCTCGGGCCCAAGCCTCTTGGGGAGCTTCTTCCCCTTCTCAGGGAGGCCCTCGAGGAGGCCCCCGTGCTAAGGCGGGTGGACCTGGTGGACCTAGGGGAGGTGGACCCCGCCTTCCGGGAAAGGGTCCTGCGGGAGGGGGTGGTATGGGCCGAGTTTTAGAACGCCTTGAGGTAGCCAGACGGGCTCTCAGGACGCTGGAGGAGGTGGCCTACCTGGAGGAGCCGAGCCCCCTAGAGCGGGATGCCGCCATCCAGCGGTTTGAGTACACCTATGAGGCCTTCTGGAAGGCACTCCAAGCCTTCTTGCGGGAAAGGGAGGGTCTGGAGGTGGCAAGCCCCAAGCGGGCCTTCCGCCTGGCCCACGAAACCGGCCTTATGGCGGAGGAAGAAGCCCGTCTCGCCCTGGCCATGGCCGATGACCGCAACTTAACGGTGCACACCTACAACGAGGCCTTGGCCCAAGCCATCTTCCGTAGGCTAAGAAGCTATGCGGAGCTTATGGGCCGGGTGCTGAGGAGGATGGATGAAGGCCATTCGCTATAGCCGCTACGAGGGAAGCCTCGAGGACCTCTCCCCCGAGGAGATCCTGAGCCTCCTCGAGGACTTCCTCCTGGACTCCGGGTTTTCCGATCCCTTCCAGCGCTACGACCCTGACCCCGAGCGCCAGCCCACCCTGGAGGATCTCTACGATGCGCTCCTCGAGGCCCTCCTCAAAAACGAGCTGGTACCGGAGGACTGGCTTAGGGAAGCCCGCTTCGCCGACCGCAAGGAGGAAACCCGGCTCCATCAGGCCATTACCCGCCTGATGGAAAAGCTCCGTGAAGCCGGGTATATCCGCCTTCCCGGAGAGGATCCCACCAACCCCGCCCGAAGCGGGTACAAGGGCGAGGCAGGTGAGGCCCGCTTTGAGCTCACGGAAAAGGCCTCGGATTTCCTGGGCCTTAAAAGCCTCCGGGAGCTCCTGGGGGCTCTGGGCCGAAACGCTCCTGGGCTCCACCCCACCCCCCACCACGCCCCAGGGGTGGAGAAGACAGGGGAAACCAAGGAGTGGGAGTGGGGAGACCCCTTGGAGCTCAACGTGCCCGAAACCCTCAAAAAGGCTATGGCCAAGGGACTTACGGAACTCTCCCACGGGGACCTGGTCATCGACCTCTCCGAGTACACAGCCAGCATGAGCACCGTGGTCCTCTTAGACTGCTCCCACTCCATGATCCTCTACGGGGAGGACCGCTTCACCCCTGCCAAGAAGGTGGCCCTGGCCTTGGCCCATCTGATCCGCACCCAGTACCCCGGGGACCGTGTGCGCTTCGTCCTCTTCCACGACACCGCCGAGGAGATCCCCCTTTCCCGGCTCCCCCTGGCCCAGGTGGGCCCTTACCACACCAACACCAAGGCGGGGCTGGAGCTGGCCAGGACCCTCTTGAAAAAGATGGGCGGGGAGATGCGGCAGATCATCCTCATCACCGACGGCAAGCCCTCGGCCATCACTCTTCCCAGCGGGGAGATCTACAAAAACGCCTGGGGCCTCGATCCCCTGATCCTGGCGGAAACCCTAAAAGAAGCCACCCTGGCCCGTAAGGAAGGCATCCCCATCCACACCTTCATGCTGGCCCGGGAACCGGAACTCCTGGCCTTCGTGAAGAAGCTTTCCCAGATTACCCGGGGCAAGGCCTACCTCACCCACCCTGGCAACATCGGCCGGTACCTGCTCCTGGACTTCCTGAACAAGAAGGTCCAAAGGAACTGAGCCATGAAGCCCCTCAAGCGCCAGGGAGCCTCTCACCGGAAGGGGAACGGGAAAACCCTCTGGGTTTTCCGCTTGAGCCTTCTTCTGGAAAGGCTCCGTCCTCGTGTTTACCTAAAACCCCCTCCCGCCCTGGTGCAGGAGCTTAAGCAGGTGCGCCAACCCCTCCGCCTGGACCTCCCCTACTACGCCGCCCATTCAGGCCAGGAGTACGTGTTGATTCCCTGGGATGCCTACATGGAGGAGGGGGAGGAAATTCTAAGAAACCTCTGAGGAGGCTATGGGCATCCCAAGGCTCAGGCCCATTCCTCACATGCCCTTTGCCCCTGTCATGGCACCCTGAAGGCATGGGCGCGCGGATATCCAGGTGGCTAGCAATCCTGGCCCTCCTGGCCCTACCTGGGGCCCTGGCCCAAGACTGGCGGCTTACCCGCAGCCAAACCCTAACCCAGGCGGGGGCCCGGGAGTGGCGGTACACCCTTGGCCCTTCGGGCAAGGAAGCCCAGGAGCTTTGGCGCAAGCTTTCCAGTCAGTACCAGGACCACCTGCGCGCGGGATACCGGGTGGACCTCGGGGCCTGGCGGGTCTACTTCCTGGGGGGGAAGCTAAGGCTTGAACCCCACTGCCCGGCGGTGAACCCCGCCTGTTTCACCTTTGGAGCCCTTCCTGTGCCCAAGGAACGGCAAGACCGCTTCCTCCTGGAGCTTTCCCAACTCCTGCACCAGGCCCTTACCCAGGCTCAAACCACCGGGGGCGTGGTCCTTCTATCGCGGTTATTCCGCCTCGAGGTTCCCCGCGGGGCCAATCCCCCTTATCCCGCAAGCCCCTCAGGCTGGCGGCCCTGAGCGCTCCCCGTCCCCTACGGTAAACTGGGGGCATGACCTTCTTTGGCCAACCAATCGGGGAACATCCTAAAGGTGCGTCTCCCATGGGCAAGGGTCCGGGGGGATGGGTTCTCTCCTCTCCCCTTTTGCGGGTTTGGGCGTGAGGGTGCTGAGGCTGGGCCTGGTGGCCTACCCCGGCCTCGGGGGTAGCGGCATCGTGGCCACGGAGTTGGCCCACCGCCTGGCCCAGATGGGCCACCGGGTTTACCTTTTCGCCACGGAAAGGCCCTTCCGCCTGCCCAAGGATAGCCCTGTGGTCTACATCCCCGTAGACCTGCCCTTTTACCCTGTCTTCCCCGGCCCCCTCTACACCCTCTCCCTGGCCGGGGTGCTGGAGCGGGAGGCCAGGCGGCTCGGCCTGGAGCTGGTTCACACCCACTACGCCATCCCCCACGCCGCCGCCGCCTACCTGGGGCTTGGCGAGGAACTCCCCCTGGTGCATACCCTCCACGGCACCGATGTCTCGGTGCTGGGGATGGACCCGGCCTTCCACGGACCCACCCGGAAGGCCCTCCAAAGGGCCAAGGCCACCACGGCGGTGAGCCGGGCCCTAGCCCAGGAGGCGCAGAAGGCCTTTGGGGTCAGCCCCGTGGTCATCCATAACGCCGTGGACCCGGACCGCTTCTACCCCAGGCCGGACCGCAAGAAGCTCTACGCGGAGGAAGGGGAGTGGCTTTTGGTGCACGCCTCCAACTTCCGCCCCATCAAAAGGGTGCCGGATATCGTGCGGGCCTTCGCCAAGGTGCGGAGGAAGGTGCAGGCCAGGCTCCTTCTTCTGGGGAAGGGACCGGAGGAAGGGGAGGCGAAGCGGGTTGCGGAAGAACTCGGGGTGGAACGCTGGGTCACCTTCCATCCCCCCACTCCCCATCCCGAGGAGATCCTGGGAGCCGCCGATCTTTTCCTGCTGGCCTCGGAGGAAGAATCCTTCGGGCAGGCGGCCCTCGAGGCCCTGGCCAGCGGGGTTCCCGTGGTGGCCACCGCCGTGGGAGGGGTTCCCGAGCTGGTACGGCCCGAGGTGGGTCGGCTGGTGGAGCTTGGGGACCTGGAAGGCTTCGCCCAGGCGGTGCTGGACCTCCTTGCCCATCCCAAGCTCCCCAGCATGCGCAAGGCCGCCCGGGAGTACGCCATCGCCCGCTTTCACCCTGAAAGGATCACCCAGGCCTACCTGGAGGTGTACCAAAAGGCCCTGGAGGACTCCCCCTGAAGAGGAACCAAGCCCCGCCGGGTGGCTTGCCCGGCGGGGAGAAAGGGCACCCCTTAACCCGCTAGAGGCCACCCCTAGGCATGGGCCACCACTTCCTTTTTGGACCGTGCCCTGGACCCCTTGGCCTTGGCCTCCCGGGCCCTATGCTCCAAGGCCTTGAGCCCGCCCACCAGGGCCAGGTCCAGGACCTGGTCCAGATGCTCCACGAAGTGGAAGGTCATGTTCTGGCGCAGGGGCTTGGGGATGTCGCTGAGGTCGGCTTCGTTCTGCTTGGGAAGGATCACCTCCCTAATCCCCGCTCGCCTGGCCCCCAGCACCTTCTCCTTGACCCCCCCGATGGGAAGCACCCTGCCCGTGAGGGTGATCTCCCCGGTCATGGCGATGTCGTGGCGGACGGGCACCTCCGTGAGGGCGCTGACCAAGGCGCTCACGATGGCCACCCCGGCCGAAGGCCCTTCCTTGGGGATGGCCCCCGCCGGCACGTGGATGTGGATGTCGGACTCCTCAAAGCGCTTCAAGGGGATGCCGAAGCGCTCGGCGTTCCGCTTGGCGTAGGAAAGCGCCGCCCGGGCGGATTCCTTCATCACATCCCCAAGCTGCCCGGTGAGGATCAGGTTCCCCTTTCCGGGCATCACGGAAACCTCCACGAACATGATGTCCCCGCCCACCGGGGTGTAGTACATGCCCGTGGCCACCCCCACCTGGGGCTCGCGGGCCTCGGTTTCCGGCAAGTAGCGGGGCGGGCCCAGGTACTTTTCCAGGTCCCTCTCCGTGATGCGCACCCGTTTCTTGCCTTCCTCCAGGATCTGCCGGGCCGCCTTGCGCAAAAGGGACCCGATCTCCCGCTCTAGCTGGCGCACCCCGGCCTCCCGGGTGTAATGGGTGATGAGGCGCATGAGGGCTGCCTCCGTGATCACCACCTGGCCCTCGAGGAGGCCGGTTTCCCGCATCTGCCGGGGCAGGAGGTAGCGCTTGGCGATCTCCAGCTTCTCCTGCTCGATGTAGCTGGTGAACTCGATGGCCTCCATCCGGTCCCAGAGGGGGGCGGGGATGTTCTGGGGGAAGTTGGCGGTGCAGATGAACATCACCTCGGAGAGGTCAAAGGGCACCCCCAGGTAGTGGTCCACAAACTCCTTGTTCTGGGCGGGGTCCAGCACCTCCAAGAGGGCCGCCGCGGGGTCCCCCTGGTAGGAGATGCCCAGCTTATCCACCTCGTCCAGGAGGAAGACGGGGTTCTTGGTGCCCGCCTGGCGCAGGCCCTGGATGATGCGTCCGGGCATGGCCCCGATGTAGGTGCGCCGATGCCCCCGGATGTCGGATTCATCCCGCACGCCGCCCAAAGAGATCCGCACGTACTTGCGGCCCAGGGCCTCGGCGATGCTCTTGGCGATGGAGGTCTTCCCCACCCCAGGGGGCCCCACGAAGAGGAGGATGGGCCCTTTGTTCACCTCGTCCGGTGGGATTTCCCCCCGCTTGGCCCGCTCCGCCTTGAGCTTCCGCACCGCCAGGTACTCAAGAACCCGATCCTTTACCTTCTCCAAACCGTAGTGATCCCTTTCCAGGATCTCCTTGGCCCGGTTTAGATCCAGGTTGTCCTCGGTGCGGATGTTCCAGGGGAGGTTCACGATCCAGTCCAGGTAGGTGCGAATGACGCTGGCCTCGGCGGAATCGGGGTGCATGCGGGCGAAGCGGTTCAGTTCCCGCTCCACCTCCTGCCGCACCACGGGGGGCAGGTTGAGTTCCTCCACCTTCCTGCGGAACTCCTCCACCTCCTCGGCCCCCTCCTCCCCATGGAGCTCCCGCTGGATGGCCTTCATCTGCTCCCGCAGGAAGTACTCCCGCTGGTTACGGTCGATCTCCTCCTTGACCTGCTGCTGGATGCGCCTTTGCGTTTCGATGAGCTCCAGCTCCGCCTCGAGGAGAACCAAAACCCGCTTTAGCCTCTCCGCCACATTTTGGGTTTCCAAAACCCTCTGCTTGTCCTCCAAGCGGAAGTCCATGTGGAAGGCGATGTAATCGGCGAGCTGGCTCGGGTCTTCCAGGTTCAAGACGAACTGGGCCACCTCGGGAGCCAGGTACTTACCCTCCTTAAGGAGGGCCTGGAACTTGTCCTTCACCTCCCGCACCAGGGCCTTGACCAAGGTGGGGTCAGCGGGTTCATCGGAGAGAACCTCCCCCCTGGCCTCGAGGTGGTCCCCCAGGTCCAGCCATTCCTTCACCCGCACCCGGGCAAAGGCCTGGACCAGCACCTGGACGGAGCCGTCCGGGTTCTTGCGCATCTTGAGGATGTTGCAGGCGGTCCCCACCTCGTAGAGGTCTGAGGGCTTGGGGTTTTCCACCTCCTTGTCCTTCTGGCTCACGATGAGAAGCACCCTCTCCCGGGCCAAGGCCTCGTCGATGGCCCGGATGGAGATGGGCCTACCGGCATCGATGGGCATCACCATGGTGGGGTAGATGACCGAGCCCCTCACCGGGCAAACGGGCAGGGTTTCTGGTAGCATGGTTTCCCTCCTTTCCTTGATCTCGTCCATATCCTAAGCCTACCTATGTCAAGTTTACTGCATCATGGGCTTTAGCACAAAGGCCCCACCCTTGGCGTAAGCTTAAAGCCATGCGCCGCTTCCTCTGGGCTTTGCTTCTGGTACTGGCCCTGGCCTTGGCCCAGAAGAGCGGGGGCGGCGCAGGTGGGCGTCCCTACAGCCCCAGCCCACCACCCATGAGCCCGGGGCCAGCCCCGGTCTTCCCAAGCCCGGCCCCCTCCTATCCCTCGTATCCTGGCCCGGTGGTGGTCTACCCCGGGGGAGGGGGAAGCCTAGGCATTGTACCCGTCCTGGTGGTCTTAGGCCTGGTCTTGGTGACCGCCTACATGGTGCGGGGGCTCCGCCAAGCGGGGGAAGGGCCCACCGCCAGCGTGGCCAGGTTGCGCCTGGCCCTCCTGGCCCGCCCCCAGGTGCAAAAGGCGCTAAGGCAGCTGGCCGAGGAAGCGGACACCACCTCGGCCAAAGGCCTCGCCGACCTGCTGGACGAGGCGGCCCTCTTGCTCCTCAGGGAGGAGCCCGCCTGGCGCTTTGGGGATTACCAGGTGGCGGCGGGTTCCGAGGAAGAGGTCCTGGCCCGGTTCGACGCCTGGATGCTGGAGGAGCGGAGCAAGTACCAGGAAACCTTCCGCCACTTTGAGGGCAAGAAGCACGCGCTGGAGGCATACCAGGCCCGGGTGGAGCCCGGCGGGCGCTATCTGGTGGTAAGCCTCCTCCTCGCCGACCGCAGGCTCCTTCCTCCCCAATCGCCTTTGACCCGGTCCCGGGCCAGGCAAGCCCTCATGGATCTGGCGGGATCCAGTGCCTTCACCCTCCTGGCGGCCTACCTTTCCTGGACCCCCGAAAGGGAAGGCGAGGCCCTGACGGAGGAAGAGCTCCTTCTCCTCTACCCGGAGCTGGAGAAGCTTTAGGTCCGGCCTAGGCCCGGGTAGAGTATTCCCGTGGTACGGGTTTCCAAGCGCACCGTCACCTTCTTCCCCCCGGCCCAGGCCAGGGCCCTGATTGGGGATTTCACCGACTGGGAAAGGAACCCCATCCCCCTCCAAGGCCCCGTCACCCTGGAGTTCCCGGAAGGGGCTTACGTGGAATACGCCTTCCTGGACGAACGGGGTAGGCCCTTCCCCGACCCCGAAAACCCTGAGCGAGCGGACAATCCCTGGTGGACCTACCCCCGGGCTGTCCGGCTTCCCGGGCACCGCTTTGAAGCACCTCCCGAGCCCAGGGAAGAACCCAAAGTGGAGCGGCACCGCCTGGGGGAAAGGCGCTTTTACGTGGCCGAAACCGGGACAAGTCCCAAGGCCACCCTGGTGGCCCAGGATGGGGTGGCCTTCTACCGCACCGCGGGCCTCCACAAGGTGGCCCAGGCCCTGGTGGAGGCAGGCGAAATCCCTCCGGTACGCCTGGTTTTTGTGGAGCCCATAGACCGGAACCAGGAGTACCGGTTTTCGGAAGCCTACGAGGAGGAGTTCCACCGGGTGCTAGGGGAAGTGGAACGCAGCAAGGGCCCCTTGGGGGAGATCGTTCTGGTGGGGGCTTCCCTGGGAGGCCTTTTCTCCTTGTGGCAGGCCCTGCGCCACCCGAACCGCTTCCCAAAGGTCCTCGCCCTCTCCCCGGCCCTAAAGGCCCACCCAGGGGGCACCGACGCCTACCGGGACCGGGAGTGGCTTTTGGAGGAGTACGCAAAGGCGCCAACCCTACCCCGCATCTACCTGGAGGTAGGCCTCTTGGAATGGCTCCTGGCCCCAGTCCGCCGCTTTGCCGCCCTCCTCGCTGACCGCAAGGTTCCCCACGCCTACCGGGAAAGGGCCTCGGGGCACAACTGGGTAACGTGGAAGCAAGCCCTGGCCCCAGGGCTTCGCTACCTGCTGGGGGAGGCATGAATCCGGAAACCTTTCTGGTGCTCCTTTCCGTGGCGGCCCTCGAGGCCCTCCTCTCCGGGGACAACGCCTTGGTCCTGGCGGTGATGGTCAGACCCCTGCCCACCCACCTGCGCCGCAAGGCCCTCTTCTACGGGGTCCTGGGGGCCTACCTGCTAAGGGGTCTGGCCCTACTTTTCGCCGTGTACGTGATCCGGCTATGGTGGGTCCAGGTGCTGGGAGGGCTGTACCTCCTCTTCCTCATGCTCCAACACTTCCGCAACCATCCGGAGGCCAAGCCCCTGCCCGAGGCCACCGCCCGGGAGTTCTGGCGGGTGGTCCTCCTCATCAACCTGGTGGACCTGGCCTTCGCGGTGGACTCCATCCTGGCGGTGGTGGCCTTTTCCAAGGACCTCCTCCTGGTCTTCCTGGGCGTGGCCCTGGGTATCCTCTTCATCCGCCTGGCCGCGGGCTATGTGGTGGCGGTGATGGAACGCTATCCCAGCCTGGAGAAGGTAGCCTACGCTCTGGTGGGCTGGGCCGGCGTCAAGCTCCTCCTGGAAGGCAGCGCCACCCTGGCGGAACTCCTGCATCGCCCGGAGCTGGCCTGGCACCTGCCGAAACCTGCCTTCTGGGGCGTAACCTTCCTCATCCTCTTGGGGGGAAGCCTTCTGGCTTTGCGCAAGCATGCCTAGGGACTGGGATGCCTTTTACCGCCAAGCCGCCCTGGAGCGGGCTCCCGCCCAGGTGGTGCGGGCCTACGGCCCCTTCGCCCCCAAGGGCCCGGTCCTGGACCTGGCGGGGGGACTGGGCAGGAACGCCCTTTACTTCCTCGACAGGGGGCATCCCGTGGTCCTGGTGGAAAAAAGCCGCGAGGCCCTAAGAAAGCTTAAAGGCATCCGCGGCCTGACCCTGGTGGAGCTGGACCTCGAGGACCCCAAGGCCCTTATGCACCTTCCCAAAGGCCCCTTTGCCGCCATCCTCATGAGCTATTACGTCAACCGCCCTCTCCTTAAGGCCCTTCCTCCCCTCTTGGCCCCAGGGGGACTTCTCCTGGTGGAAGGCTTCAGCCGCCGGGAAGCCGTGCGGCGCAACAGGCCGGAAAGTCCTTTCTACTGGGAGCCCTACGAACTCCTCACCCCTCCCCCAGGCCTCGTGCTGCGGGCCTTCGGGGAGGGGTGGATGGAGGGCTACCGGGTCTTCGCCGTCTATCAAAATCCTAGGCCTTAAGGCCCCGGGCCACCAGCTCGGCGATGTCCAAAACCTCCGGGGGTGTCTCGTCCTGGGCCACCTCCACGTTCATCATGGCCATGCAGAAGGGGCAGCCGGTGGCGATGACCTCCGCCCCCGTGCCCTTAAGCTCCCGGTAGCGGTTTTCCGAAACCCGCATGGCCCCCGGTTCCTCCTCCTTCCAGAACTGGGCTCCACCGGCCCCGCAACAGAAGCTCCGCTCCCGGTTCCTGGGGGGTTCGCTGAGGACGAAGCCCACCCCTTTGAGCACCTCCCGGGGTGCTTCGTACACCCCGTTGTGCCGGCCCAGATAGCAGGGGTCATGGAAGACCACCCGCCGGGTTTCCTCGGAAACCTTAAGCCGGCCCGAGCGCAATAGCTCGGCGATGAACTCCGAGTGGTGGACCACCCGGTACTCCCCGCCAAAGGCCTTGTACTCGTTGCCCAGGGTGTGGAAGCAGTGGGGGCAGGTGGTGACGATGGTCTTGGGAGCCACCTGGTTTAGGGTTTCCACGTTTTCCGTGGCCAGCTGGAAGAACAGGTACTCGTTGCCCGCCCGCCTGGCGGAATCCCCCGTGCACTTTTCCTTTCGGCCCAGGACCGCCCAGTCCACCCCGCTGGCGTTCAGGATCTCCACCATGCTTCTTGCGATCTTCTGGGCCCTGGGGTCGTAGCTGGCCGCACACCCCACCCAGTAGAGGACCTCGGGATGAGGCTTTTCCTCCACGGTGGGCACGCTAAGCCCCTCGGCCCAGTCCAGGCGCTTATCCTGGCCGATGCCCCAGGGGTTGCCCGAGCGCTCCATGCCCCGGAAGGCGTTGTTGAGCTCCTGGGGGAACTCCCCCTCCATGAGCACCTTGGCCCGGCGCACATCCAGGATGTGAAGCATGGGCTCGTTGCCCACCGGGCAGACCTCCACGCAGGCCATGCAGGTGGTGCAGGCCCAAAGGGCCTCCTCGTTCAGGGCGAAGTCCATGAGGGGCCTCGGGCTTTCCTGCCCGCTGGCAAAGGCCGGGAGGATCCCATTCAGTTCGTACCGCTCGGAGATGACGATGGCCGCCGGGGAGAGGGCCTTTCCCGTGGCGTAAGCAGGGCAGGCCTCCTGACAGCGGTTGCACATGATGCAGGCATAGGCGTCCAGAAGCCGCTTCCAGGAAAGGTCTTCCAGCTTCTCCGCCCCGAACTTTTCCTCCTCCTTCTCGAAGTCCAGGGGCAAGAGGGCCCCGGGCTTCTCCTGGCGGAAGGCCAGGTTGATGGGGCCCATCAATAGGTGGATGTGCTTGGAGCGGGGGAAGTAGGGAAGGAAGAGGAGGATGGAGCCCAAGGCACCCCACCAGAAGAAATGTTCCAACACCACCAGGCTGGAGGGCGAAAGGCCCGCAAGCAGGGTGGCCAGAAAGCTGGCCACCGGCTGGAAGGGGTCGGGCTCCCCTTGGGCCAGGCCCGCTGCCTTGGAAAGCAGGCGGCTTCCCACGTGGAAGGTGATGAAGGCCCCCACGATGGCCGAATCCCGGGGGATTCCCTGGCGTACCCGTTCGTGGAGAGGCACCTTGGGATTCCAGGTGAAATCCTGGGGTGCGAGAAGGTAGCGGCGGAGCATGAGCCCCAGGATGCCCACCAGGATGGCGGCGGTGAGGAGATCGGCCACGAGGTTATAGGCGTTCCAAAGCCCCCCTTGGGTGTGCAGGGGGAAGTACCCCTCCAGAAGGTCCACCAGGTTGACCAGGAGGTAGTAGACAAAGCCGTAGAAGACGAAGGCGTGGAGGAGGGAAACCAGAGGCCGCCTCTTGAAAACGGTCTGCTGCGTAAGGGTAAGCCAAAGGGCCCGGCCAATGCGCTCAGGCAGGCGGTCAAAGCGCTCCTCCGGCCGTCCCCTTCGGATGGCCAGATACACGCGGCGAAAGCCCGTGTAGGCGTAGTAAAGGCTTGCCAAAAGGAGCAGGATAAAGAGGATTTTCTCCGGTAGCGTCAGCATGGGTGCAACCTCCTTATACTCGGTAAAAGTTTACCCCATCCCGCCAAGCTGGCAAGGGCGTACAATAAAACCCCGTGGAAACGGTTGCCTTCGGCGTCCTCCTTTTCTTCGGCCTTTTGAACCTCTGGGTCTTCCACCGCTTCAAGAAGCCCCTCCTGCCCCTGGTGCTGGCCTTGTTCGCAGGCTTCTTCACCTTCTTTCTCTCCCCCGTGCTTGGGCTCCTCGTCTTCCTCTTGGGACAGACCCTGGCCTTTTACGCGGCCGGGAAAAGGTGAAAGCTGAGGAAGGCCACCAGGCCGCCCAGCAAGGCTCCCACCAGGACCTCGAGGTAGGTGTGGCCCAAGAGTTCCTTAAGGGGCTCAGGGGCAGGACCTTTCTGGAGCACCTGTTGCAGCTCCTGAACCAACTGGTTTAGGAGCTGGGCGTGCAGGCCAGCCGCCCGGCGGATTCCCGTGGCGTCGTACATGACGATGAGGGCGAAGATGGCAGCCACGGCGAACAAGGTGCTGCCAAAACCCTCCTGGAAGCCCACCCCCATGGCCAAGGCGCTGACGGTGGCGGAGTGGGAGCTGGGCATCCCCCCGGTTTCCAGGAAACGCTCCCATTGGAACCGGCCCTCCAGCAGGTAGTAGAGGAAAAGCTTCAGGGTCTGGGCCAGGAAGTTGGCCAGGATGGCTGTCCAAAAGACCTGGTTAGCGAGGAGCTCCATGCCGCCTAAGCAACGCCGCCTTCACGGTATTGGCCATCAACATGGCCACGGTCATGGGCCCCACGCCCCCGGGCACGGGGGTGAGGGCGGAGGCCACCTCGGCCACCTCGGGGTGAACATCGCCAAGAAGCTTGCCCTCCACCCGGTTCACCCCCACGTCCACCACGATGGCCCCGGGCCGCACCCACTCCTTTCGCACCAGATGGGGCCGCCCCACCGCCACCACCAGCACCTCCGCCCGCCGGGTCACCTCGGGAAGGTTCCGGGTACGGGAATGGGCCACGGTCACCGTGGCGTCCTCCCGCAGGAGGAGGCCTGCCAGGGGCTTCCCCACGATGTTGGACCGGCCCAGGACCACCACCTCCTTGCCCCTTAGCTCCACCCCGTAATGCTTGAGCAGGCGGACGACACCCAGGGGCGTGCAGGGGAAAAGCCCCTCTCCCCCGCTCCAAAGCTTCCCCACGTTGAGGGGATGGAAGCCATCCACATCCTTAAGGGGAGAGATGGCCTCCAAAACCCGCTCCGTGCGGATGTGAGCGGGCAAGGGAAGCTGGACCAGGATGCCGTCCACCTCCGGATCCTGGTTAAGGGCCTCTATGCGCCCGAGAAGGGCTTCCTCCGGGGTATCCGCGGGGAACACCTCCACCTGGCTCAAAAGTCCAAGCTCCCTGGCCCTTTTGTCCTTAAGGCGCACGTAGGACACCGAGGCGGGATCCTCTCCCAGGCGGATCACCCTGAGGGAGGGTACAAAGGGCAGGGAGCTAAGGGTTTCCCTCAGCTCCCGATACACGGTCTCCGCCACCTCATGGCCGGAAAGGGTACGGGCAAGGGTCATCTCAGTCCTCCTTGGGCACCGCCTTCAGCTCACCCCCCTGGATCCGCCGGTACAAGCGGCCCAGCACCCCGTTGACAAACGCTCCCGAGTGCTCTCCCCCGTAGCGGTTGGCGATCTTCACCGCCACCTCGATCAGGGGGGCGAAGGGAGTGGGCTCGTAGAGCATCTCGTAGGCTGCCAGGCGCAACACCGTGAGGTCGGTTTTGGACATCTGGGCGAAGTCCCAGCCCTCCACCGTATCCCGTAGCACCTGGTCCACCTCTTCCGCATGAGCCTTGTATCCCTCCAGCAAGCGCCGGGCAAAGGCCACGCCCTCCTGGTCCAGGGAATCCCCATAGGAGTCCTCCTCGCCCCCCATCTCCTCCAAGGCGTGGCGGAAGGCCTCCTCCAGATCCACCCCCCCCTGGGTATGGGCGAACAAGGCCCGCATGGCCAGTTCCCTGGCTCGCCTAAGCATGAGCCTCCTTCCGGTACTCCACCTGGGCTATGGTGAGGTTCACCGCCTGCACCTTCTCCCCCGTGGCCAGGTAAAGGGCTTCCGCCACGGCTTTTTGCACCGCCTGGGCTGCCTCGGGAATGGAAACCCCGTAGTCCACGGAGAGCACCAGGTCCACCGTGAACCCCTCGGGGGTGCGCTCCACCTTGATGGGCTTCATGCGGCGGAAAACCTCCCCCAGGGAGCGGGGAGCGGTTTCCAAGAGCCGCACCCCCTGAAGGTCGGAAAGGGCATGGGCCACCAGCCCCTCGAGGGCATGGTCGCTGATCTCGTACTCCACCATCACACGCCCAGTCTACATCTCCATCCGCCGGGCCACGAAGTTGGTGTAGACCGCCCCCCGGCGGAAGAAGGCGTTTTGCAGCACCTTCTGGTGAAAGGGGATGGTGGTCTTGAGTCCGGGCCCCTCGATCACCGTTTCGGAAAGCGCCCTTTCCATGCGCTTGATGGCCTCCTCCCGGGTGGGAGCCCAGGCGATGATCTTGGCGATCAAGCTGTCGTAGTGGGGCGGGATCTGGTAGCCCGCATAGAGGTGGCTGTCCACCCGGATCCCTGGCCCCCCGGGGAAAAGCAAGGTTTCCACCTTGCCAATGGAGGGCCTGAAGCCCTTCTCCGGATCCTCGGCGTTGACGCGCACCTCTATGGCGTGCCCCCGCACCTCCACCTCCTCCTGCTTGAGCCAAAGCTTCTCCCCCATGGCGATCCGGAACTGGGCCTGCACCAGGTCAATGCCGGTGATCATCTCGGTCACGGGGTGCTCCACCTGGATGCGGGTGTTCATCTCTATGAAGTAGAAGTTCCCCTCCTTATCCACCAGGAACTCCAGGGTACCCGCGGATACGTACCCCACGTGCCGAGCAAGCCGGGCAGCTGCCTCGGCAATGGCCTTCCGGGTTTCCCAAGGCAAGGTGCTAGGGGCTTCCTCCAAGAGCTTCTGGTGCCGGCGCTGGATGGAGCAGTCCCGCTCCCAAAGGTGGATGACGTTCTCCCCATCCCCCAGGACCTGGATCTCAATGTGCTTCGGCTCTTCGATATACTTCTCCAGGTAGACGGCCGGGTTGCCAAAGGCAGCCCGGGCCTCCTCCTGGGCCTGCTGGACCGCCCTTTCCAGCTCCTCCTCGGTGTGCACCAGCCGCATGCCCCTGCCCCCACCCCCGGCGGAGGCCTTAAGGATCACGGGATAGCCGATCTCCTGGGCTGCCCGTTTGGCCTCCTCCACGCTGGTAAGCTCATCCGTCCCCGGAACCGTGGGCACCCCGGCCTCCCGCGCCACCTTCCTGGCGGTGGCCTTGTCCCCAAGGGCCCGCATGTTCTCCGGGGTGGGACCGATGAAGGTGATGCCGTGGTCCCGGCACATCTCGGCAAAGGTGGCGTTCTCCGCCAGGAAGCCGTAACCGGGATGGATGGCGTCGGCCCCGGTCACGATGGCCGCGGAAAGCAGGTTGGGGATGTTCAGGTAGCTCTGCCCGGAAGGAGGAGGTCCGATGCAGATGGCCTCGTCCGCCAGGAGCACGGGAAGGCTCTTCTCGTCGGCGGTGGAGTGGGCCACCACGGTCTTGATCCCTAACTCCTTGGCGGCCCGGATAATCCTCAAGGCGATCTCGCCCCGGTTGGCGATTAAGACCTTCTTCATAGCGGCTGGATCAGGAAGAGGGGCTGCCCGTACTCCACGGGTTCCCCGTTTTTCACCAGGATCTTCTTGACGATCCCGGAAACCTCCGACTCAATCTCGTTCATGAGCTTCATCGCCTCGATGATGCAGAGCACCTGTCCCTTTTCCACCCGGTCCCCTTCCTCCACGTAAGGGGGAGCATCCGGGGCCGGTGCCCGGTAGAAGGTACCCACGATGGGGGCCCTCACCTCCACGCAACCCGCACACTCGTCCTTGGCCTCCTTGGCTCCCTTGGCCTCCTGGGCCTCGAGGCCCGGGGCTCCGGCTGCC